>NZ_VOIQ01000015.1 GCF_010470675.1 Desulfovibrio sp. JC010
ACAAGTATCCGGTCCGGGCGAAGCCTCATTGTCGCCCGGACCAATGACTGGATGGAGGTGTACGGAGTGGTGTGCAGAAAAATTGAGTTGCGGGACTGGCTTTGCAACTCAGCAGTGTCTTCGATGATGACCAGCCGGTCGGCAGGGGAGACTTCCGAAATTGATTTGATAATGCCGTTGACCAGCGTGGTCTTGCCGGACCCGGTCCCACCGATGACGACAATATTTTTCTTGTCCTTCACGGCGGCCAGAGTCCCTTTCATGACTTCATGATTCATGACCCCGCTGACCACGTAGTCTTCCAGAGGAATGACCCGGCTGGCCTTTTTCCTGATGGTAAAAGAAGCACTGCGCACGACTGGCGGATACAAGCCTTCAAAGCGACTGCCGTTGAGCGGTTTTTCGGCGGGCAATTCACCCTCAATGATGGGATTTTTGTCGGTAACGGTTGTGTCCAGAGCACTGGCAACCAATGAAATGATCATGGCGGTCTGACTGGAAGCAAGAGCACCGGCAACCGCCATTTCCTCACCGAGTTTTTCAATCCAGAGCTTGCCGTCCGGGTTGACCATGATTTCAACTACTTTTTCATCTTCAAGAGCTGAAACAATGGTCGGTCCCATGTTGTGCAACAGGTTTCTGACAAGCCGCTCATCCATCACGAACCCCACACAATAACTGAGACTGAAACGGCAATGGACAGCCCGAAAAGAATCCCGGAGAAAATAGCCATGGCCCGGATTGAGCTGATAAAACGGCTCATTTGCTTTTCATGTTCGCTGATCTGGGCCAGACAATTGTCGATGTTGGCTTTGACCGCTTTGCTCAACAGGCTGTTGGTGGATTTACGCACCTCAGCAGCAAAAGAAGCAACATGGCCGGACATGTCAGCGGAAAGCTTTTGCTGATGGTCGGCCAGCAGCAATTCATACTCATTCAGGGCGGCGCGATGCATGGTCACAGCCATGAGAATGGGATCATTCTCATCAAGCAACACATCGTGCTTTTCAGCGATCAAATCGCGCACGCCCTGAATGGTGAGGGGGGCATTTTCAGAAATCTGCTCAGACATACCGCTATTAAAGTCCACTGTTTGAAAGTTCCTGCTGAATTTCTTTCCAGATCATCTTCAAACGCTGACGGGTCATGATCGGAAGCGTTGAGTCTTGCGCTTCTTCGAACGACATTTTTGCGGTGAGAAGATTTTCAAGATCCTTGCCGAAGGTTTCTTTTTTCTTCTGGGGGATACGGATTAGCGCGGCAATGCGGTGTGAGTTGTCTTTATAGACCTTGAACTCTTCAAAGCCCTTGTCCTTTGCGCTGATGGGGCCGAAGTAGTGATTAATCCAGACATAGATGGGAACATTGAAGGTTTTGAACAGTGAACCAAGGCCGCTAAGGGTGTCCGGCAAGGCCTGACCGCCAGTAATGACCGTATGCAGGTTGATTTGGATTTCTGACTCGGCGAGCATCTGAAAAACTTGATTTCCGTCAAGGTAGCTCGCTAGAGGGACAAAAGTGGCCGCACCGTTATCAATGACCATGTCCGCTTCATCGGGAAGGGCCAGCATGAGTTCAACGAGTTTATCGAATCTTCTGGGATCAATGTCGTTATCTTTCATGATGTCCAGCGTAGTGACGTCAAAACTATTGTAACCGGCAAATGTAGCATTCACTGGATCTGTGTCCACACAGGATATTTCTTTCCCGGATTCCTGAAGATACTGGGTAAGCAGACTGGCTATAAAGCTTTTGCCTACACCGCCCTTGCCTTGCATGATCATGTTGATTGTCGCCATGGTTTCCCTTTGTTTTTAGCTGTTGGTTTCATTGGTTTTAGTTCGGTGATAGCGACAGTATGTTGGATAGGACATGGTTATTTTTTCTTCCTTTATCAGTGTCTTATAGATCATTTTTTTGTTGAATCCTTTCTCGTGAAGTCTGTTTATTACGCCCAAGTTGGCAATGAATTCGATTTTTGCGAAACCTTTATTTTTGTTCATCTGGTTCCTCCAATAGAAGCATCAGAGCTAATTTCCTTTTTGATTCAGGAAGCCCTTTCACAATTGCATTTCGGAAAGGGCGGTATCCCGAATATCCAAGAGCCTTTGCGGCCTTTTCATACGAGCTGAATTTCTCGCGTAGTTTTTTGGCTATGTATTCGTCGCTTATTGGCATGACTTCTTGCTATGCTAATTTAGCATTTTGTGTCAATGCTAAATTAGCAACAGTATTGGATCGGTTTTTGTCACAAGAACTAACTTGTGCCCAACTGGAAACGGGGGAGTTTGAAATAAAAAACACCGCCTAGTCGTGCGGACTAGACGGTGCTTTTTTCGACGTTTCAAGCGTAATTAGAGGTAGAAATAGAAATATTGGATGTGTTGTGATTTGGGATGTCTAAGTATGGCGGATTAGTTAAGGTGTTGTTTATTAATCAGAAGTGTCGTCTATCTTTTCTGTTGCCTTTTGGATTTCTTTGCCGAGAAGATATAGTAACAGACCCGTCTCCTCATTAACTATTTTTGATAAAAAGTTTATGGTTGCTGCGATATTATAGAGGGTTGATATTTCCTTTGTCATTAAGTTCTCCAGACTTAGGTTGTAAGTTGTTTTTGTTTTTATAATTATTCAAATTGATGCTAAAATAGCAAGGTGCTGTTTGTTTGAGATATGGAAATAAATTCAAAAAGTAAACAGTAAATTGTATATTGATTGTTTTTAATTTCTATAATTTAGTCGTTAATGAGTGTTTTGTTATCGCAAAACTGGTTGGTGTTTTCGTAAGTTAACAACCATTGCTTCTATCTCAATCGGCAATGGTTGTTACTCAGTCAAAGTCAATATCCCCGTCATAGCCAGAAAATCGATGCGAGAGGCTGTTGAATGGGTTGCTTTGGGCGTTGTTGCTAAATCTAATTCTTCGTTAGTCTAAGGATGACGGCGACGGAGGCCTTTTAATAATTCTGTATACGAAATGTTTGGGAAAATTTTTAAAACAACAGTACTAATTTATTCCTAAATAAACTATACTCTTGAATAAGGAGAGAATAATGAGATTAATATATACTATTATCACTACAATTTTTTTTGTTTTAGTTAATATCAATGTTCACGCTCAGTCTCTTGATCAAACAGTTTTTATGACAGAATTGCTTCCCCCATATAACTACATAAAAGATAACGCATTACAGGGTACTCATGTCGATATACTTTTAGAAGCTCTTGCAGCGGTCAATGTTCACAAAACATCATCTGATATAAAAATATACCCGTGGGCTAGAGCATATAAAAAATTAATTTCGACACCCAATACATGTACCTTAAGCACAATACGAAGTCCTAAAAGGGAAAAAGTCTTTAAGTGGGCTGGCCCTATAGGTGCTCACACATGTTCATTTATTAAAAAAACTAAGAATTACAATGTTAATACATATGCCGAGATAAAAAGAAATATAGTAGGAACAATAAGGGACAGTGTTGCAGAAGAATCAGCAACTCGCCACGGATACAGGGTAGATCAATCATCAACATTAGAACAGTTGGTTAAAAAAATTGAGCGAAACAGAATCAGCGTGATTTTCAGTAATGCCGATGCAGTGTTTGCGATGATGTCAAAGTTGGGCATAAATAAAGATGACTACATTGTTCTTCGGACACTTAACGTTGGGGAAATATATTTTGCCTGCAATATTCACACTGACGACTCTGTTATAAAAGAACTCCAGAAGGGGATTGATTTAATTCGTGCGCAAGGGATCATTGATAAAATCATAAATGGTAAAAATAAGTAGATTTCAAATATATCAAATTTAAAGCATTTTGTTTTTCTTGAATTTTTTCTGTTTTAGTATGTTTCAAAAGTTCAAGTTTCCATATTGTTTAGGATGTGGTTAATGACTATGCGAATCCCCTCCTTGCTTTAAGCTCAGAGGGGATCTGCGGGCTTGAGCTATGCTCAGAGGTGAAGCATAGAACTATATAGAAAAGGTCTTTGTCAGAACTTCGGTAGCACCAACAGACGCAGCGTGATAAACAGCATCGACAAGGTCAGATTCTTTCCAGCCTTCAGCTTTAATAGCTTCCAGTGTTTCTGCGTCAATTTCTTCCGGTCTGGTTACTGCCAGCTTCGCAAAATCCAGCAATGCGCGTTCATTGGGGGCAAAATTGCTTTTCAGGGGATCGGTTGCAAGTGTTTTAAGCTCTTCAGTATCCACTCCCATAGCCATGAGCAGTTTCTCATTGAAATCAATGCAAGCCTGATATCCTTTGAGGCTGGCTATTATGTAGCGGATTGCAGCGGGAATATAAGGTTCAAAGCTCTCGTGTGCGCCGAAGTAACTCATGGTTCCTGCCAGTTTCTCAAAAAGTCCTTCGCTGCCAGACATGACAAGCATCGGGGCCGGGATTTCGATTGTTTCTGGGATTCGTGAATAAAAATCCTTAACCAGACCTGTTGCATTTTCACGGGTGAGATGATCAATTATCAACATTAGAGACTCCTTTTGAATTTACAAATTATACTTGTAACCTATTGAAGTGTTTATATAATGATATAAACAAATCATCTTAAATATTTAAATTTATAAGTTTATAAGCATCGGTGCCATTGATGCGACTAACAACAATGCCATGCTTACGTTGAACACAACAATGCGTTTACCTTTTGAGAGATATTTACGTAGTGCCGAACCTGATAGTGCCCAAGCACTGATCGAAGGAAGAATAGTGATTGCCAAAAGTGGAATCATCATAACCAGACTGATTAAAAAATTATCTGGCGTGGTGTAGGTCGCGGTCACTATGAGTGCAACAGCCCATGCTTTAGGGTTCAGCAGTTGCAAAAGCGCACCCTGAATCATGCAGATAGGCTTATCCATTTTTTCGTTTTCGTCCGTGCCGAGAGATCTGCTTTTGGCGATTTGAAAAGCAAGCCACAGCACATAAATCCCGCATGCTATGCGCAGCAGGTCGTAGATAGTAGGGTTTTGCTCAAGAATTTGGTTTAAGCCAAGGCCAACGCAGAGCACCATTATCAAAAAACCTAAGCATATACCCAGAAGTAATGGGATAGTTCGGACAAAACCGAAATTCGCACCCGAAGCCATTAACAGGAAATTGCCTGGTCCGGGGGAAATTGCCGTTACAAAGGCAAAGCCGATGAGGGCAATTGCTGTTTCGAAAGTCATATTCTCCTCCTGAAATTTGAGGATATGTTGACCTATCCAGTGATTTAAACAATGCTCATTCGTCTACATTCTCTATCCAATCGTCCAGTTAGATTTTATTAATGAGTAAAATTAATGTCTTCTGAAAAGTTATAAGGCTTTTTCTAACGCATAAAAAACGCGCCCCGGATTTCTGTCCGAGGCGCGGTGAATTTGTAAGTAAATTGCTGGCAGTAGGCTAGAAGGTCACCACACTCCATCCTTTATCTTTCAGAGCCTGAGTAAGCGGCTGGGCCATGTAGTCCACTTCCAGTCCCATTTTTGCCAATTTGTCGGACACGCCGTATCCGTCAGAGCACCACTTGCAGACGAGAATTTTGATACCCATGTCCTGAAGTTTTTTTACAAAGCCTTGAAGCTCGGCATCTTCGGAGAGGAGTTTTGTTGACGCTCCCCACACCAGAACGCTGATGTCCGCGAACATCCCGTGCTCCTTGGCTACCATGGGGTAGGGCAGAGCGATTTTTTGAGCAACTTCTTTATCTCCGGAGCTCCATACCACCATCAGTTTACCGTCGGCTTTGGCTGCATGTGCATTAACGCTGCCCAGAGTGCCGGACAGAAAAACAGCAGCGACGAGCGCAATTATGGTTATCATTTTTTTCATAGTAAAATCCTTCCTTTGTTAAAGGTTAAGTTATGAACATTTTTCGGGCCAATCTGAATGAATAATTTTAAATGCTGAAAACTGTCGCCAGTTTGCTGCACAATTTAACGGGCAGGTGCCCGGATGTCTTTTAAGGAGTAGTGCGGTGTAATTTGGGATTAAACAGAGAAAGTGTCTGTCATGGCTTGGGTGACACTCACGGCCCCAGCCTGATAAACAGCATCAACAAGGTCAGACTCTTTCCAGCCTTCAGCCTTGAGGGCTTCAATAGTATCCTTGTTGATTTTTTCAGGAGCAATTGCGGCTGTCTTTGCAAAAGCCAGCAATGCCCGCTCTTTGGGAGCGAAATCAGTTTTCAGAGGATCTGTTGCGAGATTTGCAAGCTCATCAGCATCAACTCCCATAGCCCGGAGCAACTGGCCGTTGAAGTCAATACAGGCCGGATAATTTTTATGGCAGGCAACCATGTAGCGAATAGCTGCCGGAAGATGAGGTTCGAAGCTTTCATGAGTGGCGAAGTATCCCATGGTACCGGCCAGCTTTTCAAAAAGACCTCCGCTGGCAGACATGACAAGCATTGGGGCCGGGATTTCAATTGCTTCGGGAATTCGGGAGTAAAAATCTTTAACCATACCTGTTGCATTTTCACGTGTGAGATGATCGATCATTAGCATTAGAGACTCCTATTGGATTTACAAATTAGACTTGTCGTCTGTTAAAGTGTTTAAGAATAACCCAAATGAATCGGGTCAAGTACATCTTGCCTAAATATTTAAAAGCATTGATCCCATTGATACGACTAACAGCAATGCCATACTTGTGTTAAAAACAGTGATCCAATTGCCTTTTGAAAGACATTTACGCAGTGCTGAACCGGAAATAGCCCAGACACTGACTGACGGAATAATCGTCATTGCGAAAAGCGGAAGCAAAAGAATCAGACTCGGTATATAATTTGTAGGTGTAGTGTAAGTAGCTGTAATGATCAGAGACACAGTCCATGCCTTAGGATTTAGAAATTGCAATAGTGCGCCTTGAATCAGGCCAATAGGTTTGGCCATGTCTTCATCCTTTTCCGCGCCAAGTGATTTGCTGCGAGCAATTTGAAAAGCGAGCCACAGTACATAAATCCCACACGCCATGCGCAGCAGATCATAAATGGCAGGATATTGTTCTAGGATTTGACTCAAGCCGAGTCCTACACAGAACACCATTGTTACAGCACCGATGCATAGCCCGATAATTAAGGGCAGAGTTCGAGCGAAACCAAAGTTGGCCCCGGAGGTCATTAATAAAAAGTTGCCCGGGCCGGGTGATATTGCCATTGCAAAGGCAAAACTGATGAAAGCAACAGCAGTTTCGTAGGTCATATTTTCCTCCTGAAATTTGAAGTTATGTTGACTGACCCTGCAATTTTCGCAATGCTCATTCGTCTACATTTATTACCCAACAGTCCAGCGAGGTTTGTTTATGAGTAAAATTGATGTTCTTTCAGAGGTGTTTTCGACCTTAAGAATAAAAAGTGAACTATATTTTCGTGCGCATATGAATGGCCCTTTTTCAGTAAGCGTTCCTCAAGAACAGCGACGAATCAGATTTCATCTGGTTCTTCATGGAACTTGCTGGATAGAAACCGCAGGGGAGCAACCTTATTTTTTGCAGGAGGGAGATATTGCTTTGGTGCCCAATGGCAGCAGTCAGGTTTTATCCCTTGAGCCGGGGCTGCCTCATGTCGGGCTCGACAAGGCCATTGAGAGTGGGGTTTTGAAAGACGGTATGTTGACTTATGGCGATGGGCCAGAAAGGACCGTTATTCTATGTGGTTACTGTCGATTTGATGAAGACCTTGATCATCCAGCCGTTGGCGATTTGCCTTCGTTGATCTGCTTACGAAATGCAGATTTGGGGGGAGAGCCATGGGTTGCTGCTACTTTGAAACTTCTAGTCTTTGAAGCCAATCTAAATGCTCAGGGGACAACAGCGATTTTAAGTAGGTTGATTGAAATTGTGGTGATTCAAGCTACCCGACGTTTGAGTACGAGAAGTGAAACTGACGAAAGAGGGTTCATTGCAGCACTACGGGATTCGAACTTGTCTCGTGCGTTACAAGAGATCCACAGTTCGCCAGAGAAAAACTGGCGTGTCGGTGATTTGGCGGTACTGACTGGAATGTCCAGAGCTGGCTTTGCTGATCGATTCACAGCTGTTGTTGGGGTTCCACCTATTGAGTATCTGACCAATTGGAGATTGATGAGGGCACGTTTTTTTCTGTCTGAAACAAATCTAACCCTCGATGAGATTGCCGAGCGATGTGGCTATGCTTCTTTGCCATCATTTTCCCGCCGTTTTAAGAAATCTTTTGGAACAGGTCCGGGAGCCTATAGGAGAATGGCTGTCACAAATTAGAAGATGCAATTTGTTTGAGTCTTTCAGCCGATTAGCTCATCAAAGTCTTCTTTGGTAACAACGTTGTTATGCGAAAATTCTAAGTTAGACTTGGAATTTTTAGGTCGTTTGTTGGCAATTGGCTTTTTTGCCCGGTTTTGGGCTGTGAGTTTGCCTGTTGAGTTGAAACGGCAGAAGTGGCGATAGCTCATGGAGATATATCCCTTTTCGTAAAGAAGCTCGTAAGTGTCTTTTTTAGAATATCCTTGGTCGAAGAGGTCGGCGATTCTGTGTAGATTGGCTTTGTATTCGACCTGATGGCTTTTCCGTCTACTGGTGTCGGTGTTTATCTCGATATTTTTCATGATGAAAAAGTTTTTTTGGGTTGTGTGTTTTTTTACAGGGGCTGTCTATGCTAAAATAGCATTTAGTGTCAATGCTATTTTAGTATGTTCTTTTGAGACGTTTTGATATAATGTGATATTATGAAAAATTACGAATATGAATTTGAAAGGACTTTGGTCGCAGAGATAGTTGAGTGTTATCAGGCGCAGGGTATAGCGCACACCGAGTTTGCTAGGATGATGTATGGTGACACCAAGACTGCTCCAAGTAAATGGTGGAAAATACGCGAAGTTTCACCTACTGGGAAGCTGCAAGGAATGCCTGTTTCTGAGGCAGTTAAAGCTGCTGTAGTTCTAAATATTGATGTCGCCAGTCTTTTCTTTAGGGTTCAGGAAAAAATGCGGTCTTTGTAGGTCATTTGCTCTTTTGGGAGTTATGCTAGCAGTTTATATATATGTTCTATTTTAGCTTGACTTTTGCTAATTTAGCATTAGGTTTTGTGCCTGAAAATGCTAACTACAAATTGGAGCAAATATATGATTGATTGGAACCGTCCCCTTACAGAAAATGAAACCGTATTTAAGGCAATGCTGGTTGAGGCGTTGCCCCCTATTATTGCCAGAAAAGATGTGGCTAAATACACAGGCGGCTGGCTGTCTCCTAAGACTTTGAGGAATGACGACAGTAGAATGACCGGGCCGAGGCATCGTTATGAAAGCGGCCGCAAGGTTCTTTATCGCAGGGACGATTTAGTGGAATACGGAATTAGGAGATTTGGCGTTCTGGAAAAGGAATGCATGATTTAATGAAGGGATTAGCGACAGGTAAAATATGTACATTAAAATATGATGAAGTTGGACTTGGGATAGACAAATTTATCCTCATGCAAATCGCCTTGCCAGCCACAAACCCAATGCCCAGCTTCATAAATTTTGAGCTGATTTGTAAAGAAATTAAGCTCTGCTTTTTCACTCAGTGATTCGCCAACAGCACCAACGTGAGGCAGGAGAAGTATAAAGTCGTCAATGTCTTGCTGGCAGCGCGAGAGCAGTTTTTGTGCTTCAGAAGATTTACTAATATTTCTAGCTAAAGAGTCCTTACATTCTGAAAAGCATCTGACCCATTCCTGTTTACTCTGGCGCGGGATGTTGTTTCTAAATGCCTCCCACGCGACAGAATGGGCCTCTTCAAATTCCTTTGACTTCCAAAACCTTACAGCCTGCTTTAATGAAGTTGCATTCGCATAAAGGCTGTTTGGTTGGCCTAAATTTACAAACCAATGCGTATTCTCGATTGTCTCCAAGACAGCTTGGCAATTTAACACCATGGATCTTTAGCTCCATATTTTTCATGCAGTGGCTCTCCGTCCTCAAGCCGCTTACGAAATTTAGACTGAATATCTGATACCAGCTTTCGTGTTTTAGAAACAGACGCACCCGGCGGGATCTTGTCAAGTTCTCTCTTTACAGCAGCAGTATATAATGGATGGCCTCCTCGGTGAAGGGGCAAAACAGGATCAACTCCCGGTTTTGTGGGGAGCGCGATTCCATTTGCAGCTTCGTCCATATCCATGCCTATTTTTTTTAATGCCCTATGATTTCTGAGCTGGAGGGGGATTATATGATGGGCAGCATAGTTTTTCAGTGAATCGCAGCCAATTCTATGCCGCAGAACAGAGCTTGATCCGCCAATTGTTTTTCCGAATCCTTGGGTCTTTGATTTTATCCCGAATTGTACCGCATGTTCATATTTTGAAACAGGCTGCTGAGTTATATCTGGGTTGGATGATAAGCTATCAGCATTTGAATTCTCAACTGAGCCTCTCCCAGTCAAAAGCAGCACGAGAACTGCCATGACGAAACATAAAATTTTATTCCGAGCAAAAGTCATAAAATCACACTCTGCTGCTATATTTGGGGAAATATACGCACCACAAAATGATTAAATCAAGCCAAAACTAACGCCACAACATGATTTTTGTAGAGATATTCATATTTCAGTTAGTTCTTAAGGTGCGGCAGAATTTGTCATAATTTACCGAGAGGTAAATATGGCTAAAAGTTCAAAGCAACTCGGGCAGAGAATTCGAGAACTCAGAAAACAAAAAGGACTGACCCAAGAACAATTGGGTGAATCCTCCGGTGTTGGAGCAAAATATATCAGTCAGGTTGAACGGACCGGAGCGAATGTCACTTTGAGTCTGGCTGAGAGCATTGCAGAAGGTCTTGAGGTTGATTTGAAGGATTTGTTCGACTTCAACCACAATGTAGAAGATACTGTGCTTCGTAGTGAGCTTATTTCCATGCTCGAATCCGCTGAAGGTGAGGATCTCCAGACTTTACACCGCGTTATCCGCGCAATTCTCGTTTAATCATTCGTATATGGCTGAAATTTCAATGCTAGTTGGCAAAAGAATTGCGCAAGAAAAAGGGTCTGACACAGGCCCAGCTAGGCAGCGAAGCTGATATGAATGATAAATATATCAGTGAAATAGAAAGAGGTTCGAGCAAGCTTACTGTCAATGCTTTAAATAAGATTGCCCTTGCTTTGAAAGTCTCTGCCAAGGATATTCTTGACTTCGACACAACCACGCCGACTCGAAAGGAACTTGAAGAAGATTTGGCGTGGATGATTCAGAAAACAAGCGATGAGCAGGTCGTATTTCTCCATAAGCTTGTTTCTGAGATATTGAAATAGACAGTAAGCAACAAGGCTTTGTTACTTACTCGACAAGTGCGAACAAGACTAGGATGAGAATATCCATATAAGTATTTCCAGTTCCGAAGCATGATCATAAAGGGAGCGTCAGCAGTGACGTTCCCTTTCTTTTTTTGAAGCCAATCAAATTGAAACATCAAAACGGAATCGTTGTCGGAAGCCGGAGATAGAACGGGTAATCAGCAGAAAGTTGTTCAAGTCAGCAGGGTAATGGGGGGGGCTGAAATTTGTAAGTGCAGACACGCTCCTGAACTATGGTTGCAGCAAAGCGTCAGCCAGTTTTTTACCAGCGGATTCTATATGTGAACGCATGGCGGACTGAGCTGCCTCAGTGTCATGCGTTTCTATTGCTTTCAAAATAAGTTCGTGGTCTTCAGCGACTTGCTCAAATCCCCATTCATATTTGGCTTTTTGCTCCATCCATAAGCTGATAGGCTGACGAATTTCCGCATAGAACCTTATCAGCACACTATTGTGGCATGCATGGGCTACTGCCCCGTGGAATGCTAAATCCGCTTCTATTAGTTTCTGTCTGTTTTTTGTTTTCAGGAAGGAATTATGCTGTCTCCTGATATCTTCAATGTCTGCGGAGTCAGCTCTTTGCGCTGCAAGCATGGCGATGCTCTGCTCAAGCTCAGTACGGGCCTCAACCAACTCATTGATTTTATCTTGCCCAATGGTGATCAGGGACAAGCCTACCGACTTGGGCTGAACTACTTCTGTTGAATCAACAACACGGGTTCCGTCACCGGGACGTACAGAAAGTATCCCGATCAATTCAAGTGCTCCCACTGCCTCACGGATAGAGCTTCTGCCCACACCGAATATTTCCATGAGTACTGGCTCCGGTGGGAGTTTTTCTCCGGGCGGCAGTTCTCCGCTTGCAATCATTGAAATTAAATTTTCGACAACCTGATCACTTAGACGCTTTCGTTGGATTTTCGGCAGGGGCTGTTTCATGAGGGTTGTTTTATGGAAAATCCTGCGGATGCACAAGAGCAGGTTGTTTGTTGACATGAAATCATGGGATGTATATCACTGGTCTAAACATCAGATGTTATGATGTTAGAGTGTGACGTCATTTGTGATTGAAAATTGATAAACAGCGGAGAATGGTTATGGAGTATAAAGATTATGGTTCCAAGGTACTGGTAAGATTGGACCCCGGAGAAGAGATTGTTGCCGGACTTAACGATGTCTGCGAAAAACTCGATATTAAATTGGGTTGTGTATCCGGCATAGGCGCAGTCAATCAGGCTACAGTCGGTTTATTCAACCCTGCGACAAAAGAGTATTTCTCGACAACTCTGGAAAAGGATTTCGAGATTACCAATTTAACAGGCAATGTTTCTCGAATGAACGGTGAGGTGTACTTGCACCTGCACGTAACTCTGGCAGATGTGGAGCATAACGCATTTGGCGGTCATCTCAACTCCGCAGTGGTCAGTGCTACTGCTGAAATATGGATGGATGTTGTTGTCGGGGAAGTGGATAGAGAATTAAGCAAAAAAATTGGACTGAATTTGTTGAAGTTTTAGCTGTAGCTAAATTTGATCGTAAGAATTCAAAAATGATCTCAAAGAATGGCTTTGAAGAAGAGGGAGCGTCATCTGTGACGTTCCCTTTTTAGGTGTTTAGGGCTGAGGCTATTATTTTCGCAGCCCCTAATCATACCGCATAGCATCAATAGGATTAAGCATGGATGCTTTCCGAGCCGGATAGTAGCCGAAAAATATCCCCACAGCCATGGTGAAGAGAATGCTGACCAGTATCATGACAGGCTCAAAAACGACCTGAATGCCGAGGGCTGTCCCCAATCCCGTGGCAATGCCGAATCCGCTTGCAATACCGAGAATTCCCCCGGCAAGACTCAGGATCACGGCTTCTGTCAGGAACTGCATCAGTATATCGGAACTCCGTGCGCCGAGGGCGATGAGAATGCCTACTTCACGGGTTCGTTCAGTGACTGAAACCAGCATGATGTTCATGACCCCGATACCCCCGACCAGCAGGGAAACCCCGGCAACAGCACCGAGCAGCATGGTCAGGGTGGTTGTAACCTGTGTCGCCATGCTTACGATCTCGGTCTGGTTGCGGATTTCAAAATCATCTTCTTCAGCGGAAGTCAGGCGGTGGGTCTTGCGCAGTATGGCTTTTATCTCACTCTGGGCCAAGTCTATTAACGATTCCGATACGGCACTGGCCATGATGTCATGGACTGTTTCACCGTCGCCCATGCGGTAAAGGGCGGTCGTTGAGGGTACAAAAATTATGTCATCCTGATCATTGCCCATGGCGGACTGTCCTTTTTCGGCAAGGACTCCCACAATATCGAAAGGGATATTGCCGATACGAATTCTCGCACCGACCGGATTCTGATCTGCAAAAAGTTCGTCCACAACGGTTTGCCCAAGTACTGCGACTTTTGCTTTCACACGTATGTCTCTGGGAGTGAAAAATGAGCCCTGAGATATTTCGTAATTGCGGATCAACGGGTAGTCGATTCCCACACCCTCAATGGTGGTGTTCCAATTTTCGCCTTCGGCAATTACCTGTCCTGAAACCCGGATCACCGGGGAAACATATTCAACATTTGGCGCATGTCGGGAAATGGCTTTTATGTCATCCATATCAAGGCAGCTCCTGCTTCCGGCTCCGCCCTTTACGCCGTGATTTTGCGTACTTCCCGGCTTGACCATGATCAGGTTGGTGCCGAGATTTGATATTTTGCTTTTGATCTCCGCCTGTGAGCCTTTTCCCAGAGCCACAAGGGCAATTACCGATGCCAGACCGATGATGATCCCCAGCATGGTCAACAGGCTGCGCATTCTGTTGCGGGTGATGCTTCTAAGCGCAACAATTATGAATTGTCGTAATCTCATTTGTTAATCCGTTTCCAGCGATTCATGTGGAACCCAAGGGCTTTGTCTGCCTTGGCTTGGCAATCTTGTATTGATTGATGATCCGTCCATCTCTGACATCCACAACATGCTTGGCGTGTTCGGCAACATCCATCTCATGGGTGACAATGATAATGGTGATGCCGTCCGCATTGAGCTGTTGAAACAGGGAGAGGATGTCTTCAGTGGTCCGGCTGTCCAGATTCCCGGTGGGTTCATCCGCCAGAATGATGGCCGGTCTAGTGACTAATGCCCGTGCAATGGCAACCCGTTGCTGCTGGCCCCCGGAAAGCTGGTTGGGTTCATGGTGCATGCGTTCGCCAAGACCGACCATCTCCAGAGTCTGTTCCGCCTTCCGGGCCGGATTTTCAACAGCCTTGCCCCGGCGGTAAATAAGGGGCAGCTGCACATTTTCCAGCGCACTGGTTCTGGGAAGCAGGTTGAATCCCTGAAATACAAAACCGATTCTCTGGTTACGAATGTCAGCCAATGCGTTCTTATCAAGGTCCCCGACGTTCACACCTTCCAGCAGGTATTCGCCTGAATCGGCCTGATCCAGACATCCGAGGATATTCATCAGGGTGGATTTTCCCGATCCTGACGTTCCGATGATGGCAACAAAGTCACCTTGGGGAACGGTCAGGTTGATGCCGTCCAGTGCCCGGACCGTTTCCCCGCCCAGATGAAAAGTTTTGCGTATATTTTTAAGTTGGATAATTCCCATTGAATACTCCCGTAAAATGCAAGTTAAATTCTCGGACCGCCCTGTGGTCCACCGGGCATGATCTTTGACAGAACACTCCCCGAACTCTTGCTTTTATGGGCAGCCCTGCCGATGATCACCGGAACACCGGGAACAAGGCCTGTGTTTTTTATCACCGTTCCCGTATTGCTGCTGATGCCCGTGCTGACCGGAATCCATTTTGGTTTTCCTCCCTCAAGAATATAAATACAGGGGGTGTCTGCATGAGGATGGTCATCGAGCTTAAAACTCAGGGCGGCGCTCGGCACCACCAATTCGTTCGTTGCTTTTTCCACTAAAAAATCAGCAGTGGCGGTCATTCCGGGCAGCAGTTTTCCTTCCTTATTGGGGGCATCGACAATGACAGTATAGGTGACCACGTCGGAGGTTTCGGTGGGATTCAACTGAATTCTGCTCACGGTTCCATTAAAGACTGCATCGGGATAGGATTGCACAGTGAATCTGACTTGCTGCCCTTTTTTGACCAGTCCGATATCACTCTCATCCACATTAGCTTCAATTTCCATATCGGAGAGGTCTTCGGCGATGATGAAAAGGGTCGGTGTGCTGTAGTTGGCGGCCACAGTCTGTCCCACCTCGATGTTCCGTTCGAGGATGACGCCGTCAATGGGTGATTTGATCTGGGCATTTTTGAGATTTGTTTCAGCACTCATGAGAGCTGCTCTGGCTGAGAGGAGTTGTGCTTTTGTTGTTTTCTTTTCTGTTTCGTAAGCCAGCAATTCCTTGGGGGAGAGATGACCTATCTGTGCTAAAGGTGTATCTTGTTTGCGCCCTCCCTTGATCTTCCGATAAAGTTCTTCGGCTTTGAAAACTGAATCTTCGCTGGTGTCTACCGCCATGGCCTTTTTGTGCAGGGCTTCAGCTTTAAGAATATCTGCTTTGGCTGTGTCCACGGATGCCTGAAACAGGTCCAGATCAAGCTCCGCCAATATTTGCCCTTTCTCCACTCGGTCATTGTAATCGACCAGCACTTTCTTGATAGTGCCTGAGACCTGTGTTCCCACCTCAACCGTTCCCACGGCTTGAATGGTTCCCGTACATGAGATGGTGTTTTCCATGTCACCCCTTCTGAGTTTTTCAGTGCGAAAAGCTGACAATTCAGGCTGACCTTGAGCTGAAAGTTCTGACCAATACTTCTGTCCAAACTGGCAGACATAAACAACCCCGCTGATTATGAGCAGAAATTTTAATATCTGTATTCCCGCTTTGAGTGTCTTTTTCATAAACATTATATTTTTGGACGGCATAGCGTACCTCTTTGCGTAATTGATGACTCGTCTTTTGGTTTCCGGTGTTGACAGCGTCTGCAGATTCAGAAGAACCTGTGAAGATGAATTCCAGATGAACAAAAAATATATTTCTGTTCATTTTCTATTCATTTTTTTGCAATACCGTGTCTTCATAGTTTACGCGGAGGTATGATGAGAATTCTTGTTGTCGATGATGACGTAAAATTATGTGAAGTCCTTAAGCGCGGGCTGGAAGAAAACGCATATGCTGTGGACTGCGTGCATGACGGAGACAGCGGTGTTAATTATGCTGAAACAGATTCTTATGACCTGATCATTCTGGACATCATGCTGCCGGGCAAAGACGGTTTATCCATTTGCCAAGAACTGCGTTCAAAAAAGATAGGCACGCCCATTATCATGCTGACCGCCAGAGATACTGTTGAAGACAGGGTCAGGGGGCTTGATACCGGAGCAGACGATTATTTGATCAAGCCCTTTGCTTTTACCGAACTTCTGGCCCGTATGCGGGCTTTGCTGCGCCGGGACAGTCCGTCTAAATCACCGGAACTGGCTGCGGGGGAACTGGTCATCAACACCAACACCCGTGAAGTATATTGGAAAAAAAGCCTGATTCATCTGACCACAAAAGAGTATACCATTCTTGAATATCTGATGCGCAATCAAGGTGCAGTTGTAACCCGCACCATGATTGAATCCCATGCGTGGGATTATGATTTGGACAGCATTTCGAATCTGGTGGATGTCTACATCCGCAGGATAAGGCAGAAAATCGACCCGGAACAGGGCAAACAGATTATCCGCACCGTCAGGGGGGCAGGATATAAGCTGGCAGTGCAATGAATTTCATAAATACTATCAGATTTAAATTTAACCTCTGGTATCTTTCCATCCTCAGTCTTCTGCTGATATTTTTGGGCTGCGGCATATATTTCGCGTTATCTGAAACTTTGCATCAGAGTCTTGATGATTCCCTTAAAGCCAGAGGTAAGCAACTCGCTGAGTTTCACGGCATAATCTCGATTATTGCCAGTGGAACTTTTGAGGAGGAAGCCGGAGAACTGGTTTCCATCTACTTTTACGAAAACGGTGAGTTGCACCATATCTCTCACAAAGGGCATGAATTCCCGGTGAGAAAAAAAATGATAGATCAAGCCCTTGCAGGCAACAATGCGTTTTCGACGGTCCATTACCAGAAGAATGAAGGATTAAGGATTTATGCAACCCATTATACAATTGCTGATCCGGCCATTAAACTGGGACGTCGGCCCGCAATAAAAAACGATGGTCAGCTAAAAAAAAGGGGGCAGAATTCATCAAAAGGCACACAGGATACATGGAAAGTGGGAGTTGATTCTGCTGCTCTGGTCATTGCCCGACCTATAAAATCTATAGGTACAGCACTGGATCAATTACTGTACATTCTCCTCGCCGCTATTCCGCTGACCATTGCCATTTCAGGAATTGGAGGCGTTTTCCTTTCGCGTAAGGCATTTAATCCCGTTGAGGAAATCACCAGAACTGCTCTGGATATAGGTGAACATGACCTAAGCCGTAGAATTCCGGTGGAGACAAATGATGAGCTTGGTCATTTGTCCGAGGTTCTTAATGGAATGATCGGCAGGATAGAGCGGGCCTTTCAGCGGCAAAAAGAATTTACTGCTGACGCATCACATGAACTAAGGGCTCCGCTGGCTGTTATCCGTGCAGAAGCGACCCTGACTCTGGAAAAGGAAAGAGATTCCGCAGAGTACCGCAAATCCCTTGAAATGATTGCTTTGGAGTCGGATAAAATGTCTGTGGTGATCAATCAGTTGCTGACTCTTGCTCGGGCTGATGCAGGCAAGGACTCCCTTAAATTTGAATCAATCCATATGGCTGAATTCATAACCTCCGTATGTGATGACATTGAAGTGCTCTGCCGGGAGAAAGGATTGATTCTGGAGCTGTGTTCTTTAGACAATGTGCTTGTCCATGGAGACCGGGAAAGTCTGCGCAGGCTCTTGGTTAACCTTTTAGGCAATGCCATCAAATATACCAACAGCGGCGGGGTCATCTATGTCGGACTGGAGCAAATTGAAGACTCGGCAGTAATCTCAGTCAGAGATACCGGGATCGGCATTCCTCCTGAAGATCTGCCTTATGTTTTTGAACGGTTTTACCGTGTTGATAAAGCCCGTTCCAGACATGTGGGAGGCAGCGGCTTGGGATTATCCATCTGTAAGCAGATTGCAGCTGCCCATAACGGGGAAATTGAAGTGGAAAGCTGTTTGGGGATCGGGAGTAATTTTTATGTGCGGATTCCTGTTGGGGAGTGATAGGAGACTCGTTGCTAGTATAGTTTGTATATTCAAACAGGCTTTTAAAGTGTAAGAACTTCGATTTGACTTGAATCTATGAAATAGCAGGCAGTAGAAAATATGATAGAAGATTTTCATTGTACCCATTCATCGTTCAGAGAAAATATCCTTGAACACATGCTTATAGGCGAAGTTACCAGAACCCTATGGAAGAGGGGATACCCAGCAACTGAAGTCATGAGAACAGAAGTCGATGCAATGGGATACGATATTGTGTTCTCAGTCAATGGTTATACTCGGTTTGTTCAACTCAAGGCTAGAAAAGCTGGGGCTAGAGGAACTTCTTTGTCTGTAAATAGAAGTCTGGAGAATAAGCACGGCGGTTGCGTCATCGTGATTCTTTGCGATGAAGTTGATTTAGCATTGAAAGGATTTCGCTGGTTCGGGAATAGACCGGATGAAAAGATGACAGAGTTGCCTGATAAAGTAGCAAAACGTCCTACAGCAAACAGCCAAGGTGTTAAACCAGAATTGAAATCCAAGTGTTTGATGAATTGGGGATTATTTCAGCCAATAGCAGATGTAGAAGAATTGGTTGATGTTATGTTTCCTGATTTGGTTTTGACTTGATCTGACAGACTACATGCAAGCTATAATGCTGCATTCTATAATCAATATTATTAGGGAGACCAACAAAGTTATTGTGTGAAGTTAATCCGATACATAGCTTCAGTTGTCTTTTTCCGTTTGTCAGCCTTACCTGCAAGTACACTGTATCGAGAGAGCTGTTTATATTCCCCTATGTCGTCATAAAGGTCATGAATAGATTTATGGTCAGCATTGCAAATAACAATGTAGGCTCCTCGATTGGCCGCTCTTATTATTGCATTGTGTAGTCTGACTTGGTCTGCCCAGCTAAATATACTTTCATTATATTTGATAAAGTTGTTGTTATTGTGTTTGACTGTGTATGGAGGATCGACAAAAACGAAGTCATCTTGACCGGCTTCGTCAATGGTGTTTTCAAAATCTGAACAGCGAATTTCTGAATTTTGAAGTACTGTGGATGCTCCAATGAAGTCATCTGTATCAAGGATTACTTTATCTTTTGTTCCAATTGGGACATTGAATTCTCCCTTCTTGTTGACTCTGTATAGTCCATTCCAACATGTCCTGTTCAGATACAAGAAACGAGCCGCTCTCTCCAGTGGTGTGTCATAGGTGGTTGCTCGTTGGATATAATAGTATTCTTTTGTATGCTGCTGTTGATGCGTTCCCATCATTCTGCTCAAATGGTCGGGGAAATCACGTAGTACGCTATAGAATTCTATGAGATCAGAGTTTATATCAGATATGATAGATTGCACTGGTGAAAGTTGAAAATATATAGCAGCTCCTCCGAGGAAAGGCTCAATAAATCGTTGATATGTTGGTGGCGGATTAAGCTGGTCTTGAGAAATCAGCCAGCGTTTACCGCCTGCCCATTTTAAAAAGGGAACTATCGGCATAACCTTTCCATTCAGCTGTTGCAGTTTTCAGCCGGGAGTAAAATTCTTGTTTTAACCATTCTATAAAAGCGTAATTCTCTTCGGAATAAACTCTTAAGCTACTTTTATGTCCGGGAGTTCTTCTTAGCTCATTGAACGATATTAGCCAGTTTAAATAATACTTTTTACCTTTTTGCTCATCAGGCATCTGGATGTTGAAAACAGACTCAAAATGAGGCCAGTTGTTTTTCTGTTTTGCTATGTCTTTAAGGTCAACTAGGTCTAAATAGGCTTCCTTTGGGAGTTGATCCTGTGGACCATAGTCTTGCTGCTTTTTATACGCCTTTTCTTTTGCTCTACGGCTGTCAATGCCTTCTGCCCAATATGCTTTTTCGCCAGAAGCTAATTCTTTTTCACCATATACACGTTTAAGGTTCGCTATGACGTAATCCGTTATGTCTTCGGTTAACTTGATGATGTCCAAGTGAGCAGCTTCTGCACGCCCATCTTTTTTTTGTTGGAGGTAGTCTCTAAAATCTTCGGAGCCAAAGTCTTCATATTCACTCGCCATCAATTCGCACAACCGCCAGAAGTATTCCTTAACCCCTCCCTCACCAAATTTCCTTGAGAAGTCGTCCTTAATTTGTTCGTCAGTAGCCGTCTTAATGTATTCTCGAATTGTTTTGGTCGACTCAATGAGGATGGTTGCTATCTCATCTGGAGGTAAGGAGTCAAATTCAATTTCATCTTTAAATCCCCGATAACGAATAATTTCGTCAATCAAAAGCAGGTGTGCTCTGATTCCGGGGTTTACGGCAATGTAAGAAGGTGGCTCGTTGGCCCAGCGGTCAGGGTGAGCATTGCAAACTTCCTCGAAATAGAGATTGAGAATTTGCGTGGCTTTTTTGAATGTTTCGTTGTCTACTCCAGCCGCAAGGGGGCCGGGCACAAGTACATTGTGGACTACTTTTCCAACGAGACCAGAGCGAGTCAGTCCATTAACAAATTCAGGTATGGTAAGGTTTCTGTTGCCCCCTCCTGTCACACCCTCAATTTTAAATCGGTTGAAAAATACACTCGACGGATCTGAGTTTAGTATTTTTACAATACCCGAGGATAGCGCAGAGATTCTTTCTTTAGGGACGGCTGAGTCAATTTTGAGATCAGATAGCAAACTAACCAGAATACTTTTGGGAACGCTTTTTTGTTTGTTATTGATTGTGATAAAGAGGTCAGCTTCTTTGTGTGTTGATAGCTTTTCGAAAGCCAAAACAAAAAGACTTTGATCCAAATATTCATCGTCAAGATAAGAATAACCATATAATCTATGCTGGCCGTCAATGATCCAAGCACTTCGATATTTTTTGGGCAGTGTAATCCAGCCAAACTTGATGTTTGGATCTGTGTTTTGCTTGCTTGAAATAGCGTCCCAGCGTGGTGATTCGATCAGGTTTACTAATATATTGGTTGGGAAGTATCCGCCTTTTTCAATGTATTTGCCAATCTCCTTGATGCGACTTGGAGTGATCATTCTTTGATATGCGGGCCGTCCGTCAGGGTGGTTCAGGGCTTGGTGGTTTACGAAGGCAATTTTTAACAAGGCTCTTGGAGTGCAAACGAAACTGTAAAAGGTCTCGCCTCCAATTTTGCCTTTGATGGCAGGGAGAACAACGTTGTCTAAGCCATGAATTTTTTGCCCTTTCAAGAACTCGGAAAGAATTTGATATTTTCCTGCTGGGCCCATGTGTTTCAAAAAGGCTTCAAAATAATCAAGTTCGTTTTCAGTAACGATAATAATGTTGCCAGATGTTGCCCGTTCAATATCCGGCTTAGACCATATAATGTTATTGGTGATATACATCCATATGATTTTTAAAGCTGGTTTACGCCCATATTTGCTATGTAGAGCGTTCCGAATTGGCTGTTGTAGATAAATGCTCTCATGAATATCTTTTTGAAGAGTTCGGCGTCCACGTTTTTTTTTGGATTTGCATTCAACGATTACAACCGTTTCATCATCTTTGGCAAAGACGTCAATTTGTTTTTTGCCGATTGACCCATCTTCTCTTTCGTAACTGATTACGAATCGATCATCATTTAGTATGGGATAGCCCATTTTATAAAATAAGGTCCATGCACGATCTTCAAGTAAGACATCATGTCTTTTGTCTTTTTTGATTCGGTATGTGTTTTTATTTGTTCGCTGGATTTCCCAGTCTTTTTCAAGTCGGCCTTCCAGTTCATGTTTTTTTATAGTCTCTGAATGGTATTTCAGCTTTTTCCTTTTATAAGCTGTGATCCGTTCACTTTTTTTCTCAAGCAGGGGGGATAAATCAATTTTGGGTGCTTTAATGGGCATAATCAACTCTCTGAGATTTATAGATAGTCTTATCTAAGAGGCTGGATACACGAAAAATATCATAAAATCTAGGTAGCCCTGACGAGTGCCTTGTACGAATTTTTAGATGGCATCCTAAAAAGCAAAAAAGGAATGGCATTTTGCTATATGAATGCAGGCAATATTAGAACCGCCTACATTCCTAGGCTAATTTCCATCAGTCCTATACAAAACACCCCGCCGAAGCAGGGTGTTTTTGTTGGATTAAAGACGCAGTAATATCATTGGAATAACCGAGAGGGATTTCATCTACGTTCTGTACTCAAAAAATAGGTGCATTTTTATCTTTTAGCAATCATATCAATATAGTCTTTGCCGATGACACTTGGATTGTATATGTCCGGGAAGTAGTACGGCAATGCTTTGGACGGCAGTGCTACTTGTAAAGGTGACTTTGGCGTGGCAGATGTGAGTAAGCCTTCGTCAATGAGTTCTTTAACAATCTTTCGAGCTGTTGATGTCGCTTTGTTAAGGATAGTGCCAGCCTCACCCCTTTTAACCTTTCCTTGCATAAATACAGCACGTAGCAGGCGGGCTGAATCTGGATGCAGTTTTCCGCCACGCTTTAAAGAATTGACTTCAACAAACCACTCAATACGCCGCTCAATCGTTTCAAGCGAAAGCAGGTTGCTCATAAAGCCGATCTGATCAAGACATACTTCAAACATAAATTCTACAAAATCAGCAAGAAGCTCGCTTGCGCTATGAGTAGCCTTTTCCCCTTCCGGCGCAGGGTCGCATGAAAACAGATTGATCATGTATTCTTCTTTGTTTCTGGACAATCCACGCGACAGTGACCACAGGTTTGATTTATTAATATCGCACCGGGCCATATAAAGAGTTGAAAACAAGCGTGACACGCGGCCATTTCCATCCCTGAACGGATGTAACCATGTCAGGCGGTGATGGGAGGCGGCCATGGCTATAATCCTCTCATCACCAAAATATTGCTGCTGGTTATAGTCATCTGAAAATTGTTGCAGAGCTACATTCAAATTTTCAGGATTAGGTCCGATCGAGCCACCTGTTGCGACGTTTGGCCCGACCGAAATAAGTCTGTCTCGAAATTCTCCCGGCAGCACGGGAATATCTGTAAAACCATCTTTTTCATGAGTATAAAGATGGTCTGGCGACAAGTGGCTGTAAAATCTGGTATGAATCAGCCTCAGCAGGTCTTGGCTGGCGATATTTTTTACAGTGCCATTTTCAATATCGTTCATTAGTTCCATTTCTGCCAGAACGTGTGCAGCACATAAGTCTTGTGCGTATCTTTTTTCAGAATCAGC
Organism: Desulfovibrio sp. JC010; assembly: GCF_010470675.1. Classification (NCBI taxonomy): domain Bacteria; kingdom Pseudomonadati; phylum Thermodesulfobacteriota; class Desulfovibrionia; order Desulfovibrionales; family Desulfovibrionaceae; genus Desulfovibrio; species Desulfovibrio sp. JC010. The sequence continues at coordinate 23,668 of NZ_VOIQ01000015.1, forward strand.
ATCAAAACGTTTGTCCATGGCATCTTCAATATCACGGAGAGTCGATTTGTGACCTTCAATGAGGTTGCTGTAGTAACTATTGATTAGCCGAAGATGATCTCCAATTACTTTAGCTGTGTCTGCTGCCACCCGGCCTTCAAGAGAAGCCGATGAGGCGATAACTTCCTGAGCCATATCTTTTAAAGGCCCAATGTCTTTTCGGTCAGGAATTACTATCGGCCAAAAGGTCATATTTTCTCCAATTTTGAGCGGTTTGGATAGCGATCTTTTAAGGTTTGTAACTATTTAATTACACAATATTTTGTGTCTTTTCAATGTTGCTGATTTTTCAAAAAATGAGCGGTTTGAATAGCGATCATTTTGCCCAAGGAAATTCTGCGTGTTAATCAACAACCGATAGAACTATTTTTAGCTATATTTGTAGAAAAAACGAGCGTTTTAAATAGCGATCTTTTGATGTGTGTAACCTATTGATATAGCGATATCTTGGTTATGGATTAGAGCCTCTGACTTTATCTTTTTGAGCGGTTTGCATAGCGATTTTCAAGCAGAAAAATAAAGGTTATGCAATCGGTGAATCAGCACGCACAGAAATGACCCCAGACAAATCAATCTGACTGCGAATCTTCCCCAGATCATAGTTGGCCTGCATAGCCAGCCAGCTTTCCGGGGTGCGTCCGAGTACTTTTGAAAGTCGTAGGGCCATCTCAGGAGAGACCGCGCTTTTGGCGTTCAGGACACGGGCGAGAGTGGACGGAGCCACGCCGAGCATAATTGCCAGCTTGCGGCAGCTTAAATTATATTCTTCCATATACACAGAGCTGATAAGCTCACCGGGATGCGGGGGATTGTTCATAGGCATTAATGATAATCCTCGTAGTTTAAATGGTGATTAATCCATAGTCAGCAGGTCCACAGCCCCCTGCGAATAATCAGGGCTGAGGTGGGCGTAGCGCATGGTCATGTTGATGGTCTTATGGCGCATCAAAGTCTTGATTCTGTAAATGTCCACTCCGGCAATAGCCAGCCAAGAGGCGAAAGTATGGCGCAGGGAATGGAATACGATTCGCTGGCTCTTGGCGGTAGCGAATTTATTCAGTTTCAATTCGTCGGCAATGATCTTGAATTGCTTTGAAAGGTTCTCTTTCTTTTTGCCCCCGGAGAGGGGAGGGAAGATCAGCGCATCGTCGGATGCTTCCCTGCGGCGCATGAGTACATCAAGGGCCACTGAGTTGAGAGGAATAGTCCCGCCCGGCTTTTGGTTGTTACTGATGAGTCTCACTGTCAGTGATTTTCCATAGAAGTTGACATCATGCCATTCAGCACGTTGAATTTCGCCAAGCCTCAGTCCTGTGTGCAGGGATAGCAGCATTGCATCATGCAGATCCTGCCAGCTTTGACGCCAGAGATCCCTTTCAGATTTTTCAGCTTTCTTCAGTGTCGCAGACATTAAGAGTTTGGCTTCTTCTTTGGTGAGGAAACGTTCTCTTTGGTTCTTGTTGCCGATCTGGGGCAGTTCTATGTGGTCGATGGGGGATTGCCCTGAAAAAATCACGACGTCTTTAACAATCGTTGATGCTGCACGATTAAATACAGATCGTATAATCGCCATGTGGTGAAGCACGGTCGCCTCAGCCAGCTTAGCGTCGTAGAGCGAATCCATGAATTCCTGAAGGAGGTCTGGAGTAATCGCAGACAGGGGAAATCCGCCAAGAAATGGATGAATGCGCTTGTCGGCTCTTTTTACATCATCCGTCCATGTCTTTCTTTTTTTGCGGTCACGTTTCCACGGAATATAGTATTGCTCGAAGAATTCTTGGAAGGTTATTTCTTTGATCTGCTCTTTGGCTTCGAGAGCTGCGGCCTCAGCTTTTTTTCTGGCATGATGTTCTTTGAGTGCGGCAAATGTGTTGGGATCTTCCCCTGACTTATAATTCTGCTGAAGCTTGTGTCTGAGGTCGGCGATTTCGGCTACTTTCCAACCTTCTGAGGACCATCCGATACCTTCTTCTAAGGTCTTGCCTTGGCGGTACCAGCGAACCGAGAAATATTTGTCAGGATTCCCTTTGTATTTTCGAGTCGCATGTTCATAATATCGGACGCCTCTGGTGCTGTTAATTTTTTTCCATTCGGTGGTATTACGTGCTTTCATCTCTCCCGGTATACTCCCGGTTTTCGCCTTTTACAAGGGACTCCGAGGGATACTTGGGATTGCGTAAGGTGTTGAAATTGTTTACTCAGGGACGTCGGGGGACATTGAAAAAAAGTTGAAAAATGGACTCTTAATCCGTTGGTTCAAGGTTCAAGTCCTTGGTGGCCTACCACAGTAAATACAGGGTGTTAGACGTTTAGTCTAGCACCCTTTTACTTTTTCAAAATCCGCCTTCCCCATACTCTTCCCCATAAAATCGAAAAAAGTGAAAAGAGTCTGATTAAGCTCAAATTTTCCCACTTTTCGTTCCCCATGTTGATTCTCGAATATTTCCCTTATTTGCCTCGTGATTTGTAAATAAAATATAGCTCGGTTAAAATGGACTAGTCTAGATAAAAATATGGAGCCAAGCATGAGTGATATCCAAAATGAGAAAAATATAAAATCGGAAATTGAAAGCTCTGTTCAAGATCAGGCTGGAGGCAAGGAACCGGATGAAAAGAAGGAGGAAAAGCCCATACCTCCTTTCGTTACTTCCTGCCTGAAACTGAAACGTGGGCTGCTGGATAAAGCTGTCAGTATCTTCCTTTTACTGATCGGGATTTATTTGGGATGCCTGATTTTCATCGTCCTGCCGACAAAGCCGGAAATAGGGATTCTGCTCAGAACTTTTGGCATGACCCTTTTTGTTGGGCTGTTTCTATGGCTGATGAAGCGTTTGGTTGTCTTTTGGGTCAAAGATGGGACGTCGCTTTTTAAGGCCGGGGTTGAGAATAGAATATCTGCCGCTGATCTGCGCAAACGGTGGGATCGGGAAGTTGGTCACGATTTTTTGAATGTAATTTTTGAAACCAGACTTAAAGTTTTCCTCCGTTCTGAAAGGAATCCTGAACGGGCCCTGATTGCAAGAAGTTTCTATTCTCAGTTCATGCCGGACAAAGAGCGCATAGCCATACTTTTCAATGAAGGCTGCTTTTTTGATCTGGATGAAGTCCATAGAGCGGAAGAAGCCTGCCCCAGACTGAAGCCCGTTGATTATGCAAGTATTGAAGCTCTCAGATCAAAAGTCGATGAATTGCAAAATGAGCTGGAAATGGAGTTGAGACTGAAGGCTGAATTGCCGGAGGTCAATGTTGAGGCTTTTGATCTAAAGATTAAAGAGCTGGAAAAAGAACTGGAAGATGCGCGAACCCTGAAGGCCAGATTGACGAAGTCTGAGAAAAAGCTGGAGGGCGCACGTAAAGAAGGATTCTTCTTCGCCAATATGATCCTTGAAATGGTCGCTGACCCGACAGCGAAAAAGCAGTTCCCGCACAAAGAATATAAAGCCATCGCTGATAAAGTCATAACCAAGGACTACATCCAGAAACTGGAAATGGTCAGACCAGCCAATTCTGTTATCGAAGAATTTCGGGAAAACCTTCCTGCCGAGTTCAGGCACGAGGGCAATAAACCAAAATAAAAACCACGGGACAAAATGGACAATATGGACAAAATTCGATTTCTGTCCATTTTGTCCATATTGTCCGGGTTAATTCAATTCTCTTTTTCCTCCCTTCAGACCGCCTTTTCGAGTTTTAATCCTGCCTAGAAACAACTTCTGTTTATCAATTTCAGACTTTTTTCAGAATTTGAACCTTTCTAAATTCAATTTTCATTACCTGCTGATAATATTGATATTTTACCATCAGGTTCTGTCGTGTTCTCACAGAACTTTGTGGTCCCAGCACACAATTTGTTCCCTTCCTGATGGTTTTGCGGGCCAGTTAAACGTGGTTGCCTTGCGTCGAAGAAAAAACACCTCCAACCAACAAGGAGAAATTGATGCAAGGGCTATTAAGCACAAAAGAAGCTGCTGAAAAATTGGGACTCAGTCCCGGAACTCTTGAAGTATGGCGTTGTCTGGGAAAAGGACCGCGCTATATCAAAATCGGCAGGCGCGTGGGGTACGATTTAAAAGATCTGGATGCCTACGTGGAATCCTGCAAGGTCGTGCCGCTTGATGAAATGTCTGACCTGCCGAGGAACAGATGAGCGCATCCGGCACAGACATCCTATCTCTGTTCGGAAACAAGGCCCCTGTACCATTGGGGCCGAAGTTTCCGCCGTCCTTATTCTCTGTTCAACTGCCCCCGGTGCTGGCTGATTACTGCTTTGAGCTGAGCGAATCGCTACAGGTGCCCTACGAGGTTGTGCTCTGCAATCTCTTTGGCGTCCTATCAACCGTAGCGCAGCGAAGGTTCCATGTGCGGATTAAAGAAGGTTACGAGGAATCTTTGAACCTGTACCTGCTCTCGCCGCTGCCGCCCGGAGAACGAAAAAGCGCGGTGACTCATGCTGCGCGAAGGCCGCTCAACGGCTGGGAAAAGGAGCAGGAGAAGATCATCGAACCGCAGGCGCAGCAGGCGCGTTCAAAACGTCTGACCCTTGAACGGGCCATCGAGCACCGCCGTAACTTGGCAGCCAAGGCCAAGAATTCCGAAAGCCGGGACAGCATCCTGCAAGAGATCCGCGAACTGGAAGACGAAATGCCGGAAATGGTCACCGTCCCGCGTCTGCTGGCCGATGACATCACCCCGGAATGTCTGGCCCTGCTCATGGAGCAGCAGAACGAATGCATGTCCATCATTGAGCCTGAAGGCGGGATCTTCGGAACTTTTGCAGGTCGCTACAGCCGCATGCCTAACCTTGATCTGATCTTGAAATCCTTCAGCGGTGAGCCGTGCCGGGTGGATCGTAAACACGGTCAGTCCATCGGGTTGAATCATCCCTTGCTGACCATCTGCGTGACTCCCCAGCCGGACGTTTTGCGGGGCATGGCTGAGAACCCTGAATTTCGGGGGCGCGGTTTCTTGGCCCGCTTCCTGTTTTTCTTCGGGCAAAGCAGGCTGGGGTTTCGAGTGGCCGAGCCTCCTCAGATTTCGTCACAGGCGGAACGCGCTTTCCTTGGGCGAATCGAACTTCTGCTTTCCCTGAGAAGCAATCCTGAAATGAATGAGAGCGGCCAAGCCTTATTGCTCAGTGCCGGGGCTTATGAATCGTGGAAGAATTTCTTCCTGCTCATTGAAGGAGAATTGCGACCGGGGAGCAGTCTGGAAAATATGACCGATTGGGCGGGCAAGGTTCCGGGACAGGTTGCCCGTCTGGCCGGGTTGCTGCATCTGGTTTCGGCGCAACAGGTTGAATCGAAGATTGAGCAGTCGATCATGGTCTCCGCAACTGAACTGGGTAAGAAGCTCGTTCACCATGCCCGCTACGCATTTCACGACATGGGTTGTGATGAGCTGACTTCCTGCGCGCAAGCAATTTTGAAATGGATCACTGACCGGAAAATTGAGCTGTTCACAGGCCGGGAATGTCAGCGTGCGATCAGGGGACGCTTCCCGAAAAAGAGTCAGGTCGAGCAGGGGCTGAACATGCTTTTGGAGTACGGATATATCGTTGCGGTCCCGGTTCAATCGTCCGGTCCGGGGCGGCCTCCGAGTCCGAATTATCGGGTGCATCCGGCTGTACATGGTTCGGAATCAGTCCCGTCATCGAATCTTAGCCAGCCTACCCACTGTGACACTGTGCGCTGCGCTACAGATGTCCCCGTGGGGGCTGGCGAGGGAGGCCGGCCTCCCTTCGATCCCTCCTTTAACGGCAGGGAAGAGGTGGGCGTATGAGCGCATCCCGCACAGCTTGGTTGAACGTCCGGGTCACGGTTGATGAGAAAAATAGTGTTGTGGAAGAAGCCGCAAATCGGGGCATGACCATGGGCGATTTCATGCGTCAGCTTCTGGGCAAAAGACGGGTCCGCAAAACCAGACGCGAGCGCGAAAAGTTGCTCCAGCTTGCCCGCATCGGGAATAATCTGAATCAGCTCGCCCGCTGGGCAAATACATATAAAAGCGGTGCCGATTCCGTGCTTATTCTGGCCGAACTGGCCGCCATTGAGAGGGAACTGAAATGTATATGAAGGTTTTCGCTCATGGCCGGGGCAACGGTGCCAAGGCTATCAACTATGTAATTGATCCCCTTCGTAAGGGCCGTGAAAAATCACCGCCGCAGGTTTTGCGCGGTGACCCTGAAGCCGTGCAGCGGGTGATCGGTTCAACTGACCGGGTCTGGAAATACACTTCCGGGGTGCTTTCATGGGCTCCGCAGGACAAGGTTTCCCCGCAGCTTGAAAAGGAAGTCATGGATGACTTTGAGCGAGTTGCTTTTGCTGGCCTTGAGCCGGATCAATATTCGATCCTTTGGGTGCGGCATAGTCATGCCGGACATCATGAGATGCATTTCATCATCCCGCGCACGGAGCTGCGCAGTGACAAGGCCATGAATCCCTGCCCGCCTAATTGGCATAAGCAATATGACGTCTGGCGTGACCTTTGGAATGAACGGAAGCAGTGGGCAAGGCCGGACGAGCTGAAGCGGTCCCGGCTGCTGCAACTGGGCAAGGACATTCATTCACCCAAGGGCAAACAACTGCACGATTTCAGGAAAACCGTAACTGACTTCCTCGCTCAAGGCATAGCTGACGGTCTGCACAAGGACCGTGCAGACCTCATCAAGGCTTTGGAGGAGGTCGGGCTTTCCGTGGTCCGGCAGGGCAAGAAATACATCACTTTGGAGTTGCCCGAAGACAAAAAACGAGTCCGATTGAAAGGAGGAATATATGAATTATCTTGGAGAGTTGAGCGAGAAATTGCAAAAGCGGATGAGCTCGCAGTCTCAGGAAGTGGAGCAGATCGCCAGCAGCGCATTGCAGGACTTGAGCGGGAACTTGCTGAAATTCGCCGAAAGCGAGCTGAATTCCATCACAGCCGATATGGACGACCACATCCAGAAGCTACGCAAAAAGCAGTCCGCGATTTCGGCCAGCTACTGGAAACAAAACATCTTGGCGAATCTCATCTCCGCATTGCTGCTGCTCATAGTCGCGGTCTGCATAACCGGATTTTACGGCTGGAGAATCAAAGAAAGCCACGCGGAGCTGGCAAGGATCAGCGCACAGATAGAGAGCCAGAAGAAGAAAATAAGCGTGTTCACCAAATGGGGAATCGAAGCGCACCAGAGCAAAACCCAGCGGTATCTGGCCTTTCCCACAGGAACCCAGCTGGAAATAAGAGAGACCAAGGGCGGCCAGCCAGCCGTTTTATTGCGGAGATAGATCATGAACGAATTATTGAAGAGCTTATCGGAGGCCCTAGCCCGAATGGAACAGGAGCAGTCCCGTCGCCTGAAAGGGCAGGACCTGAAAATCGCCCGGCAAAGCAGCCGCATCGCGGAGCTGGAAAAGGAAGTCCAAGGCTGCCGGGACTTACAGAGCGAATTGGAAGATGTTTTGCGGAAGCTTACGAGGTTGCGCGAGTGAGGGGGAAGCGAATAACGTTATCTCGTACTGGAATTGCTAGGTGATTTTAAAATGTTTAATAAGGTTAGCTCAATTATGGGCTAACAGCTAACCTTATGCTTTTGTTGAGCTATATAAGCTATGTGAACTATGAGCAGAGTTAAATTTTATTTTTTCCACAGAAAGAAATCTCTTCCCTGTGATATTTAACGTGGTTATTGCATATGGTATGCAATAATTTTAGCGTTTTTCCATCAAGAGGGTCGTTTTTGATCGCTGATTTAATTCTGTAGTTGTTTTTGCTGCCTTCTAGCCATAATACACCATGATCAAATTGTTTGTGGTGGTTAGGACAAAGAATTATCATATTCGAATTGTTGTCAGGTCCATTAGCATGTTCTCCAAGAGGTTTTATGTGTGCAGCCTCCGAATAGTATGTGCCCTCAGATACTTTTAGTTGAATACCGCAGAACATACATTTGTCGTGGTATTGGTGTTTTAGGGCACTAACTATCTGTTGATTTCTGGCTTGGGCATTCACTTGCGAGATTCGTCTGCCGACGCTTCCATCTGGTTCTTCATGGGTAATCTCGATAATAGTAGGTTTTTCTTGTAAGTTTTCATAAATACGGAAGGCTCTTCTGTCTTTTGGATGTTCCCCCAAATTGCATGAAACTATTAGTCTTCCTGAATAGTTATTTAATGCCTCGATCTCTTGGTAGGAATATTTGTATATAGTCCTTCCTGTTTCCTTTCGTTCTTCAACAGGGGGCCACTGCATCTCAAAGACTCCAGCAAATAGCCAATTGTTTTTTTGGGCAAGCCTAATCAAGGAAATAATAAATTTAACATCTTGTGTTATATTTCTTGTGTTTGTTTGGCGCGCTTGCCAGTCTCCAAATTTTCTTGGATTTTCGGGGTTGAACACATCTAATGGATTTTGTTCACCTGTTTTTTCGTCTTTGTCAGAGCGGGCAAAATGGATTCTTGTTTTTTTTGAGGTCTAGTGAAGGAAATTTTTGTTTGATTAATGTGATTAACGATGTCTTATGGTAATGTTTTTGAGATAAATTCATTTTTAAATTCTCCAATTTTGCCAATTAACCAGAGATTTTGTCATATTTCGTGGAGCAATATCCCTCAGATAGAATGGTGCGCCCACGACCAATCTGTACACAATTTTATATCTAACACGTCAATTTCTTCTTTAATTTTTTGTTTTGGTTGATTGCTATCGCAAAAATCTTTTGTATTTGATGTATGAAAAATCAAATTTTTGTTGAATCCATTTTTTCTTAATTGGCGTGATAATTCGAGGCAATGCTCGTAAATAATGCAGTCTTTAATGCTACCTTTTCGAGATGGTGGCAAATTTTGCGCAACTCTAAAGCTTGCCTTTACAATAAGGCTATCAACTTGATAAATATGAATACTATTACTTAAAATTTTATCACAAGTAGGCTTTAGAATATTTTCAATATTATTCAATATATCTATCGTGTCCAATGGAACCGAGGGAGATCCTGGAGAAAGCAAGGCATTTAAAACATGTATGTTTTGACCTAAAGTTTTTATATGTTTTGAAAGTTCATCTTTTGTTTTAGCTACATTGTCTTGGTACTCTAACGGAACATTAGGAAGTAATATTATTTGAATATTATTGTTTAATGCTAAATCTATAGTCTTTTGCGCAGATGTTAAATACGAACTTGCTCTTGTTGGTTCATCGATACGAAAAGGAAGCCTAATAATGTCTAAGATTGCGCAGGTATCTAAGAATAGCACAGGAACAGGAGTGCTAAGCAATAAGGATACTGTTTCATCAATGCTGAGCAGATTATACGTCATGGCTATGTTCTACATAATATTTTAGAAGATCTATTCCTGTTTCGTATTCAATTGCTAGGTTTGAAGCTATGTCGTTTGGCCAATCCTCTTCCTCAATCAGCCAGCGTTCAAGGCGATCTGTGCTAAGATTTTCATTATTTCGGACAATAGAAATAATAAATGCAAACCATCTTTTCTGGTCTAGAGGATGTGACGATCCTGTTGATTTATTAGCGGCACGAGAGAACTTTAATATTTTATCGTAGCTGGCTGGGGAAATCCAATTGTCCATGCTTTGGGTGTCAGATGTTAGTTTAGTTTTGATAGCTTTTTGTTCACATAGACCTTGTATGTTTTCTTTATAAAAATCTGACAAAATATTATTGTATTCATTGGTCGATAGCTTGCCAATTTTCTTTGGCACAACGTTGCTTGCGTAAATAATATTTTCATCTTTTCTTGCGAAAACAATTACAGCAGCTTTGTTTGGAAGTTCATTGTCGTTTGAGAAAAAATATGCATGTTCGTTTAAGTCTTTTTTGAATTCTTTTTCTTTCTCTTTTTCTCGTACCCAACCGTTTTGTAGATTGATTTCCACTTCATGGAAAAAGTCATCTGTGGAGTTTTCAGTGATATGTATATAAAGCTCTTTGAAGACTTTCATATTTGCTCCTCTAATTATGGAGATACAATTAATATTAAACATATGATGTATATCAAATATGATTGTCGAAGTCTAATTTAGAGTCTTATACTTTGTGGGTGTTTTTTTGTTCGATTGGATGAAGTCCCAAAAAAATCCCCCGCAGAGCATGAGCCTTGCGGGGGATTTACGTGCATTTTATCAATTATTCCAAAGCATGAAGCTGAATCGGATTTTAACCCAGCAACTTGACCAAAGCAGCAACCGTGGCCGCCTGAACCATGAGCATTCCAGCCATCCATTTGATGGTTTCAGATTTGGCGGCTTGAACTTCAGCCCTGATCTTGTTTTCCAAATTGGATTCAATGTTTTCCACTTTGGTTTCAAGCCGGGTCATATCAGCCTTCAAGTTGCCCTCTACTTTATAAAGGTCAGCTCTGGTGACAAGTTCCTTTTTAGCTTCTTCAAGTTCTTGCTTGGATTTTTCTTCGTGCTTTTCAAGAACGTGGGCAATAACCTCTGCGGCTTCTTCTCCCACAGCTTTTTCAAGCTTTTTGGCATCATCAAAAAGTAAAACCATTTCAGTCTCCTTATATATGAACTTTAACCACGATTGCAGGGCAGGTCAACGTGGGGGATTTTAATTTTTGGCAGCTTGAGTGGAAGACCCGCTCAAGCCGTAGTTTTCTTCTTCTGCATAGCCTTATACATATCCCCGGCAACCTCGCTGGCCCGCTGCATGGCGTCATCACGCAGATGGGCATATCTTTGAACCATGGCGGGGCTTTTGTGGGTGAGCAGCTTTTGCAGGGTGTACATATCCACCTGCCCGGAGCTGGCGAGGGTAGAGGCGAAGACATGCCGTAAGCCGTGCATGGGGCGGAAGTCTTTGGGCAGCCCCGCATTGGTGCGGATACGCTCAAGAGGTTCGCGCATGTCTTTAACGTGTCCTTCAAATCTACCGGGGAATATCCATTCGGAGTTGCCGGTTCTGGTCTGCTGATCTTCCAGAACATTTCTGGCCGGGGTGTTTATGGGGATACGCTGATCAATTCCGCCCTTTGGATCACGGATCAAAATGAAACCGCGCTCGAAATCAATATCCTGCCATTGCAGCCTGTAAATTTCGCCTTTGCGCATGCCTGTGTACAGGGCCATGAGCATGAGGCTGCCTGCTGACTTATTCGGTTCGTTCTCAATCGCTTCTAGAAGTCTTGCCAGTTGTTTGCCGGTCAGGTCTTCGGTTTTAGTGTTGTTGAGCTTTGGCATTTCAAAATGAAGCCGACCGGAATTGATAGGTTCGCAGAGTCCACGCTTGGCTGCGAAATTCAGGATACGTTTCAGCAGGACCAAGCCCTGTTTGACTGTGCCGGGAGCAAGGCCGCGATCCTGAAGTTTGCGGCGGAGGTTGTCCACATCCAGCGTGGTGATTTCTTCGGGCAGCTTGTTGCCAAAATCCTTGAGCAGGTAACTGCGCCAGCGGTTGCGGTCGTCTTTTATACTCTTGTTTTCCTGCTTGGCGTCATAAAAGGCTTCCCAGAGTCTGCTGACGTTCTTCTGGGCGCGTTTGGTGCGGACTTTCTCTCTACGTTCTTCATTGGAGTCGACTCTGCCTTCAATGCGCAGCACTCGTAGTCGATTGGCTTTGGCTGGTGTCATGCGGTCCTGATGCTGGCGACCGGCTTTCTCTTCGATGGATTTTCCGTTCTTATAATAACGGATGTAGTAGATTCTCTCATTTGCCCCGGTTGTGGGGTTGGTGCTGGTGATGTAAAACACGCCTTTGTATGCGGTTTTATTTCTTTTTTTGGCAGCCATGACCTTACCTTTTTTACCTGTTTGTGGGGAAGAGCAATTTTTGCTCGAATTTCCCATAATTCATCCGTGGGATTCCGCAGGGGTGGGGCGTGTATTCCCCATGCTATTCCCCATAAAAATCCCTAAATAAGGTAATTTTTGCTTAAATCATATAAGGTAGGTTAAAGAGTGTTGTTCTTTGAATTAAACAACTTATGGCTTCGTTAAGGCGGGATAAATTCGGCAGACCGGTACTCTTAATCCGTTGGTTCAAGGTTCAAGTCCTTGGTGGCCTACCACAGTAAATACAGGGTGTTAGACGTTTAGTCTAGCACCCTTTTACTTTATGTGAAAGATAACCGTCCTGAACATCATGTTCGGGACGTTTTTTTTGTATTTTCTCAATTTATTGTGATGCATATTACTCTGGGTTGCTCATGAAGGTTTGCGGTTGTTTAATCAGTTTGCTTGCTATTGTGCTGCTCATTCATTTGCTGATAAATCCTTCTCTTTTCCATCACGATTTTAAATTTTTCATAAAGTAATTAGTGGGCTATGTAGGTCTACCCAAATATTATTGCATGTTTTTGGATTTATTTTGTCAGGAGCAGTCTGCTTTTGGATGATTCATTGACATGCATATTGAAAGTGTAATAGTGCATTTCTAGTGTTACGTTTTTAATATTTGTATTTGGTGTGTTTGATGTTTTGTTAACTAATTTTAACAAAGGAGGCCATGCATGTCAGGATGTGCGCCTAAGTCCCCGCCTGCCGGGGCGGCTGCGGTTCAGCCTGCTGTGAATGAAAATGCCAAACGAATGGAGGGTGTTGAGTACAGTCTTTACGCTCCTCCTGTTGGAGTGGATTCAGATACTGTCCAGTTTGTGCGGGTGGATGAAGCTAAATGTGAGGGCTGCGGTGCGTGCGAGGAGTACTGCGCCAGCGGTGCTATTCAGTCCATCAATGATGACGGCATCCACCGCATTGTTGATCCTGTCGCCTGTATGAACTGCGGTCAGTGTCTTACCAACTGTCCGTACGGTGCCATTTACGAGGGTGTTTCTTTCGTGGATGAGCTTGCGGCCAAGCTTAAGGACCCGGATACCGTTGTTGTATCCATGCCTGCTCCGGCTGTTCGTTACGGTCTGGGTGAATGTTTCGGTGCTGCCACCGGGACCTATGTCGGCGGCAAGATGCATGCGGCCCTGCGTAAACTTGGATTCGACTACATCTGGGATAACGAGTTCACTGCTGACGTAACCATCATGGAAGAAGGCACCGAGCTTCTCAACAGGGTGAAGAGTCAGGGTTCCAAAGACGCCATGCCTTTGCCGCAGTTTACTTCCTGTTGTCCGGGCTGGGTAAAGTTTGCGGAAACCTTTTATCCCGACCTGATTCCTAACCTGTCCACCTGTAAATCACCTATCGGTATGCTTGGTCCCTTGGCTAAAACATACGGTGCAAAGGAAACAAAGACAGACGGTAAAAAGATTTACACTGTTTCCATTATGCCCTGTATCGCCAAGAAGTACGAAGGTGTGCGCGGTGAGCTTGATGACGGCGGATTTGACCGTGACATTGACGCCACTATCAACACCCGTGAGCTTGCTTACATGATCAAGGCTGCCGGTATTGATTTCAACAGCCTGCCTGACGAAGATCCTGATCCGGTCCTTGGTGAATCCACCGGTGCGGCTACCATCTTCGGTAACAGCGGCGGGGTAATGGAAGCGGCCCTCAGGCTTGCTTACGAAGTTCTTTCCGGTACCAAGCTTGCCAACCCTGATATCAAGGTTGTTCGTACCCACGAGGGTATAAACACTGCTGATGTTGAGGTTCCCAACTTTGGAACCGTGAAAGTAGCCGTTGCCAGCGGTCTGGATAATGCAGCCAAGCTTTGCGAAGAAGTGCGCGCAGGTAAATCTCCTTATCATTTTATTGAGATTATGACCTGTCCCGGCGGTTGCGTTAACGGTGGCGGACAGCCCCTTGATCCTGAAATCCGGGCATCCCTGTTCAGGTCTACTGTGGCTCAGATCAACAAGCGGTTCAGAGCCCGCAAAATCAAGGCATAAGGAGAAACTGATATGAAATTAAGCAGACGCAGTTTCATCAAGGCCGCAGGTGCTGTGGCCGGTTATGCGGTTCTGGGTGTGAATATCGCTAAAGAGGCAGCAGCAGAAGTCATGGACTTTGTTGCCCGCCGCCAGAACTCCGTTTATGCGGCTGATGCGAATAAAAAGATCTACAAGTACAGAAAATCACAGGATAACCCCATGATCGTAAAAATCTACGATCCTAAAACCGGTTTCCTGCATGACGGTCCTTGCGGACATGAATCCCACCATCTGCTGCATACGCATTATTATGATCGCAGCAAAAAGCTTAATGCTTTGAAAGAAAAAGGCATCGAGCTGAATCTCTAAGAAAAATATGCATGCGTCAGCCTGAGGTGAGGATTCATCTGGCCCAAGGGTAGGCGCAGGTTTCGGAGGCTGTTGTGAAACAGCCAGTGTCTTTCTTACCGGCAAATTACCGAGGAAAAGGGTCCGTCCTGACTTCCTGCAGGGGTTTCCCCGGCAAGCTCCGGAAGCTGTCAGCTGCTTCTTTACTTCGACCATTGCGGAGCCTTTTTAAATGGATAAGCGTTTGGGAATTATAGGAATAACCATCAAAGACAGATATAAATCAGCACCGAAGGTCAACCGGACCTTGAGTGAACATGGAGAAATTATTGTAGGGCGCATGGGACTTCCTTTCCGCGAAAAGGGCGTGAATGTCATCGGTATAATTATCGAGGCAACCACGGACGAGGTCGGGGCATTAACCGGGCAACTGGGCATGCTTCAAGGTGTAAAAGTCAAATCACTTCTCGTGTAGGAAAGGATACAATCATGAATAAGAATGCCACCCTTGGAACCGGTCTTGAACCATTTATCGATGAAGAGCTTATCTGGTCGGAAATTGAAAAAGCCACCGACCCGGAACCATCACTTGTCCGCGACATCATAGCAAAAGCCAAAGAGAGAAAAGGTCTTTCTCCCTTTGAGGCGGCGGTTTTGCTGAAGAATACGGACAAAGAGTTGGATAATGAAATTTTCGAAGCAGCCATTGAAGTAAAAAAGGGAATTTACGGAAACAGGCTGGTTCTTTTTGCCCCTCTGTACATTTCTAACGAATGCGTAAACCAGTGTGCGTACTGTGGTTTCAACGCCACCAACAATGATCTTCAGCGTCGGACCCTCAGTGCCGAGGAAATTCATAAGGAAGTGGAGGTTCTTGAAGATCAAGGCCACAAGCGTCTGTTGCTGGTTTACGGCGAGCATCCCAAATACGATGCCGACTGGATTGCGCAGAGCGTACGGGATGTTTATTCCGTAACTTCCCGCAAAAGCGGTGAAATCCGCAGGGTCAACATCAACTGTGCGCCGCTGGATGTTGAAGGGTTCAGGAAACTGCACGAGGTGGGTATCGGAACCTACCAGTGTTTTCACGAAACCTACCATCGGGAAACCTACAAGAAATACCACCTCGCCGGACGCAAAACCGATTACAACTGGCGTCTTTATGCCATGCACCGGGCCATGGAAGCCGGGATCGATGATGTGGGTATGGGCGCGCTTTTCGGCCTTTTTGATCCGGTGTTCGAGGTCATGGGGCTTCTTTACCATGCCAGGCAGCTTGAGATTGACCACGGCGTAGGGCCGCACACCATTTCTTTTCCCCGCATTGAACCTGCCCAGAATTCGGAGCTGGCATTTAATCCTCCTTACCTTTCTTCGGATCATAATTTTAAAAAGATTGTGGCAACACTTCGTCTGACCGTGCCTTACACCGGTTTGATCCTTACTACCCGTGAAAATGCACAGTTCCGCAAGGAGCTTGTTGAGGTCGGTGTTTCCCAGATGTCCGCCGGATCAAGAACCTACCCCGGTGCCTATAGCGATCCCGAATATGACCGTCCTGATGTGCAGCAGTTCTGCATCGGCGACAGCCGTTCCCTTGATGAAACCATTCGTTCCATTGTCGGCGAGCATGGCTATGTTCCTTCATGGTGTACTGCCTGTTACCGTCTTGGACGTACCGGAGAGCATTTCATGGAACTTGCCAAGACCGGATTTATCCAGAAATTCTGCCTGCCCAACGGATTGCTGACTTTTAAGGAGTACCTTGAGGATTACGCATCCGAGGAAACCAAAAGAGTCGGTGAAGAGTTGATCAGGAATGAATTGGAAACCTATGCCGATCCTGATCGCCGCAAGCTGCTCACTGACCGCCTTAGCCGTATGGAAAAAGGCGAGCGCGACCTCTATATATAATTAGAATCCGGAGGAAATATGTCTGAACCCGGAAGCAACGCTTTCCGAATTGAGAAAGACGGGCTGGGTGAAATGGAGCTCCCGGCCGGAGCGTATTACGGCATCCATACCCGGCGGGCCATGCTTAATTTCCCGCTATCGGATTCACGAATCCATGAGCGGTTTATCTGTGCATTTGGGCAGGTGAAAGAGGCATGTGCTGCTGTAAACATGAAGCTCGGGTTTATGGATGACAGGATCGGAAGGGCGGTTCTAACGGCATGCAGAGATGTTTCCTCCGGGAAATTTAACAGCAGCATAGTGGGTGATCCCTATCAGGGCGGTGCCGGGACTTCCACCAATATGAATTTTAATGAAGTCATCGCCAACAGGTCCGTTGAAATTCTGGGTGGTGAGCTTGGTGATTACGGGCTGGTCCATCCTGTTGACCATGTGAACATGCATCAGTCCACCAATGATGTTTATCCCACGGCCTTGAAAGTGGCAGTCCTTGCCCTGCTTGTTGATCTGGAAAAAGAGGTCGCAAAGCTGCAGGAGGAATTGCAGCAAAAAGAAGATGAATTTTCACGGGTGGTCAAAGTGGGGCGGACGCAGCTGATGGACGCTGTGCCCATGACCATGGGTATGACTTTCGGAGCTTTTGCCGATGCTGTAGCCCGTGACCGCTGGCGCATTTTTAAGTGCCGGGAGAGGATCAAAAAGGTCAATCTTGGCGGTACAGCTGTGGGTACGGGGCTTGGTGCTCCGCGTGACTACATTCTTCAGGTTGCCGGGGAACTTAAGAATATATGCGGCCTGCCTGTCTCAAGGGCGGAAAATCTCATTGATGCCACCCAGAATTCCGATTCTTTTGTGGAAGTTTCCGGCATGCTCAAGTCCTACGCAGCAAATCTGATGAAGATTTCAAACGATTTGCGTTTGCTGGGCAGCGGTCCGGCTGCCGGGCTTGCAGAGATCAGACTGCCTGCCCGCCAGTGCGGTTCATCCATCATGGCCGGGAAGATCAATCCGGTCATACCTGAATCCGTAGCGCAGGTGGCTTTGCAGGTTATGGGCAATGATCAGACCATCACCCTTGCGGCTTCCATGGCCCAGCTGGAACTTAATCAGTTTATGCCGCTGCTGGCGCATAATCTGCTTAGTTCTTTGAGTCTGCTGCTGAATGTAACCCGGAGTTTTACACGCAATTGTGTGCAGGGGATTACTGCTGCCGAGGACCGTTGCCGCGAGCACGTTGAATCAAGTTATGCGCTGGGAACCGTTCTGGTTCCTGTTCTGGGATATGATTCCGTGGAGAAGCTTGTGGTCAGTTGCCGAAAATCCGGGCGTTCTTTGCGTGAGGAGATTATTTATCAGGGGATTGCCGGGGCTGATGAGGTTGATGAACTTTTGTCGCCGCAGAGGCTTTGCAAGCAGGGCTTCACTCCGGACGAAGTGAAGGGGGTACGTAAGATATGAAGCTTGTTTGCGGTGTAGGGGAACTGGGTATTCCGGCAATGCTTGCTAAAGCAGAGCACAGAATTGTCTTTCATGCAGCGGTTTACGGTCCTTTTTTAAAATCAAAACCTCACATTCAGGGGTTGGAAAAGGCATTGTCGCGGCCCGGTTTCAGTCGTCTTGATGTCATTGCCGTGCAGTCCGCTGATGAGAATCGATGGACTGATCCGTTCCTGAATGCTCTTCGTTTCGGCATTTCCCGGCAGTCTGTTGCGGATGAGCTTGATTATTCAAGGAGTTTTTTGGGCGAACTCGCAGGCCGTTATCCCGACAAAGTAAATGTTTATCCTGCCGGAAATTTACCCTGCCTGCCGCTGGTCATCGTCGATGATACCATTTGTTTCGGACAGTATGCCCATGCCTGTTTTCATGCTCCGGAGGGGTTCTGGGGCTGCGTGGAGGCTGATGTGGAAGCCCTTTTCAGCTGGGCGGAATCCGGGCGTGTGCCGCCGGGAGCCAATGCAGATGAAGTTGCCGCTTTCAGGCTGGTAAGCGAATGTTCAAGGGCCATGAAGTGCAGTGCAGGGAGTTGCTGATGGCTGTGCTCGGACGCGATGACATCATTCATTATCTTACTGGCGGCAATGACGATGAGCTGTATTCAATGGCCGATGTCCAGAGGAAACATAATTTTGGGCGTGAAGTGTACTTACGGGCTATAGTCGAGTTCTCCAATATTTGTAATAAAAAATGTAATTACTGTGGGTTACGTGCTCCCAATTCAAAGGTCAGCCGTTATCGTATGGACGTTGAAGCCATTATTGAATCCGCATGTCTGGCTGCTGAAGCAGGGGCGCGGACCATCGTGCTGCAATCCGGGGACGATTTCAGTTATTCCCCTGCGCAGGTTGAGGAGATCATCCTCGGAATCAAAGAAGCGCATGATGTGGCGCTGACCCTTTCGCTGGGGGATCGAACTGCAGCTGAGTATAAGCACTGGTTCAATTGCGGGGCTGACCGCTGTTTGCTCAAGCTGGAAACGACCGATCCTGATATTTATAAAAGAATAAGGTGCGGCGAGGATTTTCATGAGCGCATGGAACTGCTGGGTTCCCTGCAGGATGTCGGCTATGAGGTCGGTTCCGGTATCATCATTGGTCTGCCTGATTATAGCGTGGAGCAGCTTGCGGATGATCTGCTTTTTCTTACTGATCTTGAGCTGGATATGATTGCGGCAGGGCCGTTTATTCCTCATCCTGACACTCCTTTTTCTTTTGCTGATACCGGAGACATCGACCTTTCTTTCAGGTTTACTGCTCTTGCCCGGTTGCTGAATCCTTTTTCAAATATTCCCGCAACCTCAGCCCTTGATTCGTTTGACTCAGAGGGCAGGAAGAAAGGTTTGCAGCGTGGTTGCAACGTTATCATGCCGTCGGTGACTCCTACTGCCAGACGAAAGGATTACAATATTTATCCCGGGAAAAATGCTGTTTCTGTTGATGTTGCAGATACTATTTACCAAGCCGATGAACTAATCCGCGCATTGGGGTTTGTCCCTTCAGTTTCCAAAGGTTCTTCAAGGAGAATGAAAAATGTCCAATAATGCTCCCCGCGGTGTGCGGCTGGTGATAACTCTTCTTGGCAGGCGCAATGCCGGTAAATCTTCATTAATCAACGCCATTGCCGGACAGGATGTGGCAATTGTTTCCGATCTGCCCGGAACCACAACTGACCCGGTGGCAAAACAGTATGAGTTGCTTCCGCTCGGCCCGGTGACTTTCTACGATACCGCCGGACTTGATGACAGCGGGGAGGTGGGCGAGCTGCGCATAAAAGCCACCAACAAGGTCATGATGCGCACGGACCTCGCTTTAATCGTTGTGGGCGAAGAAGGACTGACCGATTATGAAGTGGAGTTGATCAATAAAGTATCTGAATTGGAGATTCCGTATCTGGTGGCCTTCAATAAAAACGATTTTTGTGAGCCTCTTGAGGCTGATATGGATTACTGCCGTCAGCGCGGGATTCCGTTCTATAAGACTTCAGTGCTGGAAGCCTGCTCTATCGATGAACTCAAGGAAGCGATCATCACGCTGGCCCCGGAGGAAATGAAACGCGATCCGGTGCTTGCCGGGGATTTGTTCAGTGAAGGGGACTGGGTTGTCTGCGTGGTGCCCATTGACCTTGCCGCCCCCAAGGGCAGGCTGATCCTGCCGCAGGTGCAGGTCCTGCGTGAGATTCTTGATTGTGATGCTGTTGGGGTAACAGTCAAAGAGCGTGAGATTGAGGAAACGTTATCATCCATGAAGCGCAATCCGGCCTTGGTCATAACCGATTCTCAGGTTGTGATGAGTGTTGCCGGGGATGTGCCGGATGATATTCCGCTGACCACTTTTTCAACCCTGTTCGCCCGTTACAAGGGTGATTTGTCCAGCCTTGTGGAGGGTGTAGAGGCTATTGACTCCTTGCAGGATGGAGATACCGTGCTGATGGGTGAAGCATGTTCGCACCATCCTGTTGCCGATGATATTGGAAAGGTCAAGATTCCGCGCTGGATTCGTCAGTATACAGGCAAAGACATCAACTTTGTCATGTATTCCGGGCACGATTTTCCTGAAGATCTGGAACGTTTTAAGCTGGTCATTCATTGCGGTGGTTGCATGCTCAACCGCAGTGAGATGCTGCGGCGCATCAAGGAGTGTCAGCGCAGCGGAGTTCCGGTGACTAATTACGGTGTGGCAATATCCAAAGTTCAGGGAGTTCTTGACCGGGTCATCAGTCCTTTTAATCTGTAGAACTCTTTCAATAAATTAAGGCCAGCGTCCGTCTTTCAGTTTTGAAATGGACGCTGGCCTTTTTGTATCCCCACGGGCCTGACAGCTGTGACAGGGTGCCGTCCGGCCCGCGTTCGAGTCAGAGTGGATTATTTCCGAGTCGCCGTGGGATCGAAAAACTTTTTGCCCGAGGATGGAGGTAGATCTTCTTGGATTGATTCAAGAAGCCGAAAAGCGCACTGAGCAGTAGCGGCTTCCCGGACAGGGGCTGTTTTTCTTGAGCTTTTTATATGTGAGTTCGTGTTACGAGTCAAGAAAAGATATTACCAATGTTCTATTAAATTAAAAAATGTCTGAACAGCTGAGGGCCGTTTGGGGCTGCTGAAATACGCATTTGAACTAACCCTGATTGATTGTTATTAGATGATTCTCCACTTAATCATCAAGCACAGGAACTCCCCGTGAGCTCACATACAGACGACAGTTTTGACCGTCTCCCCGAACCTATTTCCGAAGTTTTTGAATCTTTTTCAGATTTTATCCTTTTTACTGATGATGGCGGGCACATCTGTTCGGCCAGCGGGCCTGCTGCGGAGTTTTTTGGCGGGCCCTTGGATGGGCGGTGTATCTGGAATCTTCTGGGGGTTGATGCATCGGGTATTGATGGATTTTTAAGAGCTTATCCTGCGGGGGGCGTGCATGAAATTCCTTATGGGGATAGCGGCGGTAGCTATTCCCTGCGTTTGATTCCGTTAAGCGGCCCGTATTGTTCAGAGGGCTATGTTGCTGTTGTTACCAATAATGCTCCTTTTGTGGAACTTCATGAGAGCTACGAGGAGCGAATTGAAGATAATATTGCCGCTCTTGATGACAGTGTCGCCCTTTTTAATGCCCTTTTCGAAGCAGCGCAGGATCCGACCATTCTGGCTGATTCATCCTTCAGAATATTAACTTCCAATCCTTCGGCAGAGCGTCTTTTCGGGCGCAGCACCACTCTTTCCGGCAATAGCTGCCTGAGCCTTTTCAATGCTGAGTCTTCCAAAGTGGTGCGTGATCATTTTGAGACCTGCACCACTGAAATTCCGGTTCCATTTGATGAATTGCTCACTGCGCGCAACAGCTCAGGCAAGGAGATTCCCATCGAGCTGATGATGCACAAAGTGCGGCTGCAATCCGATACGGTGTTTCATGTCGGTTTGCGGGACATGACCGATATTCAAAGGCTTGAGACCGGGCTGGAAGAAACCCGCGAGCAGGTAGACGGCATGAATGTGGCATTGCGTACCGTTATTGAGTCTGTCGAGGAAGAGAAGAAGGACATGCATGAGGATTTTGCTCTGCAGGTCCGGGAACAGATCATGCCCGCCCTTGACCGTATGATTAAAGAGCCTGTCCCTCAGATGCGCAGGAGCTTCGGGCGTTTTATCAAGGAACGACTCTCTGCATTGGCCGGGGAGACTGGAGACCATTTTGAAGATCTGCTGCTGAAACTTACCCCCCGCGAAGTGGAAATATGCCGCTATATCGAGGCCGGAAAAGGCACCGAACATATAGGTGAGCTTCTCTCGATAACCGCTGATACCGTTCGTACCCACCGTAAAAATATTCGCCGCAAGCTCGGCCTGCAAGGAAAGAAGACTTCACTGATTTCTTTTCTCAAACATCAGGCCGGTTCATAGTCTTAATGGGTATATCCTGTACCCAGTTTGTACCCAATAGATCGCCTTGTGGGTAGAAGGTATGTCTGTATTGTCCGGAACAACGACTGGATCAATCTATTTACTTTTTTACCTGTCTGCATACAAATGAAGCCTGACGACATAGCAAACGACAATTTGCGTAATGCAATTGTAACTATTGTTTTATCTTTTGTTGCATTGTTTGTCTTGCTCGGTTTTTCGTATGTACATCGCAGCGAGGTTCAAAAAGCTGCTTCACCACCTTATATAATGATATATAAGAGCGTGTATCCTCATAATTAGTTCATATATTCAGGAGAAAACATGAGACGTTTTACTACCTTATACCTTGCGGTGATCATGCTGTTGATCGCTGTGTTTTTGACCGCTTGCGCCCAGCAGGAAAAGACCGGCCTTGAGAAGGTTAAAGAAGCTGGAGAAGTGAGCTTCGCCATGAGCGGCGGCTATCCTCCGTTCAACTATTTCAACAAGCAGAATGAACTGGTCGGTTTTGATGTTGATGTGGCCAAAGAGGTTGCCAAGCGGTTGGGCGTGAAGCTGAAACCCGTGACCACTGAGTGGAGCGGTATTATCGAAGGGCTGCGGTCCGGTATTTACAATGGCATCCTCGGAAGTATGGCTGCCACAGAGCAGCGTAAAAAGGTCGTGGACTTCTCCACACCATATTACTACTCCGGCGCGCAGATGTTTGTCCGTGCGGATGCTCCTTTTAAGTCCGTTGGCGAACTGAAAGCAAAGCCTGTCGGGCTGGTTACCGGAACCACTTTTGAGCAGGACGCCAAGGATCTTGGGGTCACTGATATTCGTCTTTACAAGGACGATACTCATACTCTTACCGAACTTTCCGGCGGCGTAATTGGGGGCGTTATCACTGACCGTGTTGTGGGTGTGAATGCCATGAACAGCGGTAAATTCGAGGTAAAACCTCTCGGTTCTCCGTTGCGCAAGGAAGATATCGCGGTGGCTTTTCGCAAGGAAGACAAAACTCTTACGGATGAAGTGAACAAGATACTTAAGCAGATGCATGAAGACGGCACTCTTACTGAATTGAGTAAGAAGTGGCTGAAGGTAGATATTACTAAGAAATAGATGAAGGGTAAGGGGGCAAAAAGCCTCCTTTCTTATTTGAGCAAGGAACTAAGATGTATTTCGATTTTACTAGCCTGCCGGAGTATATTCCATATTTTCTCCCGGCAGCATGGATGACCCTGGAGATTACCGTGCTCGGTATTCTGCTGGGGCTTGTCCTCGGTCTCATTACTGTATTCATGCGCATTTCGGATAAGCGGGTACTTAATCTTCCGGCTCATGCATACATCTATTTAATACGCGGAACTCCGCTTCTGTTGCAGCTGTTGTTTATTTATTTCGGTATGCGCAGCCTTGTGGGACTTTCCGCTCTTCCGGCTGCTGTACTGGCTTTGGGAATTCATAACGGAGCCTATATTGCCGAGATTTTCAGGGGTGCTATTGCATCCATTTCTTCCGGTCAGATGGAGGCTGCGCGCAGTATCGGGATGAGCTATCCGCGTGCAATGCTCAGGATTGTTCTGCCGCAGGCCTTTAAGCGTGCGGTTCCGGCTTTGGGAAATCAGTTTATCATTGCTTTGAAGGATTCGTCCCTTGCCAGCACAATCACCATCAATGAATTGCTGCTCAAATCGCAGCAACTGGCTTCTTCCAACTTCATGATGATGGAGATGCTGACCATAGCCGGAGTGTTTTACCTGATTTATACCGGTGCATTTACATTTCTTTTTCATGCAATCGAAAGAAAGCTCGATACGAGCAGGGCCTAAGGAGAAATCATGCAGGATACTATCAGTATAGAAAACGTCCACAAATGGTTCGACACCAATCACGTGCTCAAAGGAGTAGATCTCAATGTGGGTAACTCGGATGTGGTCGTGGTTATCGGTGCCAGCGGTTCCGGCAAATCTACGTTGCTCAGGTGTGTAAACCGTCTTGAGGCATACACCAAGGGCGAAATCTGCATCAACGGGGATAAGGTCCCAAGTGATGAAAAGGAAATCAATTCCATGCGCAGCCGGGTGGGAATGGTCTTTCAGCATTTTAATCTTTTTCCGCATATGAGCGTGCTGGGTAACGTCACCGAAGGTCCTACACAGGTCCGGAAGATGCCTAAAAAGGATGCTGTGGAACTGGGCATGTCTTTTCTGGATAAAGTCGGCATGGCTGAGAAGGCTGATGCATACCCGGAAACATTATCCGGCGGCCAGAAGCAGCGGGTCGCAATAGCCCGTGCCTTGGCCATGGAGCCGGAAGTGATGCTTTTTGATGAGCCTACTTCTGCCCTCGACCCGGAACTGGTCGGCGAGGTGCTTACTGTCATGCGTGATCTTGCTGACGACGGTATGACCATGATGGTCGTGACTCATGAAATGAATTTTGCAAATGAGGTGGCGGATTCCGTGGCCTTCATGGATCAGGGCGTAATTCTGGAACAGGATAGCCCGTCCCGCCTGTTTTCTGCTCCGGGAGAGCAGCGGACTCAGGAATTCCTCTCTCAAATATTATAAAAACTACAGGACATTATGACTGTTTACACAGAGCGTCAGGAAGCTTTGGCATGTGTTATTGATGACGATTCTTCAAGGTCTGACTGGACTGACTGGAAGTGGCATATTCGCAACACAATCAGGACGGTTTCCGGTTTTGAAAAAGTTCTCGGCGTAAAATTCAGCGACAGTGAGCGCAAAAAGCATGAAATGACCCTGCGCAAATTTCCGCTGGCTATTACCCCTTACTACCTATCACTTATTGATGTGCAGGACTTTGAAAATGATCCCGTTTTCCTGCAATCTTTTCCCAGCCCCGAAGAATTGAAGATCGAACGTTGCGATATGACCGATCCGCTGCATGAGGATGCGGACAGTCCGGTTCCCGGTTTGACCCATCGTTACCCGGACCGGGTGCTGTTTCATATCAGCAATCTTTGCTCCATGTATTGCCGGCACTGCACCCGCAAGCGCAAGGTCGGAGATCAGGATTCCATTCCGTCCCGCAGCCAGTTGGAGCAGGGCATTGAGTATATCCGCAACACCCCGCAGGTGCGGGACGTGCTGCTTTCCGGCGGTGATCCGTTCATGCTTTCCGATGAGAAACTGGATTGGATTCTGACTCAGCTAGGCAAGATTGAGCATGTGGAGGTCATCCGCATCGGGACCCGCATGCCGGTGGTCCTGCCTTACCGCATCACCGACAAGCTGGTGGATATGCTTAAGAAGCATCATCCGCTCTGGATCAACACCCATTTCAACCATCCCCGCGAGGTTACTGATTCATCGCGCCGGGCATTAGCCAAGCTGGCAGATGCCGGGATTCCTCTCGGCAACCAGAGTGTGCTGCTGGCGGGGATCAACGATTGCCCGCGTTTGATCAAGACTTTGAACCAGAAGCTGGTCAAAAACCGGGTCCGTCCATACTACCTCTACCAGTGCGACCTTTCCGAGGGTTTGAGCCATTTTCGTACACCCGTGGGCAAGGGCATTGAGATTCTTGAAAGTCTGCGCGGGCATACCAGCGGTTTTGCCGTGCCCACATATGTGGTGGATGCTCCGGGCGGGGGCGGCAAGATTCCGGTCATGCCCAACTATATTGTTTCATGGGCGACCAACAAGGTTGTGCTGCGAAATTATGAAGGCGTGATCACCACCTACACCGAGCCGGATTCTTACGATTGCAACTATTGCGACCGCGATTGCGCCAATTGCAATCTGCAGCTCAAGGAAGATGGGGCTGAGGAAAAAGCTATCGGCATTGAAAAGCTCATCTCGGATTGGGATGATACCTTAAGCCTGACCCCGGAAGACAATGAAAGGGCGGAGCGCAATTCGCATGTCGCATGATTCGATCATAAATATCGGTCGAAGCCGGGTGCAGATCGGCCCGCATAATGACCGCATTTATCTGATGTCGCTGGTTCCTGATGATTGCGATGAAATAAATCTGGTTGATGTGTTGATTAATGCCGCCGTGCGCGAGGATTTATCCAAGATATTCGCCAAGGTTCCGGCAGCGTACATGATTCCTTTTCTTTCCAGCGGTTTTGAGAAAGAGGCCGAAATCCCGGGCATGTTCGGGGAAGATGACGGTGCTTTCTTAAGTTTCTATCTTGCTCCGTGGCGTAAAGTTCAGGATGACCGGGAAGAGCTTGAGCGCGTTCTTTCCGTGGCTGAAAGCAAGAAAGGCAAGGGTAACGGTTCGTCCCTTTCAAACGGCCTGCAACTGCGCAGGCTGGGGCCGGATGATGCGTCCCCGCTGGCCCGGCTTTACGGTCAGACCTTTCAGACCTACCCCTTTCCCATCACCGATCCTGATTTTATCCAACAGGAAATGAGCGAGGGCACTTGTTTTATGGGCGTTTATGACGGGAAAAATCTTGTGGGGGCTGCTTCAGCAGAAGTGGCGGCCGACGGGAACAGTGCGGAGATGACCGACTTCGCTGTTAATCCTGATTATCGCAAATCAGGGATTGCCGGGGCACTGCTATCTGCCCTTGAAAAAGATTGCTTTAAGTCCGGAATCAGATGCTTTTTCACTATCGCCCGGGCCTGTTCTTATGGAATTAATTCCCTCTTCGCCAAGGGAGATTACGAATTTTCAGGACAACTGCCCAATAATACCAATATCAGCGGGCGGCTTGAGTCCATGAATGTGTGGTGTAAGAGTTTGTAGGATTTGCGGGAAAGGTTTGAAGATTGAAAACCGGTCCGGGTGTGATGCCCGGACCGGTTTTTTTATCTGAGATGGAAATATAATGGGAAGAGGACTCATAAATATTGTGGTGTGTTTATTTTAGGTATATTAGTAGTGATTGGTGAAACATTCAAGGGAGTTCTCAGTGTATATCGTCACAAATAAAAAAGAAATACTCAGAGTTATAAAAAAGTTTCGTAGAAACGTTGTGGAAGTCGGCACTATTTATCCTTCTGTAAAGCTCGGTTGGCCAAGTGGTTCAACTGAGGTGGAACTTCTAGCGTTACAAAATCTTAATATTTGGTCTTTAATCGCAACAAGCCATGATGATGAGAAAATTTTTACAGGATTTGGAATTGGTGCAGTATCTGAAAATAGTATGAATGGCATGACCGTACAGATTACAATGTCGCTTAAGGGACATTTTCGATCTCAGGGGAATATACTTAAAGATGGAAGTGAGTACTATATTGCCCATACCGGCTTTACCAATAAGGGTTTTGGAGACAAGGTTCAGTTAGCCAACAGTTCATTTGATAAAACCGAATATTTTACTCCCGGAGGTAGGGCGCGGGAGCTCTTTTGCATCGCAAAACTTTTGGATAAAAGTGGTGCTACGCATATTTCTGAGTTAGCCAATATTGCTCGTTATGTCCGCGAAATTGGTCGCTTAAAGGGGAAGATTGATACTGAATCGATTGAAAACGTAAGCATCCTTCAGGATGAGGAAGGTGGTAAAACGCTTTCTGATGGCTGGGTGTATAAAAGGAGTCCCAAGTTAGTTAAGGAAAGGAAAAGACGGGATAAATATACCTGTGTCATTTGCAATTTTCATTATGATGATAAAATAGTGCATGTGCATCATCTGAATCCTATCGGCAATCGCAAGGAAGCATCTCTAACAGACATCAAAGAGCTGGTTACCCTGTGTCCGAATTGTCATGCCTTAGCCCACCAGTGTATGCGTGAGGGGCTCGTGGGCTGGAAAGAAATAGAGAACGAGATTAGAATGTTCTATTCCGTTTAAGGGTGTCCCCACAAGTTCCATTCCGCTAGCAAGCCCCCCCATATTGTCCCCGCGCCATAATTATGCTTAATAAGACAGCATATTTTAATTTCAAGGAGTTCAAAATGGATATAGTTCACGACATCGATGTGCCCTGCATGGCGGAAGGAATCGGGCAGGGAATGCTGACTACCAAGCATTCTGATGGTGCGCTGGGAAAACCTGTGTTTGTTGCTGACGGTTCCGATAAAGCATACGGCCCTACAGAAGTTGATGCCCTCCAGCCTATTGAAGGACATGATTACTCCGAAGATCAGCTGGAATATGTGCGCTGCCACGGGTTGCAGATTATGGGCGACCGGGCATGGTATATGGACGGCTGGGCACCGAGCAAGCATGTCTGCAAGGGACACTAGGCTCTGCTGATTGCCTGCTGGTATACTTCTGTGATTCTGTTGAAAATATTGGCCCATGTGTAGGGGGCTGTCAGCCGGGCGATGGCTGCCGGATCGATGGTTTCTCCTGATTGTACGGCTTGAATGCTTTCGGCTAGTGCCTTCTGCAGCCGTTCATCAAGCAGGGGACCGTCATCGGGGTGTGGTGCGTCTATTGTCTGCAGTTCCGGCAGATTGATCATGTGGACCATTTCTGCGGAATCGGTGGAGAAAAGTTCTTTCACGCCGGGCAGGTCCGTGGTCACGACCCGGCAACCGCAGGCTAGGGCTTCCAGCAGGACCAGCGGGAGTCCTTCAAAGAATGAGGGCAGGATGAAAATCTGCGACCTGCGCATCAGCTTACCAAGCTCCTGATGCGGCAGGATTCCGTGGATTGTGACCTTCTCGCCCAGTGCGGCGGCAAGTTCCAGACATTCCTGCTTTTCCGGGCCGCTTCCGCCGCCCACCAGATGCAGATGAAAGGGCAGATGCTTCAGCTTTGCCAGATTGCGCAGCATCCACGGTACGCCCTTGGCCCGGTTGATTTTCCCGGCGTAAAGGATGTTTATTTTGTCCTGCTCTGTTTCCGGTTTGGTCTGATTTGTAAAAAAGCACTGCTGATTGAATCCGCCGCTTATGGTTGCTACGCGTTCTTCCGGCAGGTTGAGCAGCTCCATAATTTCCTGTTTCTGCTGTTCAAAAAGGGCAATAATCCTGTCGATTCCGGATAGGTCCGTCAGCAGTGAATTTCCCAGTTCCGGGCAGAGATGATGCTGCCGCAAGCAGGTGCCGTGGCAGGTTGTCACCAGCGGCAGGTCCGGGGCTGTCCTTCTGGCTGCTGCTGTGGCCATCCACAGGTGGTTGGAGTGGATGAGTTGCGGCGAAAACCTTTCAATTGCCTGCTTGATTACTCCCTCAAAAACCTTCATGTAGGCGTCGATATCATCTTTTGTTAAGTGGGCGCAGACCGTGCTGGGGTAGGGCATTACATTACTCATGCCCACTACCTTGAAGCTCAGGTCCCGGTCTTCGAAGCGGACAAAAAGGCAGTGGTCCGGTTTGATTATTTTGGCAAGCGGTGTGTCTTCCAGCGTGAAATTTTTGGGCACCCCGGCCACAAGAAACGGCTCAAAACCTCGGTTGCGGCTCTGACGGATCATTTCCTGTACATATTTGCCGCTTCCGGTTGCATCGGGTATCTGACTCAAAAGATGAAGGATTTTCATGCGTAAAATATAGGCGGATTCAAACATCCGGTCAATTAATCTTAGCACAACGCATTATGTTCCATAGGTATTCCTGATTGGAGTCAGATGGGCCGATCATTCATATCTATTGGATGTGCCGGGGGAATTTTTGTTATTGGTAAATAATGCAAGTCGAGTCACTCATAGAGCATGGCACCGGAGTCATTAACGAAGATTTTCTCGTGGTCGAGGACAATCTGTTCGGGGTTTTTGACGGTGCTACCAGCCTGACTGCCGAAACATACGAAAACGGTTATACCGGAGGTTTTCTGGCCTCCAAACTGGCCGGGGAAGAGTTTCGTAAGAACAACGGAACCATGCAGGAACTGGCTAAGCGGGCCAACATGACCATCCGGCAGGAAATGGCCGAACGTAACGTTAATCTGGGCAGCAAAAAGAATCTCTGGTCCACAAGTGCGGCGATTGTTCGCGTTAATGACGGCATGCTGGAATGGGCGCAGATAGGGGATTGCCGGATTGTCTGTGTGTACGAGAACGGCGATTTTGAATTCCTCGCAAAATGGGTTGAGCAGGATACGGAAACCCTGAGCATATGGAAGGAAGTGGGGGAGTCCACTGATAAGCCCATCGGCGTGGCTCTGCATGACCAGATTGCGAAAGTCCGTGCGCGCATGAATCTGGACTATGGTGTTTTCAACGGTGAACCCGAAGCAATAAATTTTCTGAATACCGGAACCCGTGATCTTACCGGGGTGCGCAACATTCTTTTATTTACCGACGGTCTGCTCCTGCCCAACGAAAAACCTTGGGAAGAACGGGACTACAGTGAGCAGCTGAACCTTTTCCGTCGGAACGGGATCAAAGGGCTTCGTGATCATATCCGCAGCATTGAGAGTACTGACCTGCGCTGCTGCGCTTACCCCCGCTTTAAAACCCACGATGATATCGCAGCTGTGGCCATCGGCTTTTAATTATTTTATTTTCAGACTCTGATTCAAATAAGACCTGCAGCATTAAGCTGCGGGTCTTTTTTTACTGTAATATTGTGGACACCTCTCTTTGGATTGTTGCCTGCTCAAAATTTGTATATGCTAAAATGTAAATATTTAATTGTGAGCAGGAAAAGGAAGCCACAAGATGAAAAAAGTTCTGGCCGCATGTGTTGCGGTGATGTTTCTGGTTGTTTCTCCGGTCTGTGCTGATGAAACTTTGTCTGTGCTGACTGAGGAGTGGCCGCCGTACAATTATACAGAAAACGGTAAGTTGACAGGTATTAGTACTGATTTGGTCCGCCAGACTCTCAGTCGGGCGGGGTATAAATTCAAAATTAATATTAAACCGTGGAAAAGGGCGTATAATGAGGCATTGAAGGTCCGCAATACCCTTTTATATACTACCAGTAGAACTGAAGCGCGGGAGAAATTATTCAAATGGGTAGGCCCGTTGTATCCAAGGCGGATTGTTCTATTTCGCCTGAAGAAAAATAACACCGTCATAATTAATGATTTTGAAGAGTTGAGGAAATATAAGATAGGTGTGCTGAGGGGCGGCTCTGTTGAAGAATATTTAATGTCCAGAGGCTTTAAGCTAAATGATAATTTAGATCAGGCAGCAGACGGTAAGCAGAATATTTTGAAGTTGTTTTCTAACAGGATTGATTTGATTCCCGGGTCAGAAATGAGCATGGCTCACAGGTTGCAACAGACACCATATGAATTCAGCAGGTTGGAAGTTGCTTATGTTCTGATCGATAAGGGCGGTTATTACATTGCCATTAATAAAGATACACCAGATGAAGTTGTGAATAAGATGCAGCGTGCGTTTGATGAGCTGATTGAAGAAGGTGTGCGTAAAAGGATTGTGGATTCCTATCTGGGAAGATGATGGCAGCTTGTATGATTTGCGGCTTTTATTTTGATTTGATGCTGTGTTTCTGGTGAATGATTCGAAACGTATTTTTAGGGATGTTTATTGACGCAACTGGGCAATCTGGGCAAGATGTTGTAATTTTGGGGTTCAGGTCTATTTACCGTATGTCTATTTTTGCCGGAGTTCTTGTTCATGAAAGCCATTTTATGCAGAAGGTCCACCACCTGGATTGTATTGCTTTTGATTGCCCTTCTTCCGCTTCCTTCCATTGTCAGTTATATGCAGCGTTTTGTGGTCAGAAACGGTGTGGTAACGGCTTATCGCTATGATGTCCGTGCACCTATTGACGGTGTAGTGGATGCTATTTCCATTGTACCGGGCATGGTTTCGCAGGGCGGACCTGTGTTGCGCATCGGTAACCGCAGAACTTCCGGGCAATACGAGACTCTTGAAAAGGAACTGCTTGCCCTTGAGGAAAGCCTTGTTGTGAGCCGCAGAAAACTTGACGGTTATATGGACAGGCTTATCAGGGATATTGATCAGAGTCTGGCAATCCTTTCCGCCCGCATTAAAGGGGAGAAGGCCGCGCTCAAGGAGGCCAAACACCGTCGTGACCGTATTGCAAAGCTTGTCAAAGCTTCGGTCGCAACCAGTGAAGACGAGGATAAGGCGGAGTCGGAATTTCTTAAGGCTGATGCTAAGGTTAAGTCTACTAAACTTGAAATCGGTCAGCTGAAGCATCGGCGGGGGATGCTAAGTCAGGGAATGCTGCCTAACGATCTTTCTGACGGGGCGTTGCAGGTTCAGAAACGCATTAATGATCTTGAGCAGAATATTCTGGCCTGCAAAAGGCGGATGAGTGAGACGGAAAACGCAGGCGGAGCCGATGATGTGTTGAATACCCGCCATACACGTGCTGCGGTTACACTCCCTGAGACTGCTGTGGTCTGGGAAATGGATGTTCAGGACGGTATGGAGGTCACCAAGGGTGACAGGCTGCTTTCATATATAGATAGAAGCAGGCTTATGGTGGAGGTGGCCGTAGATGACGCTACTCTTGAATTGATTGTTCCGGGGCAGCCGGTAAAAATCAGACTTTACGGCAGGACTGATTTTATTGAAGGCAAGGTCAGCCGGGTTATGGGTTCCGGCGGAATATGGCACTCCAATCTTTTTGCCGCCGGGATCAAGGATCGTTCCGCACGTGACGGGCGGGTGCTGGTGCTTATTGATGATCCGCTGCTTTACAAGCGGGTGGAAAAGTTTTGCGGGGTGGGGCGTACCGCCTATGCTGAATTCGAGGGAATAGGACTCATGGAGCAGTATTTCGGAGTATTCCTGCGATGAGCGGTTCTTCTGTCAATTTGACTCCTGATCAGCTGGCCAAGGAAAAGGCGGTGTTCTGGGCTGTTGTGCTTGATGCTGCTATTCTGGCTTTTTTCGCCGTGGCAGGTTTGCTTTCCGGTTCCATGACGGCTCTGTCCGAAGTGATCAGGATTCTGCTGCTGCTGACCATCGAGGTGGTTTCTTACGTTGTGCTCAAACGGGCCCACCGGGGCAGGTTTATGGAGTTTGAGTACGGTATCGGCAAGATTGAGCGTATTACCAATCTGTTGGTGGCTTTTGGACTGCTTTTAAGCGGTCTGTATATCCTTTCCAAGGTTTTCACCATGGATGACGGGGCACCAATCTCTACCAATATAATGATGCTGGCCATTATCAGTGCTGCGGCCAACCTTATGGTCAACTATTACTTTTCCGTTGCATTTATCCGTTCCAATGAAAAAGAAAGCTCGGTGATTATCTCTTCGCAGATTGCCGCGCGTATAGCCAAGACTGTGGCTTCGATAATAGTACTGGCTATCCTGATGATTACCCTCTGGCTGCCTGATCCGAAGTCTGCGCGTATGGTGGATCTGTTCGGTTCATTGTTTATGGTCGGCTATATGGTGGTCATTGCTGTGGGGTTGATCCGGGAAAGCCTGCCGGAGATCCTTGACCGTACAATTCCAGAACCGGAGCATTACCAGTTGTTGCGCATATTGGCCCGCTATTTTGACAATTATGACGGGTTCAACGGCTACAAGGCCCGTCGATCAGGCAAGGATTTGTTTATTTTGATCAATCTCGGATTTAATTCTGATCGAACAATTGGTCAGATTGAAGAGCGTCTGGCCCCAATTCGCAAGGCCGTGGAATCGGAATTGCCCGGTTCTTCAGTAAGTATTGAGCCGCAGATTATCCCATCCAGGTAGTAAAGTTTAGACTTTTTGCGAAATTGATTGTGCTCTATTCCTGTATATTGGTATAAATAAAGAGGTGCTTTTACGAGTGAATCTCTTTGACGGGGGCAATCTATTTATGCGCTTTTTCGTTATCTTATTTATTGTCGTTTCTGCTGTTTTCAGCACTTCTTCTGTGCAGGCATCCAAAGGATTGTCATTCTATACCCACTTTATCAAGCCGTTCGCTTATGAGGAAGAAGGCAGGATTTGCGGTTTTGCTGTGGAAGTTGTCCGGGAGATGATGAAATTGACCGGACAATCCTGTGAAATTGAGATGCTTCCGTTCGCACGCGGGCTTAAGCTGGTGCAGTCCTTTCCGGAAAAGGCTTTTTTCATTGTTGCTAAAAGACCGGAAAGATTGGGCTCTGTAAAATGGGTCGGTCCATTGGTGACCAGCGGCGTATATTTCTACAAGGCTAAGGGGAAGCAGTTTGAGGCTGATTCTCTGGAAGAGATGAAACAGCTTGAATCTGTTTGCGTGGGGCGGGGAAATGCGGATCACACTTATCTTGAATCATTGGGATTCGAAAACCTTGTGCCGGTGAATAACCAGATGGTTTCCCTGCAGTTGCTGGTTAAAGGACGGGTGGATGTGACTCCGGTCAGCGAGATGGTTATGCCTGCCATGGCCCAGCAGGCCGGGATAGATGTTTCCAAAATTGAATCTACCGGAGTGAAGTTGTATGATTCTGAATTGTTTTTGGTTTTTTCAAAGGAAACCCCGGAGTGGACCGTTGCCAAATGGCAGGCGGCACTGGATGAGTTGAAAAGAAACGGGACCTACAGGGGTATTTATTCAAAATATATTTTGCAGCAGTAGCTATTTTTACGTCTAATATTTTAATTAGCGGGGTGTTCCAGTCGGGAATACCCTTTTTTTGTGAAAAAAGCCGATGGTTCAACGCTTATTTTGTATTGGTGTACAATAATGTAAAATTTGTGTGAGGTGGCTTCGTTTTTATGGGGTGTAAAACGTATAAAATTTAAAAAAATAGCAAAAAATAAGAATTAAATTTAACTAATAACGTTTTTGTCGAATGTAATCTTTGTTAAAACTTTTCCTTAGACAATTTTATGCATTTGTGTGTGTTTTTTGAGCGCACTATTTTTGAGGGATTTGGTTCTGTGTTTTGTAACTTGCCGTTATTTTGAGGTTTTTAAGTTTGTTGCCGACAGATGGCATGCAAATTGATAAATCCGCAGAACCAAATAAAAAGACTATAAGATAAAGGGGTAGTAACAATGTTTGAAGCACCATATTTACTTTTTCTCGGAGATGCTCCTGATGCGCTGGGCGCGAAAATGGCTCAGGGTATTTATGACTGGAGACCTGAAGCTGTTGCCGGACAGTTTCGCATGGAAGGCTGCAAGGCCGATCTGGGTATCAAAGACCTTTCTATTAAAGAAGCTGTTGAAGCCGGGGCCAAGACTCTGGTTGTGGGCGTTGTGAACCGTGGCGGTATTATTTCCGACAGCTGGAAGACCGTGCTGGTGGAAGCCCTCGAAGCCGGAATGGACATTGCCTCCGGTCTGCACACCCTGCTGCGTGATCAGCCGGAGCTGGTTGAAGCAGCGGAAAAGAGCGGCAGCAAACTGCACGATGTACGTATTCCCACTGTAAATTATCCCATTGCCAACGGTAAGAAACGTACTGGCAAACGCTGTCTTGCCGTTGGTACCGATTGCTCCGTGGGTAAGATGTACACCGCGCTGGCAATTGACCGCGAAATGAAAAAGCAGGGGCTCAAATCTACCTTCCGTCCCACCGGACAGACCGGAATCCTTATTGAAGGTAACGGCGTTCCTCTTGATGCTGTTATCGCCGACTTCATGGCCGGCTCCATCGAATACCTCACCCCGGACAATGATGCCGACCACTGGGATATCATCGAAGGGCAGGGCAGCCTGTATCATGCTTCCTACTCCGGTGTGACCATGGCACTGGTTCATGGCGGACAGCCCGATGCCCTGATTCTCTGCCACGAACCCACCCGCGAACATATGCGCGGCCTGCCCGATTACCAGCAGCCCACTCTTGAAGAGCTGCGCGATACCGCACTGACTCTCGCCAAGGTTGTAAACCCTGAGTGCAAGGCCGTGGCTGTTTCCGTAAATACCCAGCACATGGCTGAAGACGAAGCCCTGGCTTATCTTGCTGAAGTTGAAAAGCAGCTGGGACTGCCCGCTGTTGATCCTTTCCGTCAGGGTGCTGGCCGTCTGGTTGAGGCGCTGGTATAATGAAAATCTCGGTTGTAAAAGATGTTTTCCCGCTGGCGCAGGTTTTCACCATTGCGCGCGGGTCGCGGACCGAAGCTGTTGTGCTGCGGGTCGAGATTGAAGAAGACGGTTTTATCGGGCGTGGGGAATGCGTTCCCTACGCCCGCTACAATGAGACTGTTGAGTCCGTTACCGCTCAGATTGAGAGCCTTAAAACTCCGCTGAGCCGTGAAGATCTGCAGTCCGCACTGCCCGCAGGAGCGGCACGCAACGCCGTGGACTGCGCTCTCTGGGATCTTGAAGCCAAGAAAGCCGGGACTCCAGCATGGCAGTTGGCAGGAATAAGTGAACCCACCCCGGAAGTTACTGCTTACACCCTCTCTCTTGCCACTCCGGAGGAGATGGAAAAGCAGGCAGCGGAAAATGCTGCCCGTCCTCTGCTCAAAACCAAGCTTGGCGGCGGTGTCGAGGATATTGCCCGTATTGAGGCTGTGCGCCGGGGTGCTCCTGATTCCCGCATAATAGTTGATGCCAACGAGGGCTGGACTGCTGATGTTTATCGTGAAGTGGCTCCGGTACTGGTTCGTCTCGGCGTGGAAATGGTTGAGCAGCCCCTTCCCGCCGGCGATGATGACGCTCTGCTGGAGATTGAAAGGGTTCTTCCTGTCTGTGCCGACGAATCATGTCACGATCGTGAATCCCTGCCCGGACTCAAGGGTAAGTATGACATGGTCAATATCAAGCTGGATAAGACTGGAGGTTTGACCGAAGCACTCAAGCTCCGTGAGGCTGCTTTGGCAGAGGGCTTTAAAGTTATGGTCGGCTGCATGGTCGGTTCTTCGCTGGCCATGGCACCTGCCGTGCTGGTTGCCAGTGGTGCGGCTGTTGTGGATCTTGACGGGCCTTTGCTTTTGGCCGAAGACAGGGCACATCCTTTGGAATACGATGATAAATTTGTTTTTCCCCCGCAGAGTGAATTGTGGGGCTAGTTGTTAATCTTACATATTGGAATAAGTGAATAAAATGAGCCGTACTGTATATGTAAATGGTGCTTACGTGCCTGAAGAAGAGGCTAGTGTTTCTGTATTTGACCGCGGTTTCCTGTTTGCGGATGCAATCTACGAAGTTACCGCTGTTGTGGATGGTAAAATCTGTGAGTGGGATGGGCATATTGCCCGCCTTGAGCGTTCCCTTGGTGAAATCGGCATGGGCATGCCCATGAGCGCAGAAGAATTGCTTGAAGTTCACCGTGAGCTGGTCAAGCGCAACGACCTTGAAGAAGGCGCAATCTATCTGCAGGTTACCCGCGGTGCTGTTGACCGTGATTTTATCATGCCCAAAGGTCTGGAGCAGACCGTAGTGCTTTTTACTCAGGCCAAGAAGCTGACCGGTGAAAAATCCGGCCTGCGTGTAATTTCTGTCCCTGACATCCGCTGGGGCCGCCGTGATATCAAAACCGTACAGTTGCTGGCTGCTTCCATGGTCAAAACCGAAGCCAAGAAGCAGGGCAAGGATGATGCATGGATGGTTGAAGAGGGATTTGTTACCGAAGGTTCTTCCAACAACACCTATATTGTGACCAGTGAAGGAAAGATCATTACCCGCAACCTTACCAACTCCATCCTGCCGGGCATTACCCGCAAATCCGTGCTCCGTCTTGCGGATGAGCTGGATATGGAGATTGAAGAGCGTCCTTTTACTATTGAAGAAGCCCAGAATGCAGTGGAAGCTTTCATGACTGCCGCAACTTCCTTTGTTACCCCGGTAATTGAAGTGGACGGCGTTGAGCTTGGCGACGGCACTCCCGGTCCGGTGACCAGACGTCTCGGTGAAGTGTACATAGAGGAAAGCCGCAAGGCTTCCTGCTAGATATTTGCGCAGCTTGGGGAAGCTGCGCGCTCCTGAACAGACTTCAGTCTGTGTTAATTGCTTAAAAGGCGGTCCGTTTCAATTGAAGCGGACCGCCTGTTTTTATGGCAGGTCTGCTAGTGGGAGCGGGCGGCTTAAAAGTAGGTTGTGAAGGTAGGGAATGCTATGTTACAAATTCATCAATGCATGTATCAAATTTAAAACATAATGGCCGTGCGTTTGCGGATCATTTTAGAAAAAGTGCCGTTTTAATTTGCGCTTTATGTTTTGTGTTTTTTTTGAATTCCCCTGTTTCTGCACTGGATAAAAAGGTTGTAGTCGTTAACAGCTACAATAAAGATTTCAAGTGGGTGGAAGAGCATAACGGTGTATTAAAAAGGGGCGTGGCCGGCAAAGCCGAGATCTCATTTTATTATCTTGATTTCAAAAGACTCAACAAAAAGGACTGTGACCGCAGGGTAGCAGAAGCAAAAGCTGCAATTGAACGGGACAAGCCGGAAGTAGTGGTTGTAACTGACGATTACGCACTCAAGTCGCTTGGGCAGTTTCTTGTTGACCGTGATATTCCGGTTGTTTTTTTGGGAATAAACGGCAATGCCCGCAAATATGTGGATAATGTCCGCAAGATTACCGGGGTGTTTGAGCGTCCGCTTGTGAAACGGTCCATTGCCTATCTGAAGGAAATCGTTGGGCCGGGTAAATTTCTGGTACTTATGGATGACAGCTTGAGCTCAAGGGTTTTTGTGCGCGAATCATTAAATGACCAAACTACTCTGGATGTGTCGGGTGCCCATGCTGATATTGAGCTGGTCAGAACTTTCAGCGATTGGAAGGCGAAGGTGAAAAATGCCCTGAATGCCGGGTATTCATGTCTGGTTATCGGGACCTATCACATTTTTAGAGACGAGCAGGGAAAACATATTTCCAGTGAAGAAGTTATCCGTTGGACGTCCATGCACTCACCGGTTCCTATTTTCGGCCTTTGGGATTTTTCCGTGGGCAAAGGCAAGGCTGTAGGCGGGTACGTTCTTTCCGGTATTGATCAGGGCCGTGAAGCCTTGAAGATGGTCAAAAAGATATTAGCCGGGGAAAACATAGAAAGTATCCATCCGGTCATCGGCAAAAAAGGGCTGCTTCTGTTCAGCGGTCCAGAAATGAAACGCTGGGATATCCAAATACCAGATTCGTTGACCTCAAAAGGGTATCAGATCAAGGTGATCCGCTGATTATCCCAGCATCCGCGCTGCTGCCAAGGCGCATTTCTCTCCGTCCATGGCTGCGGAAATGATTCCACCTGCATAGCCAGCTCCCTCTCCGCAGGGAAAAAGTCCTTTAATCTGCACATGCTCAAGAGTCTCGCGGTCACGCGGGATGCGTACCGGGGAACTGGTGCGTGATTCCACTGCCAGTACCTTGGCTTCATTTGAATCGAACCCCTTGAATTTTTTGCCTAATGCCTCAATGCCGTTGCGTAATGCTTCTGCTTGAATAAAGGGCAGCAGTTCGTGTACCGGGGCGGAGTATGCTCCGGGTATGTACGATGTCTTGGGGATGGATTTTGATACGCGTCCGGCAATGAAGTCGTTGACGCGCTGGGCCGGGGCCTGCTGGGTTTTGTTGTCTCCGGCTGCAAATATCTTTTTCTCTGCTGCTGCCTGATATTCCAAAGCGCAAAGCGGGTTGTCAGGGTTTTCCAGATCTTCAAGCTTAACTTCCGCCACCAGCCCGGCGTTGGCGAAAGGGGCGTTGCGTGCGGCAAGACTCATGCCGTTTAGCACAAGTTCCCCCGGTGCGGTGGAGGCCGGAACAATATAGCCACCCGGACACATGCAGAAGGAGAATACCCCGCGCCCCATGGCCTGCGTTGAAATGCGGTAGCTGGCCGCGGGCAGGTTTTCGTGGCGCGGTGACTGGTGGTAGAAAATCTTATCTATCAGCGGCTGGGGATGTTCGATGCGTACTCCCAGCGCGAAAGGTTTGGCTTCGATTTTAATGTTCTGATTGTTGAGGGCATGGAAAATATCCCGTGCAGAATGTCCGGTGGCGAGGATTACCGCATCCGCCTTTATTTCATTGCCTGCGGCAACGACTCCGGTCATGCGGTCTCCATCAAGAATGAAAGAATCAACGCGGGTGTTGAAATGGATTTCGCCTCCGCAGGAAATTATGTCTTCACGCATTCTGCCGACAATGCGCGGCAGTACGTTGGAGCCGAGGTGCGGGTGGGCGTCAATACGGATATCACCCGGTGCGCCGTTGGCAATGAGCAGATCAAGGATGCGGCCCATATTTCCGCGTTTGGTGGCCCGGGTGTAGAGTTTTCCGTCAGAATAGGTTCCGGCACCGCCTTCTCCGAAACAGTAGTTGGAGTCGGGGTTGATCAAACCTTCGGTGTAGATTTTTTTCAGGTCCTTGCGGCGGTCATTTACCATGCGTCCGCGTTCAAGGATGATCGGCTTGATGCCCTGTTCCAGCAGGGTCAGGGCGGCAAAATATCCGGCAGGTCCGGCCCCGGCAATGACGACCTGCCTGCCGTTCAGGGGCAGGGGGGTGAAAACGGATTCCTGCGGTTCCACGGATTCCGGGTCACCGATGCCGACCTGCAGTACAAAGTGAGGTTTGCGGGAACGGGCATCGATAGAGCGGCGCAGCACACGGGTGGAAATGTTTTTATCGTCCGGCATTCCGGCGGCCTTCAGGGCTTCCTTGCGGATCGTGCCGGGGTTATTGATCTGGCCGGGATTGATTTTAATCTGTACTTTTACCTGCTTCATTGCTGCGTCCTCATTAATTATAGAAGTCCGCCTACCTCTACTGACTGGCCTGCTAAAGTCAACGATAAATTATGTTCTGCGGGAGCAGTACATATTTTCATCCTTTTGTCTGATTTCCAAGTTTCCTGCTTCGGTTAATTTCTTTTCACGAGTTGTGCGGAAAACCAGATTTAAATTTGTATGTACACATTCGCGGTCTTGGTGATCCCATTGCTTTTCCCGATGCCCACCGTATGGAAGAAGCCCTTGAGCAGGCCCGTGAACTGGGTAAAAAATTGAGCAGCTAAAAAAGAATGTAGGCTAAATATGAATATAAAAGTAATTTCAGCTGTATTTTTTGTCCTTTGTCTTTGTGTCGGAACAGTCTTTTATCCTCTTCCGGCAAGGAGTGGTGATGCCATCCACAAGGTCGCTTACAAAGGGCAGGTCGAGAAGATGAAGAGCCTTATTGCCGGAGGAGTGGATGCTTACTTTGTTAAAACCCGCACAATAGTTGTCTTTTGAGATTGAATAACGAAGCCGTCACTCTAATAGTGGCGGCTTTTTTCTGTTCTTGTTTCGGAAAAAGGATTTTTTAAAGGTAAAATTTTAGTGATTGTGAAAAATGGTGTAAAGTTTGGCTGAATGTGAAAAAAAGAATTAATAAAAAACTGTTGACGAGGTGTTTTTTCGGCGTATGGTTTGAATAAAGTCTTACAAAAAGGAGTTAAGAAGTGGTTTTAGAATTGTACTTCGCACTTACCCTATTGTTTTTTATTTCTGTGAATGCTGTAGCTGAGGTAGAGCAGTATGTTGAGGATAGTGGTTTGCTAAGGTTTAAGTTTTTTGATGATTTAGTTGGTTCGGTAAAAAGCAGGGTAAATAGATTTTATCATTGTGATGATGAGTTTTATTGTTTTTTTAAGAAAGATGCATTTGACTTGAATTAATATGACTTGAAATTGCTTCATGTCAAATTCAGAAACCCCGCTTCAGTTTAGGAGCGGGGTTTTTGTTTGGCAGGTTGCCCCGCCCGGTTCTGGATTGCTTGAGAGAAGAATGGAAGAAATACAGGTGAGAGTTGATTTTGCAGGAGTGAATAGTGTTATTTTGAATAAAATTGAATCTGCGCTCAATTTTAATATCTACGTGATTCAAGGGTTTTGTCGCGGAGAAGTGGATGGCGATATAAATGTGAAAAAAAGAATTAATCAAATCTCATTGACGAGGTACTTTTTGTGCGTACACTGAAATTAAGTTCTTAAAAAGAAATCTTAAAAATGATTTTTGGTTGTATTCTTAAGTTGTAGGAGCGATTTTATGTTTATGTGCTGGTTGTGCGGAATTGCAAGGTTTGTTGAA
The DNA here is from genome assembly GCF_010470675.1 of Desulfovibrio sp. JC010. Taxonomy (NCBI): domain Bacteria; kingdom Pseudomonadati; phylum Thermodesulfobacteriota; class Desulfovibrionia; order Desulfovibrionales; family Desulfovibrionaceae; genus Desulfovibrio; species Desulfovibrio sp. JC010. Next base: position 65,374 of record NZ_VOIQ01000015.1, read on the forward strand.
GATGCTTTTTTTGCCAATGCTGAAAAGGCAGTCGTTGTTGTTGAAAAGACCAGTCGTGAAGATAAACTATCCAATCGTTACAACGATAAGTATTAACATATTTTAATAGTATCTCCTCCTAAGATTAAAGGCCGTGGTTCTGGTGAATCACGGCCTTTGCTTTTGATAGGTGGTGAAACTAATCGCAGCCGTGGGCCAGCCGGATAACTTCGGCGCGCATGCGGGCCTTGGAGTAGAGGGCAATGGCTGCCACTGCGCGGTCGCAGACCGGAAAGGTGGGGACCCCGTTTGCGAGCAGCATATCGCGCAGAGGATCGTAGAGTCTGCCTCCGTCCACTACTGCAAGCACCGGTTTGGCACTATTTTCGACGATTTTGATGAGCAGATTCCCCAGCGAATCTTCATCTTCCATGGAAAATGCGGGGATTGTCGGTTCAGCCAGAGTGTGCATGGACGGAGAGAGCGGGTCCAGACCGATAACAATGGAATCCACAGCCGGATCTTTTACAAGAATTTCAGCCATGGACGCATGCACCGCATCGTTCGAACCGGGAGTAAGGTCCAGCGGGTTCTGGATGGTGACCAGACTTTTCAGTTTTCTTTCTATAAGAATTTTATCAATGGATTTAATTGATTTTTCACTGAATTTAGCCAGTTCAATATCATAGTCGTCGGACTGGATGGAATCGGCCATTCCTACGGCTTCAAATCCGGCTCCGCTCACTGCGGCCAGCCTGTCACCGCCAATGGTCTTGCTGCTTAGTTTTTCGGCCAGCATGAACAGATCCTGAAACTCTTGAAAGGTGCGGGCAACAATGGCTCCGGCTTGTTGCACGCAGCTTTCGCAGACCATGTAATCCCCGGCCAGCGAAGCTGTGTGCCCGCTGGTGGCGGTTTTGCCTTCCGGGGTTCTTCCGGCCTTGTAGAAGACTACTTCCTTGCCGTTCATCACCGCCTGCCGTACTGCGCGGCAGAATTCCAGCCCGTCGAGGTCGTTGAATCCTTCGGCATAGACGGCGATGACATCCACTTCCGGGGAATCCTTGAAATAATGGACCATGTCACCAAGGGTCAGGTCGGTCTGGTTGCCCATGGAAATCATATAGGCCGGGTTCAGTTCCGGGCACTGGCTGGTCCGGAAAACCATGAACGCGCCGCTCTGACTGATCAGGGCTGCCCGCTGGTAAGGTGCGTTGCGGTCTTTGGGCAGCTTTTCATCGGGGATGAACCATGTATCGTAGCCGCCGGGCCGGGAAACCACGCCCATGCAGTTGGCACCGATGAATACCGGGCCGCCGTCATCTTCGGCATGCTTGTCATTGATGCTGGCAATGACAAGCTCCGCCCGCTCCTTGCTGTCCTCGGTTTCGCCCATGCCTCCGGGAATGAGCATTACGCTTTTGGCGCAGTTCAGTTCAATGATCTGATCCACCAGATCAGGTACATGAGGGGCAGCAATGGCGACCACAAACAGGTCGAGCTGGTGGTCCAGCCCATCAAGGGAGGGCACGCAGCGAACTCCGTCAATTTCATCGCAACCCTCGCGGATGATGACCACATCTTCCTCGGCGTACCCTTCGGCCAGCACATTATCGAGGATGATGCGTCCGAAATTGCGTCTGGTGGAGGATACACCGATGATGCCGATTTTTTTCGGGTGCAGCAGGTTGTGGATTTTCTGTACCGGGCGGGCCAGCGGCTTCTGGCCTGTTTTTGAAAAACGGCACATGCCGTCCAGCGGAACCATCAGGTATTCGGTGAAGGCAAAGGGGTTGATTTCCAGTTCATCAATGACGAATCCGCTATCCTTATTAGATGGGGAAAAATATTTGCCCATCTCAATAAACGAATCAAAGCATTCAATAAGCTGTTCATCAGTAACGATGCGCCGTTGTCCACGGGTCAGCCCGGCCAGCTTTTTATATGAGATGGTGTTTTTAAAGAGCTGGAAGAAAGATTGTCCGTCCACCATATGTACGGATGCGGCAACAATGGCCTGCCCTTTGCGGAACCTTTCGGCGTAAAGTTCAGTATCCGTTCCGCCCAGACCGGCACTGATGATGGTCCCGAATTCTCTGGTCCGGCGCAGTCCCACGATAAGTTCATTGCCGAAGGAATCGGAATCCGGGGGCATGAACTGGACCTGCAGCACTCCTTTAAGATCGCGGCTGATGGCCTTGACCAGCGCATCACCGTGCAGCCCTTTGTATTCCTCAGGGCCATGGTCCGGGTTGCGTTCAATATATGCGGCGTAGTTTTCCGGTACTTCGTACATCATGCCGCGCACGGCGGAGCGGATTTTGGACGGCTCTTTTTTTACAATGCGTACCCCGCCGACCTCGGTCTTGTGGATGATGGTCGGAGAGACGATTTTCAGCACTGCCTTATCGCCCGGTATGGCGGTCAGTTCTTCGTCGGAAAAACGCGCCCCGCGCGGCAGCAGATTGGCAGCCGGGGGAGTTTCCGCTCCGGAATTGGCCAGCAGGTTGTATACTTCATATTCAAATAGAAAGTCGCGACCTTCATTGTCTGCATTGCTGAACAGGTCGCTGATTGCTTTAAAACTGATTTCATTTTCAATAAACATGAGCACTCGCTTGGGTTGGATTAGTGACTGAGTAACATATGCCATATCTTTGTTGGAAGGTACAAGTTAGGATTATTAATACTGGCTATCAGGGATTCTAAAGACCCATTTTAAAATTTTTTTAAAAAAAACACAGGGCGGACCTGAGTCACCTGATTCAGGTCCGCCCTGCTGCTTATTATGCATTTTGAAGGGGGGCGGAAGAGCTCACGAAGTGGCCGCATAATTCGTTGATTCGTTAATACCGGATTGCTTCAGACTGTTTACTCCCTCTTTCTCCTTGATTCAAATTTTGCACAACATCCAACGTAAGGGGAGGTAAAATTCAAATGACAACGGACTCCGGTTTTCTGGAGGATGAACAGCGTGAAGCTGAAAAGGTCCGTAATGAACAGCGCAGGATTAATGAGCAGTTTCTTTCCGATGTACGGGCCACATTCGGCACTGCGCAGGGCAAAAGGGTGTTCACTTTTTTGCTGGAACAGGGCGGAGTTAATGCGACCCTGTTTTCAAAAGAAAGCGACATCTACCGCAACGTGGCTGTTCATGATTTTGTGATTGAAAACGTACTCGGTCCGGTTATTACCGCAGATGAGGAGATTTATCTTTCCATCATCCGTGAACGGGCTGAAAAAATCAGACAGGAAGAGGAGGAGCGCAAATGATGGATTTCCCGGTGGGTAATGATTCGCAGCCGGACCATTATTCCCCGCAGGCAAAGATGAAAGATGTGGCTGAACCTGTTCTTGGCGGGGATACTCTTGCCGAAGAAGAGGAGCTTGAAGCTCAGCCCGGATCTGAAGTGGAAGAGGCCGAGCAGCTGACTGATAATCCCGTACCCAACGTGCCCGAGGCTTACGAACTGGATTACGGCCTGCCGGACGGTATTGACCCCCATGTGGACCGCCAGTTCCGGCAGTTCGCCCATGAGAACGGGGTCAGCGGGGAAATGGCCCAGAAACTGGTGGATTTTCATAATTCCCTTGAAACGGCCCGGTTTCAGGACCACCAGACCCAGACCGGGGAGTGGGAGCGTGAGACTCGTTCTCTGCCCGGCTGGCACGGCAATAATTACCGCAAGAATATGGGGGTGGCCAACAAGGCTTTGCAGGCATTTGCTTCACCGGCCCTTGCAAAAATGATCCGGGAGTCAGGATATTCCTGTCATCCTGAAGTAGTTAAAACCTTTTACAATGTCGGCAGGCGGCTCACCGAAGATTCCTACGTTGACAGCAACAGGAATACCGGCCGCCAGAAGACAATCGGTGAGATTTTGTATCCCAACCAGCCGATATAAAATGATGACGGTTTGCGAATTATGTTGCGAAGCAGAGTAAAAGTTTTTGGGATTCTTAAGACCTTTTTTCAAAAAGGTCTTAAGCCGCCGGAGGCGAAATCCCATATAAAAAGCGCGTAGCGCAACAAGTCCAGAACGCTAAAAGCGTCATTAAATTCAGAGCTCCCAAGAGGGCCGAATCTCGTAAGGAGAATTAATTATGGCAACTCTTGGAATGAACGCACTTACTCTTGCTGACTGGGGCGGACGTCTCGATCCTAACGGTGATGTGGCTAAAGTCGCTGAAGTACTGACCCACAGCAACGAAATTCTTGATGACGCCGCATGGGTGGAGGGCAACCTGCCCACCGGTCACCGCACCACCGTGCGTACCGACCTGCCCACCGTGAGCTGGCGTAAACTCAACTACGGAATCAAGCCCAGTAAATCCCGCACCAAGCAGATTGACGATACCTGCGGCATGCTCGAATCCTATGCGGAAATGGACAAGGCCCTTTCCGATCTCAACGGTCATTCCTCCAATTTCCGTACTTCCGAGGAACGCGCTTTCCTTGAAGCCATGAATAAGGAGTTCGCCGACACCTTTGTTTATGGCGATACCGCGCTGGAGCCTGAAAAATTCCTCGGCCTTGCGCCCCGCTTCAATTCACTTGAGCACAAGAACGTCGTTAACTTCGGCGGCTCCGGCAACAACTGCACTTCCATCTGGATTGTCTGTTGGTCCGATCAGACTGTACACTTCACCTTCCCCCGAGGCAGCGCAAACGGTCTCGCCCACAATGATCTCGGTGAAGTTACCCTCGAAGACGGCAATGGCGGCAAGTATCAGGGACTGCGCACCCACTACAAGTGGACTCCCGGTCTCGTGGTCCGCGACTGGCGTTATGTGGTGCGTATCGCGTCCATCGATCCCAAGAACCTCGGTTCCAATTCCCTGCGCCATGCACTGATCGAAGGTCTGAACATGATCCCCAATACCAACATGGGCAGAACCGCTATCTATTGCAACCAGACCGTTAAAACCCTGCTTGATATTGAAGCTTCCGACAAAAACAACGTCATGCTCAAGACCGAGAACTGGGAAGGCAAGCCCGTAACCACTTTCTGGGGCTGCCCGGTTCGTCGCGTGGATTCCATCCTGAACACTGAAGCTGCAATTACTGCGTAACCTTTAAATTAAAAGGATTAATAATATGTATCTCGATAAAGAACTTTGTTTTTGTGAGGAACAGGCCGTAACTGCCAGCGCGGTTTCCCAGAATGTAATCAATGCCGGTGAAGATTGCGGTTCCAGCGGTAAAGTGAAGCTGAAGGTGCTGGTGGATGGCGAGGATTTCTCCACCCTGACCAGTCTGCGTGTGGGCGTTCAGGCTTCCGAAACTGAAGACTTCGCGCTCTTTGATACCCTCTTCGAGTCCGGTTCCATTCCCGTGGCGGATCTCAAGCAGGGGTACAGCTTTCCGCTGCCTTCTCTGCCTGTGCAGCACAAGGGGTTCCTGAGGCTTTCTTTTACCGTGACCGGAAGCAACGCCACAGCCGGTAAAATCAGTGCTTATCTGGTCATGGACGATCAGACTAACGTGTAAGGTTGGTGGGTAGTGAAATACGTTTGTAAAAAAGATTGTTATGTGAAGAATCCGCAGGGCAGACTGCAGCTTTTCAAAGTCGGCATGAGCGTTGATTATGCTGCAGGAGCCGAAGTGGCAGAGCATTTTGAGCTTGCGGACGGTGAAAAGGGCAAGGCTGAAGCAAAGAAAAAAACTGTTCGCAGCAGGAAAAAGGAGGCTGAGGATAAGTAGTTATTAATATTTAACAGACCTACTTGATTGAAGATTTCATTCCTCTCCGGTTAACACCTCCGGTCCGTTTGGGCCGGGGGTGTTTTTGTCATAGTATTGTAACATCTTAAACGGAGTGACGGTTGAAAAGTGATTGCACTTAGTTTAGATATCATTCTCTGGAGGGGAGATGATAAAAAAACTTTCAGTGGTGTTAATTCTTTTCGGTGCCTTTGTCGGAACTGCGACTTATCTGACAGAGCAATATATGGATTCTTCTTCTTTTGCTTCATATCATCACTACATACATATTTTTGCAGGGTGTCTGATCAGTGCTGTGGCCTGTTTGTGCTATTACCTGCTGGACAGAAACAGTAAAATCTATTCCGATTTTGAGTTCAATTCTATTTTGCTTAATTCAATATCTGAAATTTCTCCCATAGGTTTTGGTGTGGGAGAAGGTGGAAGGTGTCGCTATGCCAATGAAATATTATGTTGCATGACCGGATATGAGCAGGATGAGTTGCTTGGAATTGAGGTTGGCCGCCTGTGTCCTGACGAAGATGTATTGAAAGAAGTTGGGGAGTTCAGGGACAACTCGAAGCCCGGTGATGTCCGTTCATTGGAGACCAGACTGCTTTGTAAGGATGGCAGCGTTAAGTATATCCTGTTTAAGTTGATATTTCCGGAAAGCAGAAAATGGCGGGGCAAAAGTGTTTTTGCTGTGATGGACATAACTGAACGGAAAAGAATGGAAGATGAGCTTGTAAGGTCTTTACAGGAACTGGAGCGCAGAAAGGATGCTTACAAAGAGGCTCATCGTCTGGAGCAGCAGGTTATTTTGGAAAAGAACAGTTTTCAGGCAAATATGTGCCACGAAATCCGTACTCCTTTGAACGGCATGCAGGGGATGTTACAGATCCTTCAGGAGAACCTTCAGCGGGAGGAAAATCTGGAAGTGGTGCAGCTCGCTCTCGGTTCGTGCCGGCGGCTTTCAAATTTATTGAATGATGTCCTGCATGTTTCCAGGCTTGAAGCCGGTAAGGATGTTGTCATGAACAACCCCTTTGATGTTTGTTCTGTTCTGGAAGAAGTGGGGGAGCTGTTCCGGCCTGCAGCAGAACAGAGCGGGTTGTCTTTTGATATTGAAATTGGGAAGAGTATACCCCATATTTTTATTGGCGATAACCGTAAACTTGTGCAAATTCTTAATAATCTTGCGGGGAATGCGGTTAAATTTACCAGTAAGGGCGGAGTAAGGATCACCGCAGACTTTATCCCCCAGTCGCAAGGGCGCGGTCGGCTTTTATTTACAATAGCCGATACAGGAATCGGCATATCTGATGATGATCTGGAGCGTATATTCAATTCATATTCGCAGGTTGACGGGAGTATTACCCGTAAATACGAAGGGGCCGGACTGGGGCTGACCATCGTAAAAAGGTTGATTCTGGCCATGGGGGGCGGGCTTGCCGTTGTTTCCGAACCTGATAAAGGGACCACGATGTATCTTTCTCTTGGGTTCAGGGTGCCCAGTCCGGGGATTGATTATTAGTTTTTATAGAATAGATTTAGACCGCAAACTGTGCTAGCTGTATATTATGGTTAAAGTCATATGTAAAAATGCATCAGCAAAAGTTTTGCGAATCTGTTTATTTTTTTTGTTGGCTCTGCTTTTTACTTTGCCTGTCCGGGCGGCTGAGGTCCGGCATGTGCTGGTGCTTCATTCCTATCATTCAGGCATGTCGTGGATCACCAATATTGAAAAAGGAATCCGCGATACTCTGCTGGTTCCGCCGTATAAAGATCTTGTCCTTCATATCGAGTATATGGATACCAAACGGTATCATTCACCGGAGCACTACGCACGGATCAAGGGGCTTCTCAAAGCAAAATTTGAGAAAATCGACCTGTCTTTGGTTCTGTCTTCTGATAATAATGCTTTTGATTTTTTATTGGAGAACCGGGATGACTTGTTTCCCGGTGCCCCGGTGGTTTTTTGCGGGGTAAATAATTTTTCCAACAGGCAGATCAGGGATGTCCGTAATTTTACAGGTGTGGCTGAAGTAATGTCTTCGCGGGATACCGTGGCTGAAATTTTACAGCAATTACCAGATACAAAAGAAATATATGTCATCAATGACTACCTGAAAACAGGCCGTGCATGGGAGGCGACCCTGCGCAGGAATCTGGCTCCTTTTGCTGAAAATGTCCGCATAAAATATAACGAAAATTTAACCATTTCCCAATTGCGGGACAAAATACAATCCATGAAACCGGGCAGCGTGGTTCTGCTTGGGGTGTACTATTCAGACCGGGACGGAACATATGTGACTTATGAGAAGCTGGGTAGCATGTTGACCCAGAACAGTCCGGTTCCGGTTTATTGTCTTTTGCGTTTTAATCTTCGCGACGGTGTGATCGGCGGTAAAGTTGTCAGCGGTTATCATCAGGGTGTGATGATGAGTGAGGTGGCCCGCAAGGTACTTGCCGGTGAAAAAGCTGACGATATCCCGGTAGTAAAGGTCGGAGCCAATGCGTTTATTTTTGATTGGCAGGCCCTTGATAAGTACGGCATTCCCGCTTCCAGTATTCCTGAAGAAAGTGTTGTATTAAATGAACCTTTTTCTTTTTACGAAGAATATATTTATCTGGTCTGGAGCACAATTTTTGTTTTTGCGGCAATGGGCATATTGGTGGTTGTTCTGGTCAGAAATGTTGTGACTTTGCGTAAGGTGCGCAGTGATCTTGAGCACTCTGAGCTGAAGTACCGCTCCATATTTGATAATGCTCAGGAGGGAATTTATCAGACCAGCGTCGATGGTCGGGTGCTGGCCGTCAACGATGCCTTTGCGCACATGTTCGGGTATGATTCTCCAGAAGAAGTTCTTCAGGTTTTGGATAGTGTGAGCAAGAAGCTTTATTTGAACGAATCTGACCGGAATGTTCTGCTTACTGCAATGCAAAATGAAGGGACTCTTACAGGTTTTGAGGTGAAGATGAAACGCAAGGACGGCGAAGTAGTCTGGATTACCATGAACGCCCGCAAAACCAAGGCTCAGGATGGAACGGTTATTTTTGAAGGGTCTGTGGTGGATATTACTCAGCGCAAGCGCAATGAACAGCGTATGATCCAGTCCGAAAAAATGATGTCGGTTGGCGGCCTTGCAGCCGGTATGGCCCATGAAATCAACAATCCTCTCGCTGCAATTGTGAGTTCTGTGCAGAACCTGCAAAGGCGGCTGAACCGTGATACTGCGCGGAATGTTAAAATCGCAGAAGAGTGCGGAGTACCCTATTCGGCTGTAATGGAATATATTGAACGCCGGGGCTGCGCGAAAATACTGAACGGGATGTATGAGGCGGGCATGCGCGCCGCAACTATCGTTCGCGGCATGCTCAGCTTCAGCCGGAAGAGTGATTCGGATTTTGAGCCGCGGAATCTGTGTTCGCTTATGGAGGGGGCCCTGAATCTGGTAATGAATGATTACGATTTTAGACGAAATTATGATTTCAGAAAGATCAGCATAGTTAAAGACTTCGGATCTGAAAGATTGCTGGTGGCTTGCGATGCAAACGAGATTCAGCAGGTGTTTTTAAATTTGTTGAAGAACGGTGCTGAAGCCATGGGCGATAAATCCTATTCTCCGGATGATAACCCCGGTTTTGTTCTTCGCTGCTACGAACTCGCTGATATGGCGGTCATGGAGATTGAGGACAATGGCCCCGGTATGGATGAAGGTGTCCGTAACCGGATTATGGAACCCTTTTTCACCACCAAGAATGTAGGCAAAGGAACCGGACTGGGCCTTTCCATTTCATATTTTATTATTACTGATCGCCATAAAGGAATCATGGAAGTTGTTTCTGACCCCGGAAAAGGCACTCGTTTTGTCGTCAAGTTGCCTCTTTATAAGGAATAATTAATAGCTGTATTTTCCATAAAGGCGGACCTGAATCACCTGATTCAGGTCCGTCTTTATATTTATCCTGATTATGGAATGGAGGGCGAAATTAATCGTATCTCCGAAACATATCAGGAGAAATAATGGCTGTTTCAGAAGTTAAAATCTGCAACCTCGCCCTGAGAAAGCTGGGTGCGAGACTCATTGAATCACTAAGTGACAGTTCGCAGGAAGCTGTAACCTGCAACCTTTTTTACGATCAGGTCCGTGATGCGGTGCTGCGTGAGCATCCATGGAACTTTGCGGCTGCGCGGACACGGCTGGCCCGTCTGGCTGATGATCCGGCATTCGGTTACAGGTGTCAGTACCAGCTTCCCGCTGATTGCCTGCATTTGCGCCAGTTGAACAGTGCGGATGATGAATTTGTTGTCGAAGGAGATAAGGTTCTGACTGACCGCGAAGGTGCTTCAGCTGTCTACACCATGAAAGTGACCAACCCGGTCCTTTTTGATCCTTCATTTGTGATGGCTTTTGCCGCCCGGCTGGCTGCGGAGATGGCTGATGATATCACCGGGTCCACCACCAAGGCCCGTGAAATGTGGACCCTGTACCTGAATGCCATGCAGTCGGCTCGGCTGGCTGATTCCGCAGAAGGGCGCGAGGATAGTATCCTCAATGATCCGTGGCTGGAAGCAAGAGGGATTCATGGTCTGGATTCCCCGGTCTGGAGGGCGTAGCTATGTCCGTATCCATGATTATGACCAACTTCAGTGCCGGGGAGCTTTCCCCCCGGCTGGGCGGCAGGGTGGATCTTGCCAAATATGCCAACGGATTGGCCGAGCTGGAAAATATGTTCACCCATCCCCACGGCGGGGCTTCGAGGCGGCCCGGATTTCGTTTTATCCGGGAGGTTCTGGGATGTAATCGACTGCCTGCCGCAAGTCTTGATTCAGCAATTGACTGGACTGTGGGCAGCGGCTGGTCCGTTGCTGCTGCAAAGGCCGCTTGCGCCGGAAGCCAGACGGCACAATCAGTTTTGAGTCGCGATTTGAAACTTGTTGCGGACCGTATTTATGAGATCAGCTTCAAGGTTAGCGGCTATCAGTCCGGGGCGGTCTGCGTCAGTGCCGGGAGCGGGAGCTTGAGTGAATTCGTATCCGCAGACGGCAGCTATGCTTTTCGGTCAAGGGCGGATGAAAACGGCCTGCTTTCGATTATTGCCGATGCGGATTTTACCGGAGCTGTCGAAGCCGTGCAGGTTCGCGAAGCCAATCCGGCAGCGCGGTTGATCCCTTTTGAATTCTCTACAGAACAGGCTTATGTGCTGGAATTTACCGACCGCAATATTCGTATCTTCAAGAATGGCGGAATTGTGGTCACCGAAGAAGGTGATCCGGTAGAAATTGAAAGTCCATATACAGAGTCGGACCTGCCGGGAATCCGCCACACCCAGTCTGCGGATGTGATGTATCTGGTTCATCCTGAAGTTCAGCCCTATAAACTTTCCCGCACATCCCACGTGGACTGGAAGATGGAACTGGTGCCTTTCAGTTCACCGCCTGAGGAATGGACCAGCGAAAAAGGTTTTCCCTCCTGTGTGACCTTTTTTGAAGAACGGCTTTGCTTTGCGGCCAGCCCGACAAATCCCCAGACTGTCTGGATGAGCAAGGCCGGGTCTTATGAGGATTTCGGGATTTCTGATCCGGTGGTGGACGACGATGCCTGTACCTACACCCTCTCCGCCGATCAGGTGAACGCCATCCGCTGGATGATCAGTGCCAAGAAACTGATCATGGGCACTTCCGGTGGTGAATGGTGGCTTTCCGGGGGCAGCAGTGCCGATGCGGTTACACCTAACGCGGTTATGGTCCGCCGTGAAACCACCCATGGTTCGGCGGCTATCCCGCCGGTAGTTGTGGGCGGGGTGATGATTTTTCTGCAGCGTGAAGGTCGGACCATCCGTGAGCTTGCGTATTCTTTTGAGGCGGACGGTTACGTGGCCCCGGACCTGACCATTCTGGCCGAGCACCTGACCCGCGCTAATTCCATCACTGAATGGGCCTACCAGCAGTCCCCTGATTCCGTTGTCTGGATGGTCCGTGACGACGGGGCCATGCTCGGTCTCACTTATCAGCGAGAACATGACGTTGTCGGATTCCACCGTCATTCTACGGATGGGAAATTCCGTTCCGTGTGCACCATTCCCGGCCCTACTCAGGAGGAGGTCTGGTCTGTGGTGGAGCGGGAGGTTGACGGCACACCCCGTAAATATGTGGAGCGCATGGAAAACCAGTTTACCGGTGAGAGCTCTGAATATGCCTTTTTTGTGGATTCAGGGCTCAGCTATGATCAGGGCGAGAGCGACACTGTTTTTACCGGGCTTGAACATCTGGAAGGCAAGACTGTTTCGGTGCTGGCAGACGGTGCAGTGCGCCCGGATGTGCAGGTCAAGAACGGCAGTATTACGCTGGCTGCCCCGGCAAAAATAGTCCATGCCGGGCTTCCTTACGTATCAAACATGAAAACTCTACGTATTGAGGGCGGGGCCATGTCCGGCGGCACAGCGCAAGGGCGCAAGAAACGCATTTCCCACGTGACTGTGCGTTTGTTCCAGTCCCTCGGCTTGCAGGTCGGTTATGACGGTGATCATCTGGAACGTGCCCCGTTTCGAACTTCGGCGGATAAAGCAGGCGGTCCTCCGGCTCTGTATAGCGGTGATTATGAGGTGAAATTCAACCGGGGCTATGATCGCGACGGACAGGTTTATATTCGGCAGGATCAGCCGCTGCCTCTTTCTGTGTTGGCATTAATACCGGAAGTCTCGGTGTATTCATGAGCCGTTTAAACAGAAGTTCACTTCTCAAGCTTGGAATCCCCACTCTTGAAGATGTTGATCTGGTAGCCGCTAATATCCGTGAATCAGACCGTCATGATCTTGAAGGGTTGCATCCCGGAAAGGCCATACGCGAGATAATCATGGGTGATGTGGAGTATTCACAGCTTGTTTACGGTCTATACAGCAATGATCGGATGCAGTGTGTTTTCGGGGTCATTCCCGTTGCGCCCGGAGTCGGCACCCCGTGGGTGGTCGGTACTGCGGAAGTGGATGAAGCACCGCTCCTCTTTGCCCGTTCTTCACGAAGATTGCTGGATATGCTGCAGCGCAACTTTCCGGTGTTGGATACATGGGTTTGCGCAGAGAACAGCAAAAGTGTGCTCTGGCATAAGTGGTGCGGTTTTGAATTTGAACAGGAAAAAGTCCGGCTGGGCAGGGATGAATATTACCGTGCTCTGCGCCGGGCAGATACAAATATGATGGAGGTTGGTTAGTATGGTGATGGGGCTTGCTTATAATTATGGTTCACAAATGGTCACGAGTGCTTTGGGCAATATGGCCATGGGAGCTGTTTCTCAGGGGGGATCCGGTCAGGGGGCTTCATTGGGTAATGTGGGAAATCTTGTCGGCAGTATTTCCAGCTTGACCGGAAGTTCCGGGAGTTTAATGTCGGGCATGATGGGCAACTCCGGTGTGGGGTCCAGTTTGTTGAGTAGCGGCGGGACCGGGAGTTCTGCCGGAACAGCTTCAGGAAGTTCCGGTGGTACAGGAACAAGTCTTCTCAGCAGCGGAGGCGGAATGAACTATCTGGGCATGATGACCCAGTTCGGGCAGTCCGTACTCGGCGGGAGTCAGGAACGCAGTGAGGTGGAATATAATTCCCAGATGGCAGAACTGAACAACTACCACCTCATGCAGCAGGGCATATATAACCGTCAGGTCAGCTACAAGGAAGCCCGTCTAATCAAGCAGGATGCGGAGATCAAACTGGCCGCTTTGCGCCGGGAGTTGTACCGCCGTAATCATTCAGTTTCCGGATATAAAGGAGTGCGGCTGGATTCCGGTTCTATTGTGGATGTGCGGGAGGATACCATCAAGCAGGCTGCTTATGATGCGGAAATCGTGAAATATCAGGCTGAGGTGAATTCCAACAGGCATATTGAACGCGGTGATATGTCGGTCTGGTCCGCGCACAGTCAGACCGTAATGAATTACAACAAGACGCAGGAAGCGACCAACGCGGGTAATTCGGCAATCAATTCCTCGCTTCTTTCACAGGGAACCGAGCTGGCCGGATCAATGCTCAGCTCGAAAATGGGCGGATAATTACAGCGAAGAAATAATATGCAGGGCGGACCTGAGTCATATGGCTCAGGTCCGCCTTTGTTTTTACACTTTAAATATAAGGCAGGTAATTTAATGGGTTATTAACTTTAACAGGAGTAGTTTATGACTGTGGTTTCAAGTGGCAGCACCATCACTTTTGCCGGGGATGGTGTGCAGACCCTCTTTGATTTTAATTTCCGCATTTTTAAAGCGGAAGACCTTTGCGCGGTTGTACGAAGCAGTGAAGGTGCAGAAACAAAATTGATTCAGGGCACAGATTTTAAAATTGTTTCCGGTGTCGGGGCTGATTCAGGAAAAATTCAATATCCCGTGTCCGGTGATCCGTTGCCGTCCGGGGACAGCATCACCCTTTATCGGGAAATTCCCTACACTCAGGAATTGGAGCTGGTGGAAAATGATGCTTTTTCGGTCCAGCTTTTAAATGAAGCGTTCGACCGAGGTGTAATGCGGGATCAGCAGTTGCAGGAGCAGGTGGATAGGGCCTTAAAATACGATATTTCAACTCCGGGAGAAGACCGCCTTTCTCCGCAGGAAATGGTCCGGACCATCACTACAGCAAAAGATGAAGCTGTCGCAGCCCGCAGCGGAGCAATTAAGGCAGAGGACAACGCCCGCGGAATGCTTGGTGATGCGCAGGCCGCTCAAACTGGAGCGGAAGCGGCCCGTGATGCCGCGCAGGCAGCCCGTTCGGCAGCGGAAGAGGCAAGGGATTCGGCAATAAAAATTGCTGTGGGTGATATCACAGCCTTGCGCAGTCCGGTTCCGGTTCTTTCCGGTCCTGCTGAGGCTGCAGAAGGTACGACGGTTTCCATTACCATTTCGGATCATACGGAAGACGGGGTGACTTCATATGAAGTCACTACTCTTGGTTTCGGCACGGCTTCCATCTCGGGCAATAATCTCAGCTGGACACTCGAAACAACGGGCGTTGATATTTCCAAAAGTATTGAAGTGGGCAGAAGACGCAGGGGAGAGCTTTATTCCGACACAGCAATTTATCAGCTGCTGGTAAAACATGTTCCCATTCAGGACGGGCCGACCATGGCTTTTGCTGATACCGTCGCAGGTTATCCCGGCGCAACCGTGGAAGCTGACGGTGCACATGCTCCTGCCCACTCCGTAGGAGCGGAGAACGCAAAGCAAATTGTTGCCGCCAAGCCGGAGGTTACAGCCCTCGGTGTTGCCGAAATCCCCGCCGGGTTCGGTCTCAGGATAGGAGCAGGTGCAGCCGGGGAATATCTGGGGCCGGAGATCGGGTTGGATTTTGCAATTACTTCCTTCACAGCTGGGGCCAACATACTTCCTGTAATGACCGGATACGTTCAGGACGGCTGGACTGCATCGGCCAGTAAAGAGGTTACTGATCGCTGGGCTTGGGAAGCATCCAACGGGAACCCTAGTATGGGCAGTCCTAACTGGTTGGCCAAAGGGACGTCCGGCTGGGTAAGATTCAGCCATGAATCGAAACAGGCTATATCAGGCTATAGTATTTCTACAGAGAACATAGCTCCTTCCAATGCTGATCGAATGGTGACAGAATTTAAGCTGCAGGGCAGTAATGACGGTGCTGGATGGGTGGATTTGGATAGTCAGAGCGGTGTGGTCTGGGCAACATCGGGGGCGCAGGAAAAAACTTACATGTTGTCAGAAATGGCGAACTACAAGGAATACCAACTCCTTGCTCTCAATAATGGTGGGGGAACATATGTCACAGTTCCTCTGTTGAAGTTATTTGGAGTTACAGATGTCGTGTACCCCTCAACTGCATCCGATCTTGTTTTCACCTCTTCGGATTCCATCAAGGGTAAAGTGTTTATCCTTGATGGCGAACATAACGATATTGAAATTGACGGTGTTAAACATAAGGTTGTCTCAGTGATTGAATCTGAATCGGGCGGCACCTACACCACCACCGTCACCCTCGAAACCCCGCTGAATCGGGCTCCCGCAGGACGCGAAGTTGTGAAAATTCCCGACCGCTGCATACTGGCTCCTGCCAGCTACAGCGCAGTGATTGACGGTGATGGACTCAAAATTACCGGGGCGGAAATTACGCTTGAGGATAATCCGAACCTGAAGCGGCTGGCTATGGCGGTGAGCGGTGACGGGGTGACGTTTAAGTCCGGTAAAATTTACATCAAGGAGAAACCGTAATGGGTGAAATGATACATAAAGTAGAAGAGCAGGCCGGGGTTTCCATTCACCGCGAAATTCCGGCAAAACGGAGCCATGAGGATTTTGATATCAGCCAGATGAGTGCTGAAACGCGCGATTCATTTAAACGGGTCTGCCGGGACGGGAATGCTGTTCCGGCAGATTACAGACATGTTTTCGAGTCTGTGCTGGGGCGCGGTGTGGTTAATAATATTTTGCAGTAGAATATAAATAAACAAGGGGTTGATGAGATTTTCATCAACCCCTTTCTAGTTATCTGTGTTCTTTCAGGTAGGCATTGCAGCGTTGTTTCACATTTTCCTGTACGTTGTAGAAGAAGAAATCATAATCGTAACGGTGGTAAACTTCTTTGCCAAGGGACATGTTCAGTTGTTCCAGCACTCCTTGTGTTGGAGTCGGTATTTCCAAAGCCCCATCACCATTAATGCGGGCGGCGGTGAAGTTTTTGATGAGCAGTTTTTTGCCGGGGGAGAGGAATATTTTGGCCTTGATATTCATGGATGCCGGGAATTCGCTGGTTTCAGTATTCCATGAAAGAGGATTGACGCAGCGCGCGCCTTCCTTGACTGTGGGTGATACTCCTCCGGGACCGATGGTATTCCATGTTATGATACATCCGGTCTGGTCTGCTTTTTCACTCAGCTTGAGGCCGAGGTCCGAGATATCCTTGTCGGTGAATGTCCAGCCGGGCAGGTAGGCTGCTACCAGTTTATTCTTATCCAGCAGTCCGGGATTTTTGCGTAGCAGGGTCTGCATGACATACGATCCCTGACTGTGGGCGGCAAGTATGAAAGGGCGTCCATTATTAAGGTTGTTGAGGTAATATTTGAAGGCAGCTTCAATGTCCGAGACCGGAATCTTCAGATATTCTTCAACCTTTAAGTCTTCACCTTTCAGCACTTCAATATTCATCTGCCGGTAGCGCGGCGCGAACACATTGCAGGAATCTGCGAAAGCGGCAGTTATCCACTGAATCGTATCCCGGTCGGTTACGTGGTTCAGTTCCTGATCATCTAGATCGGCGATAAAATGGCCGTTAGCAGGCGGACCGTAGGTGGTGGGGTGAACAAAGAATACGTCAATGGCGTGGGTGGGGTTTTCGTCTTTGATGGACCAGAATTTACCCTGAGAGTAGTCCGGTCCGGCTGGAAGTTCATTGCTCTGCTTGAGATTGCAGGCACAGATGATAAAAATCAGTCCAAGTAAAAGGAGGTTTCTCAAAAGGTGGCTATGTCTCATATGTGCTCCGGTTTGCAGTTCTTTCGATTGCTGATGTTATCTGTCTGTCAGGCTGAATAACAGAAAAGCCACCCGCATATCCATCAAATTTTCCTTATCTTAAAAAACATGGTTGCTATTCTCGCCCATGAGTCTTATTTTTCCCGTTCACCATTTAGATTTTCCTGTTTATTTATGACCGCCGGATTTTATTTTTTATGACTCCAAAAAGTTTTTACCGCCGTATTGAGGGCGAACTTGCCGATCTGGAGAATTCTTCCCTGCTCCGGGAAGTGCCTGATATGGATCATGGCGCAGCAAAGGAAATTGTCTTCAAAGGCAGGGACCTGCTCAATCTCGCCTCCAACGATTATCTCGGTCTGGCCATGGATGAGCGTCTTATCCAGGCCTCTGCCGAAGCCGTGCGTGAGTACGGTTGCGGCGCGGCTGCTTCACGGCTGGTGACCGGTAATTTCCGGATTTATGATGAGCTTGAACGTGAACTGGCTTCATTCAAAGAGCAGGAAGATTCCATGCTTTTTACTTCCGGTTATGCTGCCAATCTTGCCATTATGGACAGTTTTGCCGGACGGCGAACAATTGTTTTTTCCGATAAACTTAATCATGCCAGTATATTGGACGGCATCAGGATGTCCGGGGCGCGGCATGTGCGTTACCGCCACAATGACATCAAGCATCTGAAGAAGAGGATGGAATCCGCAAAGGATGCGCAGTCCAGAATCCTGATTACCGATACTATTTTCAGCATGGACGGCGATCTTGCCAACCTTGAAGAGATCGCCGATATCTGCGATTTTTACGACACCATGCTGGTTCTGGACGAGGCTCATGCCGAGGGCGTTTTCGGGGGCGGGAAGGGCATTGCCCATGAACGGGGAATTGTCGACCGAGTTGATCTGCATATGGGAGCTTTTTCAAAAGGATTCGGTTCCCTCGGCGGTGCTGTGTCCGGGCGTAAGGAGCTGATTTCCTACCTGCGAAATAAAGGACGTTCTTTTATTTTTACCACAGCCTTGCCGCCTGCGGTCATCGGGGCTAATCTTGCTGCTTTGCGTATTGTAGCCGATGATTCTTCCCGTGGTGCCAAACTTCTGGAGATGAGTCGCGGGTTAAAAAATTATCTCGAATTCTGCGGCTTTGATTGCGGGCAGTCGGAAAGTCAGATCATCCCGGTGATTCTGGGGGACAATGAAACCGCTCTTGCCGCTCGTGACAGGCTTATTGAAGAGGGGATTTACGCTGCCGCCATCAGGCCACCGACAGTACCGGAGGGAACCGCACGCTTACGGCTTTCCCTGCGGGCAGATCTGACCGAAGAGGACCTGCAGAAAATCAGGAACGGTTTTGCCGGACTGAAGGCGGGGCAGGAATAATGAAAGTTGTTTTTGTCGGCGGCTGGGCAACTTCGGAGCAGCAATATCCGCAACTGGCCGAGTCCGCCCGTTTTCTGGTTCCGTTTACCGGATTTGATTCTGCGGAACTTCCGGATCTGATTGCTGAAGGCGGAGATGTTTTAATCGGTTGGTCTACCGGGGCGCACATGCTGCTGAAAGAGTGTCGCCACTTATTTGCGCGCTATGGCAGGGTTGTCTTGATTGCCCCGTTTTTATCGTTTACGGATTCTTTTCCCAAGCGGTTGGTCAAGGGCATGATTGCCGGGATGGAAAATGATCCTGCCGCTGTGGTCCGTTCATTCCATGAAAATTGCGGTGAATCGGATATTCCTCCATATGCTCCTGATGATGCAGCGCAACTTGTCGCCGGGCTTGAATACCTTGTTTCTTCAAAGATAGAGATCGACGGCAAAATATTTTCTTCGAATTTAACCCTCGTGCACGCTGACGGGGACCGTATTGTGCGCCGCAAGGCTTTTGATAAAGTTGCGGCAGCTGCCGGGGACGTGCAGATCATGGAAATTGCCGGTGGGCATAAAATTTCAGAAGTTGAATTAATGAATATTATCAAGGGATAGCGACTAAGTGAAAAAGAGAATTCGTCAGTGTTTCGGCAAGGCCGCCGCAAGCTACAGCGAGGCCGCTTCTGTGCAGCGTATCGTTGCCGGAAATTGTGCCGGGTTTTGTCCGCAGGGGAACTATAACCGAGTTCTGGATATCGGTTCCGGTGTCGGCTTTCTGCATGACGAACTTTGTGGGCGCATTACCTGCGGTGATTATATCTCACTTGATCTGGTCCGCCCCATGCTCATGGAACAGCAGGGGGCCGGGGCTTTGCTCGTGGCTGCTGACGGGGAGGAACTGCCTTTTGCGGATGAATGTTTTGATCTTCTGGTCAGTTCATCGGCAATGCAGTGGTATGGCGAACCGGAAAAATCCATTCCGCAGAGTTTTAATGTTTTGAAATCCGGGGGCAGGTTTGCCATCGCCATTTTTACGCAAGGAACCCTTTCTGAATTGGCCGATGTAAGTTCAAGGACCGGGTTCGGTTCGGTCAAGCAGTTGCGGCCCTGTTCGTTTTATGAAGAATTGTTTGGAAACATACCGGGAATAAAGGTGGATTACGCAAGAGAGGAGCATGAGCAGTTCTTCCCTTCCGTAAAACACTTCCTGAAAAAGCATAAGCAGACCGGAGCCGTTGCTTCCAGTGAAGATATTTCCTGGGGCAAGGATAAATACCGCCGGTTTGTTGAAGAGTATGAAAAGTTATATAGGGGAGGATCAGGAATAAAAGCCAGCTACAGGGTTTTCTTTGCCTACGGGGAGAAATTATAACTGCCCGTTTCTTGGAGAAGGCAGTTTCCCTTTGACTTTTTTGCTGATCAATATGAACTTCTTTGAAAGATTAATGATGATGAGATTCAGGAGTTAAGAAATGTTAGTAGGGGATTGGATGACAGAAGAGGTGCTGACAATTCAACCGGGAGCACCCATATTTGATGCCATGGAAATGATGCGTGACGCCGGGATCAGACAGATTCCGGTAACAGAGGCTTCCGGGCTGGTGGCCGGGATTGTTTCCGACAGGGACATCCGTGATGCCATGCCTTCCAAGTTCCTGCCCGGCGATAATGCCTCTGGAAATGGTGAGGGATTGATGGGGCTTAAGATCAAGGATATCATGACCCATGATCCATACATTGTTTCACCGGATACCTGCATGGAAGTTGCGGCTGAAATTCTTCTGGAAAAGAAAATCGGCGGTCTGCCCGTAGTGGATGAATTCGGTCTTGTGGGTATTGTTACTGAAGTGGATGTTTACCGTTTTCTGACCACTGTAACCGGGGTCAGCAAGGGAAGTTCCCAGTTTGCTTTTGTTCTGGAAGACACAGCTTCGGCCCTTGAAGAACTGCTCAATGATCTTTGGGCCAGAGGGGTAAGGCTTTCCACTGTATTCACTTCCTATGAAGGAGTGAAGCAGGGCTCTCGCCGTGTGTTTGTCTGGGTGCAGAAACTGGATGATGACACTGTTGAATCTTTGGTCATGCACTTGAAAAAGACCTATGATCTCAGCTACCATGTCCATCGGGGCGAGACGCACAAGAACGAGTTTTAGGTTTTTAGTGTACTGGTAATAAAAAAACCGCACTGAACTTTCAGTGCGGTTTTTTGCGTCTATTAACTTAAATAAGTTTTAGCTTTTTGACTTCTTCATACACTTCTATTGAAATCATATTCAAGGTCAGCAGGGCTCCGATTATATCAATGTTTTTTTCTATTCCATATATCTCTGCTGACAGGTATTGGGCTTCCGTTAAAATCTGTTTCTGAAGCAGCCACCCCTTCAGGTCGGTAGGGTCTTCTGCGGGTTTGGATTCCGCTTCGGATTGTATTCCTGCTTTTAAAAGAGTCTTCAGATTTTCCAGCCTTTGCGAAAGCTCTTTACGGTTTTTGCGCAGGTCCTGCAATTCTTCGTTCAGCTTTTTTTCCTTGTCCGCCAAATCCATTGATTTGATTTCAAAACTACCGTTGATGGCTTTGCAGATAAAGACTGTGGCTAATAGGCCTATTGTGACAAAGGTGATGGAAAAAATCATGGCTGTGTCTTTTGGGTAAAGCTATCCCGGCGGTTAAACGTCTTCCGTGCTATTATCCAGATCTTTTAATCTTACTTCTGTTTCTGTCACTTCTTTTTCTATTAAACTGATTTCCGAACGCACTTTATCCATGGAATTTTCCATGTGTCCTTTTTTCAGCTCAAAGGCTTTCTGCTTCTGCGCAAATTTTGAACTCTGCGCTGAATGCGTTGAGTATATAATGAAGGCAAAAATGATCAGTGCGATTGATGCTACAAGCATTTCTGTCATGTCAATTCATCCCTGTATGAATGTAATACCGAAACCTTAGTTTATATGGCCCTTATGTTCAAGAGGAAATAGCTATCTGTTTAAAATAATGTGTAATGTAAGTGACAAAATTAAAGAAATAATCGATTGGATGTAGAATACTGTTTGAATTTTCAGCCAAGTGAGGTAATCTGTAAAGTAGGTTTGCCTTCATAATTAATCTGGATTTTCGATGAGGACGTGCATGCACTCTGATAATTTGTTCGCAGATGATGAATTGCTCTTTTCCGGGGAGGAAGCAGAAGAGTCACGGTCGCGGCAGGCTGAGCCGTGGCGGGTGCTTATTGTCGATGATGAACCGGACGTGCATTCCATGACCAGAATGGTTCTCGGTGACTTTGAATTCGAGGCCAGGCCCCTTGATTTTACCAGTGCTCATTCAGGGGAGGAATCAATAGAAATATTGAAGGGAAATCCAGATTACGCGGTGGTTCTGCTTGATGTGGTAATGGAGACCAATACTGCAGGTCTGGACGTGGCCCGCCGGATCAGGAACGAGCTCAACAACCAGTTTATAAGAATTATCTTAAGGACCGGGCAGCCCGGTTTCGCCCCGGAACACACGGTTATCACTGAGCTTGATATAAATGATTACTGGCAGAAGGCCGAGCTTACTTCTCGCAGGCTGACCACCTCAATGACCACTGCCCTGCGTTCTTACCGGGATCTGCACAAGATTGAGCTTAACCGGGAGAGTCTGGCTCAGATGGCCAAATCTGTGGCACACCAGATACGTAACCGGACCATGACCATAAACGGTTTTGCTGGTCTTGCTTCGCGAAAGCTCGGACCGGATTCCGAAGTTTCGGAATATCTTGAAACCATTGCCCATGAAACAGCCCGGCTGGAAGAGATCGTAAAAAGTGTTTCCTCTTTTGCGTCTATAGATCATTGTGATCATTGTAGTTCAGAAATTTCAGATGTAGCGGAGAAGTCCATAGAGCTGTGCCGGGAGTATGCAAAAGAGTTGGGTAGGGATGTTTTTTTTGACATCGCTCTTACAGAGCAGACCATTGACGCCCGTCCGGATCTGCTGACCAAGGTCATAGTTGAGCTGTTGTCCAATGCGGTTTTTTTTGCAGATGAGCAGCAGCCTCGCGTAAAGATCAGTGCCAGGGTGGATGGCGATTTTTGCATGCTGGTGGTGGCGGATAACGGGGACTGCGTTGCAGAATCAGATTTGCCTTATATTTTCGACCCTTTCTATACAACCAGACCGGAGGCTGTAGGAATGGGATTAAGTATTGTAAATAGAATTACCAGCGGTTATAACTGGAGTGTGGACGTTTCCTGTTCGGATGAGGGGGGAGCTGTTTTTTCGGTGGCAATCCCTTTATGATATTCAAGTGAGGTCAATGTATGGTTGTGAGTTCGAATTCCGTTGATTGTGATGAGCTCCTTTTTGCGGATGAAACACCTGATGAAGGAATTGTACGGAAAAGCAAAAATTGGAAAATTCTCATAGTTGATGACGAAGAGGACGTTCACAGCACGACTCGGCTTGTTCTGAGCGACTTTTCCTTTGAAGGTGCAGGGCTGGAGTTTTTGAGTGCCTATTCAGCTGAACAGGCTGTCTCTATTCTGAAAGAACACCCGGATGTGGCGGTTATCCTCCTTGATGTGGTCATGGAAACCAACCATGCCGGCCTTGAACTCGTGCGGACTATCCGTGAAGAGATGAAAAACAATATGGTCCGCATCATTCTGCGTACCGGGCAGCCGGGACAGGCACCGGAACGGCAGGTGATTATCGAATATGATATCAATGATTACAAGCACAAGGCGGAACTTACCGCCCAGCGACTTTTCACCTCGGTGCTTTCCGCGTTGCGTTCATACAGGGATCTGCAGGTAATTGAGCAGAACCGTAAAGGGCTCAAGCATATCATTGAAGCCTCAGGCAGTCTTTTTCAGCAGCAATCTGTCAGCCGACTTGCCCAAGGGGTGCTTACACAGGTCATTTCTCTTATAGGGTTGCGCGATTCAGTTTATATAGAAGGTGACGGGGTTGCTGTTACCAGTCCCGATCATGATGATATGCGAATTATTGCTTCCACGGGAAAATATTCCCAGTGCAGTGCCTCCGTTGAAGATTGTCCGGTTATTTCCCAGCAGACAAAAGAACAATTGAATACCGTGCGTGAAAAAGGGTGCGGATGTTTTACAGATAATGATTACATTGGCTATCTGCCCACGCATCAACATGGTTCCCATCTTCTGTATGTGGAGAATTGCGGTAATGAATTCAACGAGCAGGATGAAGACCTGTTGCGGATTTTTTCCGATAACGTCGGCGTAGCCTTTGATAATATTTACCTGAATCAGGAGATTCTGGACACCCAGAAGGAAATAGTGCGCATGCTCGGCGAGGTGGTGGAGTTCCGGTCCAAGGAAACAGCCTTTCATGTCATCCGGGTTTCGGAAATTGCCCGTATTCTGGGTATGGCTGTCGGCCTTGATCCGGTAAAGGTCGATGAGCTTTATTATGCGTCTCCAATGCATGATGTGGGTAAAATCGGCATCCCGGATTCCATACTGCTTAAGCCGGGAAAGCTGACTGATAATGAAATGGAGATAATGCGTACCCACACTGAAATCGGGTACAATATTCTGCGCGCCAGCAACCGTAAACTTCTTAAAGCAGCGGCAACAATCGCCCATGAGCACCATGAGTACTGGGACGGCTCCGGTTATCCGCAGGGGTTGAAGGGTAATGAGATCAGTATGGCCGGGCGCATCATCTGCATCACCGATGTTTTTGATGCCTTGTGCAGTGACCGGGTCTATAAAGAAGCGTGGGAAGTTGATCGGGCACTGGAATTTTTAAAGTCCAACAGGGAAACAATGTTCGACCCTGATCTGGTGGACCTTTTCTTCGATAATCTGGAGAAGATTATGGAGGTCAGGGATAAGTATCGAGATGTTTTTTAAGTAAAAAGGGGAGCCGAGCGGCTCCCCTTTTTTATTGCATTCTTTTATTTCTTTTTCTTCCAGGAATTTTCTTCGCCTTTGGCGAGGCGTCTGATGTTTTCCCGGTGGGTCCAAAAGAGAAGCACGGTCATGCCGCAGGCCAGCGGGACCATGCCGATGGAGCCTGTTACCAGAGTAAAGAAGGGCAGGGCCACGGCAAAGGTGAGGGAACCCATGGAAACAAATCCGGAAAGTCCGATTACGGCCAGCAGGAAGATGATGGAGTAGAGTGTTGCTACTGGAGCCAGCGCAAAGAATACACCGATGGTAGTGGCAACTGCTTTGCCGCCTTTCATATCAAGAAAGATGGAGAAGACATGTCCGAGAACTGCCGCAGCGGCCACGAGGGAGATGAAAATCCAGTTGTGGCTGTACTGGCAGGCCATGAGTACCGGAATGAAGCCCTTGGCTACATCCAGAACCAGCGCGGCTACGCCGTACTTGAATCCACAGAGGCGGGCCACATTGGTGGCACCGGTGCTTTTGCTGCCCTCGGTGCGAATGTCGCAGTTGCAGCAGATCTTGCCGATGAAAAGTCCGAAGGGGATTGATCCCAGAAAATAAGCGAAAACCAGCCAGAATATCCAGAGCATGCGCTAACTCCTTAAAGTCTTTTTTTCGTTTTAAAAACCGAAATTACATATATGCTAATTCCCGGCAAAATAACAGCCGGAAATAAGCATCTCCTCTCCTTGAAAATTATTCTTCCATGGCTTCCACAACCCGCAGTTCATTGGTCAGGGGGTCGATTTTGTTGAAGCGAATCTGGAATCCCTGTCCGGGGTACAGTTTATCTCCCAGCATGGGGCGGGGGACACGTACGTTGATCTGGATTTCGGGCATAGCCAGTGTTGCCAGCGGGCCGTTATCATCTACAACAACAGCATGGTGCCAGCTTTTCCTGTTCTGGGCCAGATAGAGCAGCTTCCAGTAACGCGGTCTGAAGCGTTGAATTTTTATTACCGACTGCAAACGTAATTGCAGGCTGTCGGCAATTGCCTTCAGTTCATCCGCATCCCACTTGGGTTGTTCTTCCACAAGATAATGGCAGAGTTGGGCCATGTTCAGGAAATCCGCATAACGGCGCAGAGGCGAAGTTATAGGGCTGTATCCGGTCACCGCCAGTGTGGCGTGTTTTTTCGGGGTGGTATCCATCTGCGGGGGAACCATCTGGCGGACCCGCATGAAAATTTCGTGCGGCTCGGTTACTATTCCGCTCAGGTCCGAGGGCAGGGCAATGTCCTGCGTGCGGTAAAGCAGTGGAAATCCGCGGTCTTCCGCAAACTTACCCAGACCGGAGTTGGCGAGGATCATGAATTCGCTGATGATCTGGTCCGCGCGGGTTGTGTTTTCCTTGGAAGACATGATCACCTTGGTCTGCTGCGGCCAGCCTTCAAGTGAAAGTTCCGGTTCCGGTCTGCGGATGACAATTGCCCCGTGTTTGATGCGTTCCTGCAGCAGTTTTTCTGAAAGCTCGTAAGCAAGAGCCATTTCGTCGTCACTGCCTTCTTCAAGCATCTGCTCCACTGCCAGATAGGTGGAGTTGTCGGTGATTTTTACCCAGCCGTTGTGGGGAGTGACCGATTGCAGGATTCCATGCTCGTCAAGCTCGAAAGTTGTGAGCAGTGCCGGACGAATCTCCCCGGCAAAAAGACTGAGTGAGCCGATACCGAGGGCTTCCGGCAGCATATGGCTGGTGCCTTCGGGCAGGTAAACGCTTGTGCCGCGATTCATGACCGCCTGATCAAGTTCGGATCCGAAATTCCAGTCCATGCAGGGCCGGGCAAGGGCTATGGTCAGGGTGTAACCGCCGTCCTCACGCTTTTTGAGGTTGAAGGCATCGTCAATATCTTTGGTGGTGGCGGCGTCAATGGAGCGCATGGGCAGGGGGCAGGGATCGCCCGCTTTGGTTTCCACCGCCTCGGTAATACGTTCAATTTCCGCTTTGTGTTTTGCTGCCCAGCTGTCATCAAAGGCATACTCAGCTTCATCCAGCAGATAGTTGTGATGCGGATGCACAATGCCCCAGCCCTGTGCCAGCAGGAGTGGCAGGTGAGGGTGATCGGGCAGACCTTTGCGTAGGGCGGACCACATTTTGTTGGATTTATCTTCATTCAGACCGGAAATACGGTCCATGAGGAAAGATCTCAATCCGTGTGCTATTTCATCGGACATGTCCGGAATCTGGTCCGGTCTGATTTTTCCGCCGGATTCCCGGGCGGTCCATATCTTTTTGAATAACTCCTGCCCGGTACTCATGATTTCTTCATGGGCCTTTTCTTCGGCCTGTTGCTGCAGGCGGAGTTCGACTTTTTCCTGAGTGTAGATGGTGAATTCGGGCGGCTGAAATTTGAAATGGGTCTTGGCTGCGATCATGGCCCGGCCAAGGGCGGAAATCTGGTCGGCATCGGGATTTTCCCAAAGCAGCCCTGCAAACCAGTCCAGCGGTGCTTTTTCCACTTCTCCCTGCGCCAGTTCCCATATTTCCATGGTATCCAGCCCGGCCTGCAGTTCGCCCCGTTTTTCCTGATGGGCAACCATATGGTCGAGCATTTCCTGCCGGGAGGCGGAAGCGGAATACTGCGGTCCGATCCACGGAAGAACCCGTGCCGCAGGCATCTTGGTTTCGCGTTTGTTGATGGTGTAAAGTTTCAGCTTTCCGGACTGTTCTTCCATGACAAAAGCCAGCTGCGGCTGGTTGCCGTGCATGAATTCTACAATATTTCCGGGCGCTACGTAACGTCCATCCTTGAATAGGGACATGTAAATCCTTCCGGGAACACCTGTGTTTGCCGATACAGTAAACGTTTCCCGCAATCCGTCCGCTCGCAATCAGACGGAGAAATGTTCAAACTTGCTTAGTCTTAAAAAAATAAACCCCGAATGTCTTTCGTCCAGACATCCGGGCATTCTTAACATAAATGTTTAATTATTGAAATGGCAGGCCTGCGCTAAAATTTTGTCAATTTAATATACGAAGCGGCGAAGCCAACTAAAAGGTTTTGATTCGCCACGTCCTGTGGCTCACCCATGCGGGGCGTTGTCTTTTAGTCACCGTCCAAATCTGCTTTCCTGCAGATTTGTGAAAGGGGGAGTCCAGAGGGGGAAAACTTTTGCAAAAGTTTTCCCCCTCTGGCCGCCGGAGGCAAATTTTAATGCTTAAAAGAACGCTGTCCGGTGAAGACCATGGCGACCTGCGGGGAGGCTTCGTTGGTAGCCTGAATCACTTCGTGGTCGCGGATGGAACCGCCGGGCTGGGCGATGGCGGTGATACCCTGCGCCATGCACAGGTCCACGCCGTCGCGGAAGGGGAAGAAACCGTCGGAAACCAGCACGGAACCTTTGAGTCCGCCTTTGGCTTCCACTGCGGCCTGTTCGATCTCGGCGAGATCCTTGGCAGCCTGTTCGTCCTTGAGGGCTTTCAGCTTCAGCTCGAAAAGGGACATCTGGAATTTTTCAAAGCAGAGTCCGTCAGCGTACTTGATGCGTGCCTTGGTTACTGCCAGCTCAACGCAGCCAACGCGGTCCTGCTCACCTGTGCCGATGGCGGTTGTTACGCCGTCTTTGGCAAAAATCACAGAGTTTGAGGTAACACCTGCTTCAACTGCCCATGCGAAAAGCATGTCGTCCGTTTCCTGCTTGGAAGGAGCACGGGAGGAGAAGGTGGAGCCGTCTTTTTCAGCTGTTGCGGGGATGAAATCTTCAGCATCGAGAATGCGGTTGCGGAAAGAGAACTGCACAACCATGCCGCCGTCCATGAGAGATTTAACGTCGAGGAAAGGCTGACCGAGCATCTTTTCCAGATCGGCAATGCCGGGAATCTGGAGAATTCGCAGGTTCTTGCGTTTCTGGAGAACTTCGAGAGTTCCTTTTTCAAAAGAGGGAGCCGCAACAACTTCAAAATATGCACTGTCTACAACTTCAGCCGCTTCCATGGTGAAGGGGCGGTTTACTACGATGGCTCCGCCGAAAGCTGCGATACGGTCAGCCTGAAAAGCGTTACGCAGGGCTACTCCCACGCCTTCTTCGGACCATGCCGCGCCGCAGGGGTTGTTGTGCTTGAGGATAACAGCCGCAGGCTTGGCGGTAAGGTACTGCAGGATGTTCAGAGCGTTGTCCACATCGGTCAGGTTGGTCTTGCCGGGATGTTTACCCGCCTGAATCATGTGTTCTTCGGTGAGTGCGGAAACAAGTCCCTGCCCTTCACCGCGAAATTTGATGCCGTCGTATTCGAGGCCGCCGGAAACCAGCTCGTAAAGTGCTGCGGGCTGATCGGGGTTTTCACCGTAGCGAAGGCCCTTTGTTTCGCCGTCGATTTCCCAGGTGCGTTTTTTGAAGGTCAGCTTCTGGTCGCCGAGGGTAACGGTCATGTCAGCGGGAAAAGGGTCCTGCTGCAGGGTTTTGTACATCTTTTTAAGATCACTCATAGTTGTTCTCCGTGAGTTGTTGCCTTGTGGTACGCCGCTCATAGCACACCCTTTTGCGGCGGGCAATTTTGAATTGCGGTCCCAGCAATCTTTTTGTAGGTTGATTTTGATCAAGTGCGCGGGAAAAGCACAATTTTTTGTCTAAGTTCCGTCGCCATCAGTTTATCGGGAGAATATATGTCAGAAGGTTATATGGAAAAGGCCCTGTTGAAATTGGCCAAGCAGCTTAATGCCTATGATGAGGCATCACTTACGGAATTATGGAACAAGTATGAAGCTGAAGTGGCCGAATTCGAACCCACCCGCAAGTGGGAGGAAGCCGCAGTTGTATTCGGAATGATACAGGCTGTGAGGCTTAAAAACCAGCTTTTTAATTATCACTGGGCCCAGACAGCAGGACCGGAATCCATGTCCCCGCGCCCGGACTTCATCCCCGGTAAGGGAGAGGATGAGCTCTTCGGAGGAAAGCCGCAAGGCTCCGGCGGCGGATCAATCGGGAGTGGTTCCGGTGGTTCTTCCGGCAAGGGGAGCAAGGTAATTCGCCTCCAGCCCCGGAAGGATAGCTAGCCCGTTCATAATATAATAGTAATAGCGAATGCTATCTACGTAATCCACGGCTTCATACCCACGTGTGTAGCCGTGTTTTGTTTTTGAATGGTATTTGGGCCGGGTCAGCAGCGGGAAAACCTGCTTGAGTGAACGCCATGTTCCCGGATGCTTGCTGGTGTACTTGGCAATATCAATGGCATCGTAAACATGCCCCAGGCCCTGATTGTAGGCCGCAAGGGTGAAAAGCCAGCGATCCCAGCCGTCCACATCCCGACTTTCCAGTTTATCCCAGAGAAATCTTAAATAACGCGCACCGCCGTTAATGGCCTGCCGCGGGTCCAGCCTGCTTGTTAATCCTAAAAGTTGCGCGGTATCGTTGGTCAGCTGCATCAGCCCGCGAACCCCGGTTTTGCTGCGTGCAAAAGGATCAAAGCGTGATTCCTGATACATGACCGCAGTCAGGAGCAGCGGATCAATGTTGTATTTCCCGGCAGACTTGATGATGTAGTTGTGGTAAATGGGCAGCTTTTCACGGATATCCTTACGCAGGGAGTAGAGATCGTAAAAATCAGTTTCTTCAGGGATGAAACCGAAATATTTTTCCTGCAGGTCCTCCAGCGTTCCATTGGTCGTCACCAGATGCCAGTAATCTTCAACGGCCTGACCTAGACCGTGTACATCTTCGCGCATGTACCACCTGTATTCAAGGTCATCCCCGAAATGGTCCGTAATCCTGAGTTTATGCAGAAATGGCCGGACAGGTTTGAACGTACCGGATTCCACCAGATGGAAGCGCATGGTTTTATTGTTGTTGTATTGCAGCAGCGGTTCCAGATGGCTGGAGTTTTCACCGCTGATAATTGTGGGAGTACATCCCAGCTGTTCGCTCAGGCTGTTGAAAGTTTTTTTCAGACCTGAATGCTCAGGAATAAATACATTCTGGTCACAGAGCTCGAAGGGGGTGCGCAGTTCAAATTTGCGGATATGATGCAGCATGGCTGCCGGGTTTTGCTCATAGACCGGTCCTTTGATTAACGGGGTGCTGGTCGAATTCAGGTCCGGGTTAAATCCCGTGGCCAGCATGATATCAGCTTTCCCTTTGGTCAGGGCTTCAAATGCCAGAGCGTGGGTCGGGTAAGCCTTGATATCCAGTTCAGTCCCGGCGTAATCTACGAATTCATCCACCAGTTCCCGCTCAAATCCTGGACCCCAAGGAGACAGCTTTGGAAAAACCCGTTCAATGTCTACAGCAGCCACTCTGATGGTGGCGGGCAGGGGAATGTGGTGTTTTACCGAATAAATGTAATAAAAAAAGGAGAATAACGCCAAGTACACAACAATATTGAAAATATGTTGTGAAAAAAGTATCAAAATACCCGTTTTTGGGTCATTTAATTTACTTTGATGTATTGACATTTCCCCAAAAGATTTTTTACGCATTAAAACCCGTCTGCCGTGCTTATTGCTGGCGTGCACCTTTTAAAAGGGGTATTAACAGCAGGTAAGCGGACCTTCTTGAGCGGCCCTTACGGATTTTTATTCAGCGACAGGCCCCGTTCCTGTCATTATACGTCAGACGCAGTGCCGCTATCAAGTAATCAAATTACAGCAAGAATTCCATGCCTTAAGTCAAGGCATGCGTAAATACTGTAGAAGGAGCACATTAGTAATGGCTAATACCGTAATCGTGGGAACCCAGTGGGGGGACGAAGGCAAGGGCAAAATCGTTGATATGCTCGCCGAACAAGCAGGTGCGATTGTACGTTTCCAGGGCGGAAACAATGCAGGTCACACTCTTGTTGTGGAAGGAGAGCAGTGTATCCTGCATCTCATCCCGTCCGGGGTTCTCCATCAGGGTAAAAAGTGCCTCATCGGTAACGGTGTCGTACTCGACCCCGAGGTTTTTCTCAAGGAGATTGACGGACTTGCCGAAAAAGGCGTGGATGTCTCTCCCGAGCGTCTGATGATCAGCAAGAAGACCCAGATCATTATGCCTTACCACAGGCAGATGGATAACTGCCGTGAATCCCTCAAGTCCGCTGATAACAAGATCGGTACCACCGGTCGCGGCATCGGCCCCTGCTACGAAGATAAAATGAACCGCTGCGGCATCCGTGCTGCGGATCTCGCTGATCCTGAACTGCTGCGTACCAAGATTGTAGCAGGTCTTCAGGAGAAAAACGTTCTTTTTGAAAAACTTTTCAACGTTGAGCCCCTTGATGCTGAAAAGGTATATCAGGAAATCCTGCCCATCGCTGAAAGGGTAGCACCTTACCTCGCTGATGTTTCTTCCGTTATTCAGGATGTTAACAAAGCCGGTCAGGACGTGCTTTTCGAAGGCGCGCAGGGCGTACATCTCGATATCGATCACGGAACCTATCCTTTCGTGACCTCTTCCAACGTTGTATCCGGTAACGCTGCTGCGGGTTCCGGATGCGGTCCCAAACAGCTGGAACGCATTATCGGTATCTGTAAGGCGTACACCACCCGCGTCGGTGCCGGTCCTTTCGCTACCGAGCTGTTTGACGAAATCGGCGACACCCTGCAGAAGAACGGTCACGAGTTCGGTGCAACCACCGGACGTAAACGTCGTTGCGGCTGGCTGGATATGGTTGTCCTGCGCGAAACCGCGCGTCTTTGCGACCTTACCGAGTTCGCCCTGACCAAGCTGGATGTCCTTTCCGGTCTCAAAGAAATTAAAATCTGCGTTGCCTACGAGTATCGCGGTGAAAAAGTCGACTATCCCCCGCAGGAACAGAACGGCATGGCTCACGTCAAGCCCGTTTACGAATCCATGCCCGGCTGGGATGAAGACATCACCAAGGCAGCTTCCTACGACGAACTGCCCGAAGCCGCGCGTAACTACATCGCACGCATTGAAGAACTCTCCGGCGTAAAAGTCGGCATAGTCTCTGTCGGTCCCGACCGCGCTCAGACTATTGTAAGATAGTGATGCCTCCGGCGGCAGGGGAAGGGGAAACTCTTGCAAGAGTTTCCCCTTCCCCAGACCCCATCCCCTTCAGAACCTTTTATTAGGGCTTCGCCGCAGGGGATGTTACGGAGTACGCAGTATTTAAATATTTTTTCCCACGTATGACTTTGCGTGGGATTTGGTGTTTTTAAGCTGGTGCGTTTTTTGAATTTAAAAGACGCGAAGCATACTAAAACTTTTTGGGATTCTTAAACCCTTTTGGAAAAGGGTTTAAGGCCCCCGGCAGGGTCGCCGAAGGCTTTCTACATGTTCACATCTATTCAAGAAACTGCTTCGAGGCAGAATTTAGTTCTTCCCAGATTTGCGAAGCTGGCGCAGAAACCTCCGCAATGCCTTTTGATTGAAGGCGGCAGTGCTGACGAGCGTATGGACATGGCCCGTTACTGGGCTTGTGTGCTGAACTGCGAAAACGGTCAGGAACCGTGCGGCACCTGCCAGTCCTGCCGGCAGATTGCGGGGGATGCTTTTAACGATTTTCTGCTCATCGACCGTGAAGAAAATGACAGCGGCACCGGGCTGAAGCAGGATATCTCAGTAGATTCCATCCGTGAACTGCTTCCGGTCTGGGGCCAGCCTCCCAATGGCGGCGGTACTCGCGTTACGGTGGTCCGTGAAGCGCAGCACCTCAACGGCAACTCTGCCAACGCGCTGCTCAAGACTCTTGAAGAACCCCGCCCCGGTAATGTTTTTGTGCTTACTGCACCGCAACGTGAACGGTTGCTCGAAACCCTTGTCTCCCGCAGCTGGGTAATCACCCTTGCATGGCCTACTGATCAGCAGAATTCCCCGGAAGTTGCGCAGTGGGTCAATGCCATGCTGAAGTTCTGGCGTTCCGGTCAGGGCTGGTTTGCCCGTACCTCCGCTAAAGGTGCGCTGGATAAGGAGATGGGCTTGCAGGTGGTCATGGGCTGTCAGCGGGAACTCAAGAACGCGCTCGTAAATCCTCAATATACCCCTGCTGCCGATGCGCTTTCAGGCCTGTTCGATCCGAAAGGCTTACGCAGGCTCGATCTCGTGCTCGGCAAGGCGCAGGAATCCCTCAACTACAACGTAAACCCGCCCCTCGTTCTGGACTGGGTCTGCACTGCTGCCATGCCTAAAAGACGGCGGTAGGGGGGGGCTGTCGCTGTCTTATTCAGTTCGCAATCCAACGTTCGTTCTTTATCTCAACAATAGCAGCATTGATTTCTTGTATGGTCGCATCTGAGACATCACGTGAAAAAATCAGATGACGTTTATTTCCGTTAATTATATCTGCCAGTGACATGAAATAAAAGTAATCTTCTTTGTAGCCGGATTGTTTGATAATTGTAGAAATTTCTTCCGGGGCCAGCAGGCAGAAATCAATTTTTCCGTTATGCAGCATTTTGATCAATTGCTGTGTTGTGCCGGATAGTGAGTGTACTGATTGAGGGTGCTGCCTCAGCAGTCTGTCCACATATTCGCCCATGGAATGTCCGGCAACATACCCTGTCTTGAATTGGTCCTGAGCAAGAACATCTTTCAGTGTTCTGAATTTATAGAATTTTTTGTGATCTTCAGTTCTTAGTAATAAGCCGAATGGCTCATTTTCGTATATCGGCAGTGAGAATTTCGCATATTCTTTGCGTTCTCTGGTTTTAAACCAGCCAATGGATGCAAAATTACCGCCCTTTTTGATGGTATGAAGAATCCTTTTGGACGGCATGCTTTTATAGGTGCATTTATGCCCTGCCTTCTCCATTATTTGTTTGGTAAGATGAAGTAGAAAACCTTCCGGCTTGTTGTCTGCGGTAGTGAAGTAGTAGGGCGGAAGTTCAATATAGCCGACTGTTATCTGTTCAGCGTAGGACGGCACATAGAATAAACACAAAAAAGAAAGCGCGATTATGGTGGATGCGATGGATTTATGAAAATATTTTTTCATGCTTTCTTTGTTTGGTGCTTTGATATTGAAGCTGCAACTGAATTTAAGGTATTGAATTCTAATATGACTTATCGCGCATAATATGCCACATACAGCGAGTGCTGTCTATAATACTGTGAATAAAAGGCAAAAGAAAACCCCGGATGGAACATAAGTTCCGTCCGGGGGGCTTTACGTACATGTTGCACAGATTACAATGTAACGTGTCCTGACCACATGTTAACGGTTTGCTTTTAGTTTTACCTAAATTACGCGTATCAACCAAGATTAGCGGTTGTTGTGAAGTTTTATTTTCAACGCGTCTAAACCGATTTGATGGTTGGTTACAAAGTTTCAATAAATCCGTTTTGCCGTAGAAGAGGGGTTCCGTTTTCGCATTTGCCGGGATAACCGGCGATTTCCAATCTCTCCGTGGGCCCGTTGGAGGTCTTAAAAGAACTCTCGCGGTAGGCTCCCCTCGAATTGAGCCTCGTCGTGAGACTCGCTTTTAGAAAGTGACATCAAGTTGATTTCACTCCCGTCTTGAGGGTTGGTTGCGAGTTGCGTTATGAACAACTACCTCTGCCTTTGATTAAAAGATAACTCCGCTTAAGCTACGCGTCAACACTAAAATATATTTTTTGTGTTTAATTCTTTTTGCCCAGCTGTTGGATGATGTTCCCGCCCACAATAAAAAGCAGGCCGACCAGTGTTGAGGGCAGGATTTCCTCCCCCAGAATGAAATGGATCAGGATCAGCGAAAGGAAAGGGGAAAGGAAGATCAGGTTGCTGACCCTTGATGCTTTCTCCGTAAGTTTCAGAGCATTCAGCCAGAGGGCGAATGTTATACCCATTTCAAAGAATCCCACATAAGCTGCGGAAAGGATGGCCGGGACTGCCAGCGGCGGCGGTCCGGAAAATATAAGCATGGCTACGGTCACAAAGGGCAGTCCGAAACAGAAATTCAGGAACAGTCCTATGAGCGGATCGGATTTACTTTTGGCGTTTATGATCCAGTACAGGGACCAGAGGATGGTGCTGAAAAGGGCCAGAAATACCCCGTAGCCATTGCTGAACTGGATATCGAGCAGGTTGCCGTGGGTGGAGATAACCACCACACCCATATAGCTGGTCAGTATTGCCAGCAGTTCACGCATGGTCATCTTCTGGCCCAGCAGGGGGATGGAAAGCAGGGAAAGGGTTATCGCCCATGTGTAATTGAGGGGCTGGGCTTCCTGTGCAGGAAGCAGGGCATAAGCTTTGAAGAGTACGATGTAATACAGGAACGGATTGAGCAGGCCGGGCAGACCGCATTTGAGCATTTCTTTTTTGCTCATCTGCTTTATCTGTGCGGTTTTATTTTGTATCTTTAAAATGGTGAAGAGTGACACGGTAGAGAAGATAGTCGCGTAAAAGAGCAGGTGCAACGGGGTCATGTAGCCCAGTGCTATCTTGAATGCCGAGGCCACCGTGGACCAGATGAGTACGGCGGATATACCGTACAGATACGCTTTTTTCTGGTTATGCTGCTGCAATTTCTAGTCGCTCCGCTGTTGCTTGAATCTGATTAATGGTGCATGTAACTGTGCATTCGAATTATCAAAAAAAGCATGGCTAGCATAGTTGGAAATGATTTCAGGTTAAGATTCGGGAGGATGAATGAAAATTACTTTTATGGGTGCCGCCAAGACTGTTACCGGTTCCTGCTATATAATTGAGACTGAAAATGCCAGATTCGCCGTTGATTGCGGCCTGCATCAAGGTAACGCCGAGATTGAGAAGCGTAACAAAGGGATCGCTGACTATGATCCCAAGAAGCTTGATTTCATTCTGATCACCCATGCCCATATCGATCATACCGGGCTGCTGCCCGCTGCGGTGCGGGCCGGGTTTGACGGTCCCATTTATATGACCACCCCCACCCGCGACCTGCTGGATATCATGCTGCTGGACAGTGCCTACATTCAGGAAATGGAAGCCGAGTGGAGCAACCGCAAAAGATTGCGTAAAGGCCAGCCGCCCCTCAAGCCTATTTACGAGCAGGAAGATGCTATCAAGACCGTGCCGCTCATGCGTACCATACAATACGGCGCAAGTTTTGACCCTGCCGAAGGTGTGACCGTAAATTTCAAGGATGCCGGACATATTCTCGGCTCGGCCTTTATTGAGCTGTGGATAAAAGAAGCGGGAGAGACCACCAAGATCGTTTTTTCCGGGGATCTCGGACACAAGGACCAGCTCATTGTGCGCAACCCCAGTATCATTGAGAAAGCTGATTACCTGCTCATGGAATCCACCTACGGCGACCGTAACCACAAGGATTCCTCCAACAGCCTTGATGAACTGGCCCAGGCCATTGCCTATAGCTATGAGCGCGGGGGCAAAGTCGTAATCCCGGCTTTTGCAGTGGAGCGTTCACAGCAGCTTATTTATACCCTGTACCTGCTTTACAAGGATGGAAGGCTCCCGGCGGATATGCCTGTTTATCTGGACAGCCCCCTTGCCATCAAGGCTACGGAAATTTTCAGGAACCATCCGGAGTTTTTTGATCTTGATACCAAGGAACTCATGCATAACGGGGATGATCCTCTTTCCCTGCCCAACCTGAAATTTACCCTGAGCACCGAAGAATCTCAGGCCATCAACAACACTTCCGGCCCGGCCATTGTGATTTCCGCCAGCGGCATGGCCAATGCGGGGCGCATCAAGCACCATCTGCGTCATAATATCTGGCGTAAAGAATCAAGTGTGGTATTTGTAGGTTATCAGGGCGTGGGTACTCCGGGCCGTAGACTGGTCAACGGTGCTGACAACATTTCCATTTTCGGCGAAAAACTAACTGTGGAGGCGAAAATCTTCACAATCAACGGTTTTTCGGGTCACGCCGGGCAGGATGAGATGATTGACTGGCTGAAACACTTTGACAGTCCGGCCATGAAAGTCATATTGACCCACGGCGAACCAAAAGGACAGAAAGTGCTGGCCGGACTCATCAAGCAGGAGCTCGGCTACAAGGTGCATATCGCCGATTACCGTGAAGAGCTTATGCTGGTACCCGGCGGCGAGATCCAGCCTGTGGTCAAATCCAGGGTTGCCGTTACTGAGCCTGAAATTGATTGGGAATTCCTGCTTAAGGATTCGGAGAAACTTTTCAGCGAATTCAGGGGTAGATTGGATAAAGTTAAGGCCCAGTCCTTTTTGAGCCAGACCGAGCTGCGCGACAGGCTGCTTGAAATCAACCGTCAGGTTGTGGAACTTATTTCGGAATTATAAAATTATGAGACTTATCAGCGGTAAATACGGCGGGCGGGTGATCAAGACCGCCAGCGGTCCCGGCTACCGTCCGGCAACTTCCAAGGTCCGGCAGGCTATTTTTTCCATGCTCGAATCAAGGGGCGTGGACTGGGAGGGCTTACGCGTGGCGGATATGTTCGCCGGGTCCGGCAGCCTTGCCATCGAAGCACTCAGCCGGGGGGCGGAGTTCGCCCTGTTTGTGGAAAAGAACGGGCGCGCCGCGAATCTGATCAATACCAATCTCAAGGATCTGGGCGCATCCCCCAAAGAGTACAAGGTTTTTAAAACCGACCTTTTCAAGGTGCTTGGTAAGTCTCCGGATAAACCGTACGACCTTATTTTTATCGATCCGCCATATGGATACGACCTGCTGCCGGGGGCCCTTGATGCGGCCCTTGAAAACGGCTGGCTTTCCGAAGACGGATTTGTGCTGGCGGAAGTGGAGGATAAGGTTGAGCCTCCCCAGTCGGAACATGTGGATCGCCTCGACCTGCTGGTCAACAAACTCTACGGTCAAACAAGGATTTTATTATGGCAGAAGTAAAACCGGTAACTGCAGTATTCCCCGGAACCTTTGATCCTTTCACCCGTGGTCATTTCTCATTGGTCATGCGCGGGATCAAGACTTTTCATAAAGTAATCGTCGCCGTGGCCGGCAGCACCTCCAAGAATACTAAATTCTCTCTTGAGGAGCGGGTGGACATGGCAAAACGCATTTTTGAGCACCATCCGCAGGTGGAGGTTGATTCTTTTGACGGACTGCTGGTCCATTATGTGGAGCAGAGTCCGGCCAATGTGATCATGCGCGGTTTGCGCGCGGTTTCCGATTTTGAGTACGAGTTCCAGATGGCCCTTATGAACCGCCGTCTTGATAACGACATCCAGACCGTCTTCCTTATGACCGATTACAAATGGATGTATCTCAGCTCAACCATCATCAAGGATGTGGCCGTAAACGGCGGAGACATCAAAGGTCTGGTTCCGCGTCAGATCTACGATGAAGTAATCGAAAGGCTTGTTCCCGGAAAATAAGTCATGGAAGAGCGCAGACCTGTTGTATGCATCCTCGGTCCCACCGGGGCCGGGAAGACTGCCACTTCACTGGGCATGGCCCGTAAATTTCCGGTGCGGGTGATCAATTTTGATTCCCGGCAGGTTTATACGGATTTCCCGGTGATCACTGCCCAGCCCAGCCCGGAAGAACGGGCAGTCTGTCCTCACGAGCTGTACGGTTTTCTGTCCACCACCGAGACCATCAATGCTTCCGGTTTTGTCGATCTTGCCAAGGAGCGCATCGATGCTTCCGTAGCGGACGAACTCCCGGTACTGGTGGGCGGTACGGGCATGTATCTGCAAAGCCTTATTTCCGGTCTTGCGCCCATTCCCGACATCCCGGACGAAATCCGCGAGCGCATCCGCAAGCGCGCGGAAGAAGAGGGCGGTCCGGCCCTTTATGCCGAGCTGGAAAAGGTGGACCCGGAATACTGCACCCGTACCCATCCTAACAATCGCCAGCGCAACGCCCGCGCTCTTGAAGTATACGAAGCCACGGGCAAACCTTTTACATGGTGGCATAACCGTGAGGTTCCGCCGTCCCCGTACAAATTTCTGAAGATCGGCATCAAGGTCGATCTTGATGAACTGACTCCGTTGCTCAAGCTGCGTATCGAAAAGATGCTCGAAGCCGGGGCAGTGGAAGAAGCGCGCAGGGCTTGGGAAAAATGCCCGGATGAAAACGCGCCCGGCTGGACCGGAATCGGTTGTATTGAGCTTATGCGTTTCATCAAAGGCGAAATCGACATGGATGAGACCGTTCGGCTCTGGGCCAAGAATACCCGTGCCTATGCCAAGCGGCAGCTGACATGGTTCAAGCGGGAGCAGGATATCCACTGGTTCGCGCCTGAGGAACATGACAAGGCTGTTAATTTTGTAGAGCAGTGGCTTGCGGATTAAAGCTTGGAAGGGTAGGACGTTTTAGTTATGCTTCGCATGTAGCTTTCTATGACGAATTTCGAATACAAAGACGGCGAAGTCCTACTAAAAGTTTTTGGGATTCTTAAACCCTTTTTTTAAAAAGAGTTTAAGGCCCCCGGCGGGGTCGCCGAAGGCAATACAGGTACATAATGAAAAAATTTATATTCTTTACAATATTTATTCTGCTCGTAGCTTCTTTTGCTCATGCCCAAGAGCAAACCATAGATAAAAGTAACGGCTTCGGCGGTCTGATCGAAAAAACAGACGGCTCCGTTATCAACTGGGCGGACGGTTTTATTTCTGCTTCTTCGGAAATCAAACTCATGGCGGACAGCATCGACCCGGTTCGCAGCAAGGCTCTTGCTGTGCGGCAGGGCGGTGTTCAGTCCCGTAAGGGACTGCTGGATGTGGTGCTCGGTCTGCCTGTGGATGGTAAGCGCAAGGTTTCCAGACTGTTGAAAAATGATCTCAAATCTTTGAATTCCCTGCGTGGGT
Organism: Desulfovibrio sp. JC010; assembly: GCF_010470675.1. Classification (NCBI taxonomy): domain Bacteria; kingdom Pseudomonadati; phylum Thermodesulfobacteriota; class Desulfovibrionia; order Desulfovibrionales; family Desulfovibrionaceae; genus Desulfovibrio; species Desulfovibrio sp. JC010. The sequence goes on from NZ_VOIQ01000015.1 coordinate 105,424, forward strand.
ACGTGCAGAATTCATTGTTTAATACCGCGCTTGGCAACGGGACAGTGGAAGTTACTTCGTCCCTGAATCTGCGTAACGGTCTTTCTTCCATAATTATTCCGCCGACCCTTTCTTTCCAGACAGGTATCCCGCCGACCATCTCCGGTGAGCGCGGTGAAACCGGGGTGGAATTGCAGGCCCTTGAAAGCGGCGAGAACGGCTATATTGACAGCACCGTGTACAGCGGCGTGGTTGTTGATGCCAGAGGGCTGCCTTGTAATCCCGTCCTGCTGCCTCTTATTTATGATGGCAAAGGTGTGGGTGTGTACGGCAGTTTTGCAGTCAGCAGGGGAGCGGTTCTCAAGCAGGGACTGGTAGCCTACATGGTTGATGATAAATCAGAAACCATGCGTGCCCGGGTGGGGAATTTTCCCCTGACTGTAAAGGCGGTTAATACCCACGGTCCTTCACGCAGTGATTTTATTCTTTCCTTGGAAGACGCCGCAAAAGTACGGGCAGTACTTAAACGTAAAACAGTGCTTGAGAATTGTGCTGTGGTTGTTCTTGTGGATGGCCCTGATGCGGCTGTGAAAAATGACGAATCCGCTGAATTTGTTGAAGAGGGCCGGTCGCAGGAAGAACCTGCCCTGAATAACGACGGCATACAGGAAGATTCCCTTGATGAAACTCCCGCAACTCAGAATCCACAGCGTTAATTAAGAATACAGACCGGAGCGATAAAGTGAAATTTTCCTATCAGATAAAGTCTTTTGTTTTGGCGGCCTGTGTTGCTGTGCTTTGTTCGGCACTTCCCGCCCATGCAGTGAAGGTTCAGATTTTTAAAGCAGTGGACCCGGACCCGGAAAAGCAGGTTGCCCAGCGGACCCTGCGGCAGGAAGCGGTTACTGAAGCCTTTGCTCAGGCACTGTTTGCCGAAGCTTCACGCATGATTCCCGGAACTCTTTCTGCTACAAGGACAGAGGCGGTTAAAAAATCTTTCGGCAAGCATTACGAAGAATACATCAGCGGCTACAAGGATATGAATGTCAAAGTGGCTGAGGACGGTGTTTCCGTTTCCATTGATGTAAACGTTAACCGCAAAAGCCTGCGGGGGGCGTTGAAAAAGATGGGCCTGTTTTCAAGTGTTGAAGTTCCCGCGCAGATCAATGTGGATAATGGCAAGTATGTCTTGAATGAAGAACGCCAGCTTAAGCAGAATGAAGAAATAAGCGAATTTATAGCACTTTACGGACTCACTAACTCCACCGTTGCTGATAGCAATGGTACTGCCGCTGTCTTCTCCGTGCGCCATGCTTCCAAGAAACGCTGGGCCGGTGAACTGCAGTCCTCCCGTGGTAAATGGTATGCTTCCGGCAGCAGCATGGAAAGTGTCTGGCGTGAACTCTGGGGTAAGTATTTCGGTTCTGAGAATATTGATGCGCTCATGAATCCCAAAGCCGTGCTGGTCGTTAACGGCTGGTTCAACCCCGATGGCGTGCGCGAATTCGGCCGCAAGCTGAAATCATGGGATTCTGCCGTGCAGGAAGTGAAGCTGCTGGATGTGCAGATGCAGCCCACCGCTGTGTCGGCAAGCTGGGCCATTGAAATTTCCGACCAGTGGGTTCTGCGTGGCTATCTGAATGATTACCTGCCTCCCCGCGGGCTGACTTTCAGTCTGGAAGGGCTTGAGGAGAAAAAAGAATAAGGAAGGATTGTGCCGAGCGGGAAAATCTGGACCATACCCAACCTGATCACTATTTTCAGGATACTGCTCACGCCGGGATTTGTGATTGCCTACCTCGACAGCAACTTCCTTGCGGCGTGGCTTCTTTTTATGGTGGCCGGGTTTTCGGATGGTCTGGACGGCTTTTTGGCCCGGGTAATGAAGCAGCGCACCGAATTCGGGGCCATGATTGACCCGCTGGCTGATAAGATTCTGCTCGTAACTTCTTTTATCTGTCTTTCCGCACAAGGTTTTATTCCGGTCTGGCTGACCGTGCTTGTTGTTTCACGCGACCTGATAATCGTGGGCGGGCTGTTTCTGCTTAAATTTTACGGCGTGGAAGTGGAAAAGAGGATTCAGCCACTCTGGACCAGCAAGATTACTACAGCGTTGCAGTTGCTGGTGGTATTTTCTGTTTTAACCGGGCTGGCTTTTAGACTGGACGTAAGCTTTATGTCTCCCGCAGTGGAGATAGTCACTGCGGTGTTTACCTTTGTTTCCGGTTCTATTTACCTCAGGCGGGGGCTGGTCATGTTTGCTGAAGAGGTTGGGGACGGGGCAAAATAAAACCCCGGCTCGCAACGCAAACCGGGGTTTTGCAGGGTGAACCTGCAAAAAATCAAGCTGACAGCAGAAGCTTAAGCTTCTTTATCTTTGTCTTTTGACGGAGTTACGTCAATTTCTTCAGATTCGCTGCTTGCCTTTTTAAAATTCTGAATTGCACGGCCCAGTCCGCTGCCCACTTCGGGAAGCTTTTTAGCTCCGAAAATCAGGATGATAATACCCAAAATTAAAAGAATTTCTGTGATTCCTAAACCGAACATTTTAATCCTCCAATGCTAGACGGTAATGAACTTTTACACGGGCCTTGTGCTTTGGTCAAGAATGTCTTCTTATCCCGGAACGGCACGGAAAATTTATATTTTTAATCTTTACAAAGACGCGATGCGTACATAATTCATCCTGTGTAAGTTTAACCCTTTCAGGCCGTTGGCCGGGGTGTCCCGGAGGAATGTTTTTGGTGAAGGTAACTAAAATGCCGGGCCGCATGTGCCGGTTCTACATGAATGGAAGGTGTCTCTATGAAGAGATGCTTAATCCCGGATATAACCGGGAATGGCGTTGCCGGGTCCTGAAGGATCTGGAAGGGGAGTACGATAAACTCCTGCTGCAGGCCGATAATTTCCATCTGGATGAGCAGGCTTTTCGCGATCTCTGGGAAAGAAGGATCGAAGAACACTTGAAATCCACTGTAGTGTGTCGCAAGATGGTCCCGCGTGAAGAGGAGGGCTTTCCCTTCTGCGGAGCACTGCACGAAGAAATATGTCTTTTTGAGCAGCCTGAATGCGAAGGTGTGTGTAATCTCTTCAAACCACGTAAGGATTAGAATTTTATATTGCCGGATTAGGATTATTAATGGCGAAGCCCAAATAAAAGGTTTTGGGATTCTTAAACCCTTTTGCAAAAGGGTTTAAGCCGCCGGAGGCAACATCTTTCAATAAAAAGCGCGAAGCGCATCATATCCGTAAAGGAGCAGGTCATGTTAATATATTTTCCGCAAATGCATGAGGAACTGGTCGGGGAAAAGGTCGAGGGTGCGTTGATTTTTGATCCGGGCATCGACCGTGATGTGACCGGCGAAGTGCCTGTTTTCCGTCCTGAAGATCTGCCCGTGGAGCCGCAAACATGCGCACGCATGGTTGCTGACTTCGTCAGTTATGGTGAATCCCTCGGCGAGATGTTTAAATTCATCGCCAACCCCCAGTCCAATGATAAGGACCAGTTCGGGGAGCGTACTTCAGCCATCCATAATGAACTGACTGCCCGTATTTCTCCTGATGCTGAAGATAAGGGGCGTGAAGAAGCGCGTATCCAGAATCAGGTCGTGCTGGCCCTTTGCTATGCTTATGAAGAAAAACATCTGGAACTGGGCTCCCTTGAACAGAACCTGACCGATAAATGGGCCGGGTTCGGGGAAAGCCTCGGTCTTGATGTTGAAGACGAGGATGACCGCAAGGCCATGGCTCTCGGCGGGCTGATGGCCAACCTGCCCGGAACAGGCGGCGGCGATGTGCAGCTGCCGTGGCAGAAGGTGCTGGAAGGTTTTAGCCTGCTGCTGCCGGACAATTGCGTACTGGTCACATCTGATGTTGATGCGGTTTCCTTCTGGCGGGATCGTGATTTTGAATTTTATGAAAAAGAAGGACTGCTGGCGGAAAAGGCTCTTGTTCTGCGCGAAAAAGCGTGGAAACTGCTGGGCTTGTCTTCTCTTCCCGAAGAAAGGCAGTGGCTTGAGCGGGAAATGACCGTGGTCCTTAATGTCCAAGAAGAAAATTAAAAGGGAGTCCTGACATGGAATCCATACATATCAGTCCGGTCACACCTCCTCAGGTGGTAAAAGAAATCAAGGGTATAATCTTTGATTGCGACGGGGTGCTGATTAATTCGTTTCAGGCCAATAAATGGTACTACAACAGGTTTAAGGAAAAGTTCGGCCTTGAGCTCATGAACGCTGAAGAGGAAAAGCAGGTGCATGCGCTGACCCATGCCGATGCACTGAAGTATATCCTGCCTGAAGAATTCCACGAAGAAGCTTTTGTTTACAGCACTGATCACTCGCATAAGGAAGGGATCAATTATATTGAGGTGGAAGAGGGCTTGACCCGGCTCTTGGAATGGTTGAGAACCCACAACATCCGTATGGGGATCAATACCAACCGCACTGACACTCTTCCCATGGTCCTGCAGAAATTCGACATTGAGAGTTTTTTCTCGCCCATGGTCACCTCGCAGACTCTTCCTAACAGCAAGCCGCATCCCGAAGGCGTTCATTATATTCTGCAGAAGTGGAATATGAAGCCGGAGGACGTGGTCTACATCGGTGATACATGGGTGGATGAGCGTTGTGCCGAGCGTGCCGGGGTCGAATTCTGGGCCTATCGCAGCACAGGGCTTAATGCCCGTTTTCATATCGACAGCTACTGGACGCTTTGCAACCTGCTGGAAAAGGCCCGCAATGATGTCTGGTCCGGTTGCGGTTGCGGTCAGCAGAAGTTTATTTAATTCAGTATGAAAGGTTAGGACAGGGCGTCCGGGGCTTGATTTTGCGCCCCTTCTTTCGTGACCCGTGTTCTTATATTTAATAGAATTAAGGTAAATTTGGAAAAACAGTTGATTCTTGAATCCTGCTGTGCCAATTTATAGTCAAGATCGGAAGCGGCTGCTTCTGATCCAGCCCGTTAGGAGTATGTTAAATGGATTACGTGATTCTTGCCGTGGCGAAGGTCCTTTCGCTTGTTCTTAATCTCTATATGTGGGTGGTTATCATTTCCGCTCTGATTACTTGGGTCAATCCTGATCCCTACAATCCCATTGTCAGATTTTTACGCAGTGTGACCGAGCCTGTCTTCGCCAAAGTGCGGCAGTATCTTCCCTTTGTGAATATCGGTGGATTTGATCTTTCCCCCATTGTCGTTCTTCTGGCAATCCAGATGATCGACATCGCTCTGGTGGGCAATCTCACCAGACTTGCTTATGGTATGTAAATACCGGAGGTGGGTATGAGTCTTTCTAAAATAGACTTGCTTAATAAGAAGTTTTCAAAATCCCTGTTCGGGTATTCCAAGAGCGAAGTTGACCAGCTCATGGTCGAGCTTGCGGATGTTCTGGGTGCTTCTGCCGATGAAAAGAAGCAGCTACAGAAAATGGTTTCCCGCCGGGAAAGCACCATTACCGAGTTCCGCCAGCGTGAGGAAACCCTGCGCGACACCCTGATGACCACCCAGAAGATGGTGGACGACCTTAAGGCTACCGCAAGGAAGGAGGCTGAGGTCATCATCAATGAAGCCCACTCAAGGGCGGAGGTGATCCTGCAGCAGGCCCATAACAGGCTGGCCCAGATTCATGAAGACATCAACGAATTGAAGCGGCAGAGAACCCGTTTTGAGGTTGAGCTCAAGGCTCTTCTTGAATCTCATCTCAAGACGCTCGAAATCGGTGATCCCGAGGTTGAGAAGGTTGAAGCCATCGAATCCAAACTTAAATTCTTCAAGAAGGCCAAGTGACCGAAGTTATTGCTGAACTCCCATCTTACATAAGGCCCTGCGGACACGGTTCGTGGAGGGTCTCCGTATGGGTGCAGCCCGGTGCCAAAAACGAGGGCGTTACCGGGGAGTATCAGGACAGCGTGCGTGTGCGTATAAACGCGCCCGCTGTTGATAACAAGGCCAACAAGGCTCTTGCCGCATTTGTCGCGACCCGTCTGGGTCTCAAAAAACGAAATATTTCCATTGCATCAGGTCATTCCAACCGTAAAAAGGTTTTACTGGTGGAGTCTGATGTCGAACCGCGTTGGGAAGGGATAATCCCTGCCGGCGCCTGAGTTGCAAACCAATTGCAAAAAGGAGTTTCAAATGGAACAGAGAGAGATTGAACTGATCGAGCAGCTAGCGGGCCAGGACAGCGAAATTAACGCCCTATGGAACCAGCACAACGAATTTAAGAAACTCATCGATAAAATGGAAGCTAAGAGCTACCTGAGCGAAACCGAGACTCAGGAAGTTAAAGAACTCAAAAAGAAAAAACTCGCTGGAAAGACAAAGCTGCAGGCTTTGCTCGACAAGCATAAATAAGGGAGGGTAGCCATGGAGCTCACCGGAGCTCAGATATTTCTTGAATGTCTGAAAAAGGAGGGTGTGGACGTCGTATTCGGATTCCCCGGAGGGGCAGTAATCGACATATACGACGAATTACCCAATTATCCGTTTAAGCACATACTTGTAAGGCACGAACAGGGTGCAATCCATGCTGCGGACGGCTATGCACGCGCCACCGGCGATGTAGGAGTCTGCCTCGTGACATCAGGTCCCGGAGCGACCAACACTGTTACCGGCATAGCAACGGCGTACATGGATTCAATTCCGGTGGTTATTTTCACCGGGCAGGTTCCCACCCCGCTGATCGGAAACGATGCGTTTCAGGAAGTGGATATAGTAGGAATCACCCGTCCCTGCACAAAGCATAATTATCTGGTCAAGGACATCAAAGACCTCGCCTACACCGTCCGTCAGGCTTTTTATCTGGCCCGTACAGGACGCCCCGGCCCGGTTCTGGTTGACCTGCCCAAGGACATTATGCAGCAGAAATTCGAGTTTAAGTGGCCTGAAGATGTGTCGCTCAGGAGCTATAATCCTAATCTGAAACCGCATGCGCGGCAGATTAAAAAAGTCGCAAAATTGATCGAAGGTGCAGAAAGACCCTTGATTTATGCAGGCGGAGGGGTTATCAGCTCTGGAGCTGAGGATGAACTGACATGGCTCGCCAAGAGTCTTGACATTCCGGTGACAGCTACTCTTATGGGGCTGGGAGCCTTTCCCGGTGACGATCCCCTCTGGCTGGGGATGCTGGGAATGCACGGCACCTACGCCGCAAACATGGCAATAAATAACGCGGACCTCGTCCTGGCAATCGGGGCGAGGTTCGATGACCGTGTGACCGGCAAGGTCAGCACATTTGCCCCCAAAGCCACTCTTGTTCACATCGATATTGACCCCACCTCAATTCAGAAGAACGTAGCCGTACACGTGCCGCTGGTCTCCGACTGCAAAAGCGCATTGTCTGCATTAAAGAGTGAAATGGAACCGAGGCTTGAAACCGTGGACTGGGAAGTTGCCCACGCCGTATGGGTCAGGCAGGTTCAGGAGTGGGCTGAAACCCATCCTCTGCGCTATAAAAAGAGCGAAACTGAGTATATCAAGCCCCAGCGGGTCGTGGAGAAAGTCTACGAAATCAGCAAGGGTGAAGCCATTGTCGCCACCGAAGTGGGCCAGAACCAGATGTGGGCCGCCCAGTTCTATAAGTTTAAACGCTCCAAATCATTCCTTTCATCTGGTGGTCTCGGCACCATGGGCTTCGGACTTCCCGCAGCTCTGGGTGCTCAGATGGCCTTCCCGGACAAGCTTGTTGTCAACATTGCCGGAGACGGTTCCATCCAGATGAATATTCAGGAAATGATGACTGCCGTATGCAACAACCTTCCCGTAAAAATTGTTATCTTGAATAACGGCTATCTCGGAATGGTCCGCCAGTGGCAGGAGCTTTTTTACAACCGCAACTACTGTGAAACCTGCATGGATGCCCAGCCGGACTTCGTGAAACTTGCCGAAGCATACGGAGCCGCCGGGTACCGGGTTACTGAAGAAAAAGACCTCGAACCGATGCTCAAGGAAGCTTTCTCCAACGGAAAGCCCACCATCATCGATGTCCGCGTGGATCCGGAAGAGAACGTGTACCCCATGGTTCCCGCCGGTGCTTCATTAACCGACATGCTGCTCGTTTAGGAGGAAGTAATGAGACATACTTTATCCGTGACAGTTGAAAACGAGCCCGGGGTTCTTTCCAGAGTTGTAGGACTGTTCAGCGGGCGAGGATTCAACATTGAATCCCTCAACGTTGCTCCCACCCTTGAGGAGGGAGTTTCCCAGATGACCATTACAACGCTCGGTGATGAGCACATCATGGAGCAGATTGTGAAACAGCTGCGCAAGCTGGTTACAGTCATCAAGGTCGTTGATATGGCGGAACATAAGGCCGTTGAGCGTGAAATGGTTATTCTCAAGGTTAATGCCGAAGACACCAAGCGCGCAGAGATTCTACGCATTGTAGATATCTTCCGCTGCAAGGTTGTGGACGTCAGCCCGGATGAACTTTCCATTGAAGTTACCGGCGACCACGGCAAGATCGAAGCTCTGATCAACATGCTCACCCGTTTCGGTATTAAGGAAGTAGCCCGCACCGGCACCGTCGCCATGAAACGTGCCCTGCAAGCTTAGGACAAAATTTCATAAACATTTCGGCACAGGAGTGCCCTCCGGCTGGCTTTTTAAATCAAGGCGAGCCGCCGGGAAACTATTATTAAGTTTCGTGTCCGAATTAAAGAGAACAACATCTAGGAGAAAGCAATGAAAGTTTATTATGAAAATGACGCTGATCTGAATCTGCTCAAAGATAAGACAGTTGCCATCATCGGTTACGGCAGTCAGGGCCACGCCCACGCACAGAACCTTCGTGATTCCGGCGTTAAAGTTGTAGTTGGTCAGCGTCCCGGCGGCGCAAACTACGAACTCGCCAAAGAACACGGTTTCGAACCCGTAAGTGCAGCTGAAGCAGCAGCACAGGCCGATCTCATCATGATCCTCCTGCCCGACCAGGTTCAGGCTGAAGTGTACAAAAACGACATCGCACCCAACCTGAAGTCCGGCGACGTCCTTGCTTTCGGACACGGTTTCAACATCCATTTCGAACAGATCACTCCTCCTGCGGACGTTGATGTAATCATGGCTGCTCCCAAAGGACCCGGCCACCTTGTACGCCGCACCTACACCGAAGGCGGAGCTGTTCCCGCAATCATCGCTGTTGATCAGGATGCTTCCGGTAAAGCTTTCGATATCGCACTTGCTTACGCAAAAGGCATCGGCGCAACCCGTTCCGGTGTACTGCAGACCACCTTCCGTGAAGAAACCGAAACCGACCTTTTCGGTGAGCAGGCTGTTCTCTGCGGCGGTCTCTCCGAGCTGATCAAAGCAGGTTTCGAAACCCTCGTAGAAGCGGGTTACAAGCCTGAAATCGCTTACTTCGAGTGTCTGCACGAATGCAAGCTGATCATCGACCTCATTTACGAAGGCGGTCTCGCCAAAATGCGTGATTCCATTTCCGATACCGCTGAGTACGGTGACCTGACCCGCGGTCCTCGCGTTATCAACGAGGAAAGCCGCAAGGAAATGAAGAAGATCCTCAAGGAAATCCAGCAGGGTGAATTCGCTCGTGAATTCATCGCCGAGAACAATAACGGTAAGGCTCATTTCTCTGCCATGCGCCGCATTGGTAAAGAACACCAGATCGAGCAGGTCGGTGGCGAACTCCGCAAAATGATGAGCTGGCTCAAGAAGTAAACGCCCGCTCTTTATAAATATTATGGCCCGCGTGAAAAAAGTTTAATTAAATAACCTTTTTTGCGCGGGCCTATTGCTCTTTTATCCTCCTTGAGGTATGGGGCTACATAGGCTACCGGATTTCAGCCGAATATCATAGATTGTCTTTATAGGTATTTTGTTGAGTGGCTGGTTTTCTCAGCGGGTTTCTGAGGTCAGCGTTAGTCGTAAAGAATTTCTTTTAGTTCGAGAGCGGCGGTCTGGTTTTGTTTTAAGTTCTAACGATTTATGGAGTTTTTTGAGATGTCGAAGAACATTTACGTGGGCAATCTTCCCTGGAGCTCTTCCGAGGAAGATGTGAGGGCAGCTTTTGAAGAATTTGGTGAAGTTATTTCTGTTAAACTCATCAATGACCGTGAAACCGGCCGCCCCCGTGGATTCGGTTTTGTTGAAATGGAAGACAATGGTGCAATCAAAGCTATTGAAAGCCTTGACGGTACTGACTTCGGTGGCCGTAACTTGAAAGTTAATGAAGCCCGTCCGAGGGAAGAGCGTCCTAGACGCTGGTAATTTGTTGCGATTTGGTATAAAGCCCCTTTGGGCTGGTGAGAATATGTTGTTCTTACCGACACCATTTTGTACCTAAAGACAGTCTTGATATTCCCGAGTCCGGGAAAATCGAAAATTAAGCCCGCTGTCGCAGTTGCGAGTGCGGGCTTTTTTTTATGTAACTACTTAAGAATAAGAGGAATAATTTTGGCTAAAGAAGAAGGAATTGCAGTTAATGGCACCGTGGAAGAAGCTCTCCCTAACGCTATGTTTCGCGTAGAGCTTGAAAACGGTCATGAGGTTCTGGCTCACATCTCCGGTAAGATGCGTAAGTTCCGCATCAGGGTTATGCCCGGTGATAAGGTTACTGTTGAGCTCTCTCCTTACGATCTCACTCGCGGCAGAATTACTTACCGTCCCCGGTAGTAACTACCCGAGATTTCACGATACCTGTATCGATGGAATACCCCATGCGGGGTCGGTCCTTCTGTAACCGACCCCGTGGGATGGTAGTTCCATTTTTTAACGCTGGTCAATTTTGATATCTACCAGCGGCGTTCCGTCTATGGCTTCCATAGGGCGGACTTTTATTTTGCATCCGTCCACTTCAGTGATGGTTACCGGGTGCAGGCCGATGGGATTCGGTCTGTCCGGGGAACGGGTGGAAAATACACCCCGTTTCGGCCTTGATTCATCTCCGCGTGGATGAACTTTCTGGCAGCTGCGGTCTGCTTCGTGCAGCCATGTAAAGAGCAGTATTTCGCTTCCTACGCTGAGTCCGTCCATGGATTCACTGAATTCTTCCTTGATTTCCACAATAGCTTCCACGCCGCCTTCGCAGCCCTGTTTGGGGGCGTTTTCTCTGTCTTTTATTTCTGAATAGACATAGCCGATTATTTCAAGATTTGTATTCATGATTAGGGTGGGGTTGAAGTTGATTTTTGTTATTAATTAGTTTTTTTATTTTTTTATGTCCAGCGTTGGACAAAAGAAAAGCGGGTAACCTGAAATCAGGTTACCCGCTCAGATTGCTGACAAAGTCCTCGCCTTTTGGTGAGGACTTTTTTATATTGTTTGCATGTTAAAAAAGCCTGAGCAAAAGCAAGTCACTGTTGAGTTGGTTACGATTGAAGAATTGGTTCCTGAGAACCATTTACTTCGAAAGATAA
>NZ_VOIQ01000016.1 GCF_010470675.1 Desulfovibrio sp. JC010
TTCTCCAAAATAAACACAATTTTCCCTTCTGATCCCAAATCTGACTTTGGTCGCACAAACTTGAGCTTTTCAAATTAAATCGAACGGAAGAAAGCATAATAAAACCCCGCTTTCCGAGAAAAGCGGGGTTAGTCAGCAATCTGAGCCCGTCTTTTAATACAAAGACGGGCTTTAAATTTGTGAGCAAGAATCAAGACTTTTTTATTTTTTTACCCAGCCTTTTGCGCTCATGCAGCGTTGAAAGACTTTGGCTTCACCGGTGGATCGGCTCTGGTCGTGGCTGTAGGTCCTCCGGGGCAGGTCATTGTCCGGGGCGGCGTGGGTTCTTTTCTGGGCCCGTTCGCGGCACTGGTCACGGTCTGCTTGAAAACGTTCGCTTCTGTTTACGGACATATCAAGGGTCGGGTTCTGCCATGATGTGCAACCGGCCAGCAGAAGCAGTGCGGTAATGATTACATAACGCATGTTTAAGTCCTCGATCAGGCTTTTACAATGAAGCCCGCGTTTCTCAGGTTTTCTTTGTTGTAGGGAAATTCTTTTCCATCCAGCCCCAGCATGCTTCCCCCGGCTGCTTCTACTATGGCCTGCCCTGCAGCAGTGTCCCATTCCATGGTAGGGTTGAAGCGGGGATATTGGTGTGCTTTTCCTTCAGCCACAAGGCAGAATTTGATGGCACTTCCTGCCGGAGTCATTTCTTTTACATTCAGGGTCTCCAGATATTCGGCCAGTGCGGGAGCGGGGTGCGATCTGCTGCCGACAATATTAAGTCCTTCTCCCTCAGCTGGCGGGGTGGTGGAAATTGAGACGGGTTTTTCTCCCTTTCGGCTGACCTGTGCCCCGGTTTCAATGCTTCCGGTATAAAGCGTATCCTGTGTAGGGGCATAAACCACTCCCAGCACCGGGCGGTTTTCACGCATGAGTGCGATACACACGCAGAATTCACCGTTGTCTTTGATGAATTCCTTGGTGCCGTCCAGCGGGTCCACGAGGAAGAAATCCTTCCATAGTTTGCGTTCTTCATAAGGAATCTTGGTTCCTTCTTCCGACAGGACCGGGATTTCCGGGTATAGTTCTGCCAGATGTTTTGCTATAACCTTATTGGACGCAATGTCTGCTGCTGTAACCGGGGATTTGTCATCCTTGTTCAGGACGTCGAATCCCTTACTGCGCACTTCCATAATGGCAGCCCCGGCTTCGCGGGCGATATTTGAGAGATTTGTAATCATTTTCTTCATGGGCACAGCTGTACCAGACCTTGGTTGATGTGTCATCTGTTCCGTCTTGCCATGCTGTTAATTTTGACTTGCACGGCCTGCGCGCCTATCATTTGCTGTCTATAAAGGGGGAAAGATGAGTATCGATTTAAAAGTCAAGGAATTGCTGGCTGACCGTTTTATCCTTAAAAGCTTTGCTTCCGGTGAAAGTGTGCGTGTTGCTCCCCATGCTGCTATCCGTGAAATTTCACGGGACCTCGGGCTTGATCTTAATTGTGTTGAACGGGCAGTATTTTCCGTTGAAGCGGTTCCGGAGCGTTATGTCCGGAACCTTTCCACCTTCAGTGTTGAAGAGCAGCGCAGGTTGTTTTTTTCCAAAGTTGCCATGGTGGGGCTGGGCGGTCTGGGAGGGCATCTGCTGGAGTCTCTTGTGCGCTGCGGGGTGGGGCATATTGTTGCCTGTGACGGAGATGTTTTTGAGCCTTCCAATCTGAACAGGCAGCGGCTGGCTGCCGAAAATTCCCTGTACAGCAAAAAAAGTGATGCTGCTTTTGAGATGGCTCGCGAGGTCAATCCAGCTGTGTTTCTGGATGTGCGTTCCGATTTTATAGGAGCGGACGGTTTTGAATCGTTTATTTCCGGGGCAGATCTGGTGGCTGACTGTCTAGGAGGACTTGAGTTTCGGGAACCGCTGAAGAAGGCTGCTGCAAAGCTCGGTATCCCCATGGTGACTGCGTCTGTTGCCGGGTGGGCCGGAGTGGTTTCGACCGTTTATCCCGGAGACAGGTCTCCGGCGGATTTTTTCGGTTCGGATAACGGCTTGGAAGAGGAGTTAGGCACTCCGGTTTCTGCAATTACAACAGCTGTGGGAGTTCAGAGCAGCGAGATTTTAAAGATACTCAGCGGAAAAGGGGCAGTTCTTTCCGGTAAGGCCATTATGTTTGACCTTGGGAAAATGTATTTCGATACCGTAATGATCTAAAAGTAAGACAGATAGGGATAAAGTAAGGCTGTGAAGTAATTTCTATCGAAAGCTATTGTGTCATAAAGCTCGAAGCATGATTTAATTGTGCTTCGGGCTTTTATTTTGCGTAAAAAAACAGCAATTGTTGTTTTGTAGTTGTTTATATTAAAGTATTTTACTATGTGATTAGTGTTATATTCGGCTGGTTAAACTGTTTTGTGTGAGTGTGTTTGTGTTCTTAAATGTTAATTCCAAATTTATGGTAAAACTTTTTAAAATATTAAATTGCATAAAGGTGTGCAAATAGGCTGATCTATTGGAAAAAATTTAAAATTATATAGACAGAATAGCTTTTTATATATATTTATACGTTAAATTTTGATTCTGAATCGAAAGTATACGTATGGAGGATATATATGAATGAGTCTTTTGAGGACGTTGTTACAGAAATTAATAGTATTTCAGAGGCTCTGGATTTCATAAGTGAATCCATTGAGTGTCATGCATCAGAGGGTAAAAAAATAAATCTCTGCGGACTTGCCTATCTGACCAGATTGCTGGGCGGCAGGTCTTCCGGTGCTGCTGATAGCTGCTGGGGGATTTGTACAGATAACGGTCAGGAGAAATCCGGGGGGCATGATTCGTAAATATGATCCTGTTTATACTACATTATCATTTTGAGTTGTGGTATTGTTCCGGCATACTCGGTTTGATGTTGACGTGATGGTCCAATTAATGTCTCGGAGGTTGCAGGTGAGTGATGATTCCCTTGTAAAGACGGATGAAGAGATTCCCAAAATTCTTGTAGTTGATGATTCTGCTACCATGAGGAATTTTTTGACCCGTGTTCTTGAAGGCGACTATGATGTGGATACCGCCTCCGATGGGGTTGAGTGCATTACTCAATATATGAAGGTTAAGCCCTGTGTCATCCTGCTGGATCTGCTTATGCCGGGTATGGACGGCTTTGCTGTTATTGAAAAAATTCGCAATGTAATAAAGGATCAGGAGGTCATCATCATTGTCCTCACCGGACAGGATGAGCAGGAGATCAAAGCCCGTGCATTGAACAGCGGGGCCAATGATTACCTTACAAAGCCTTTTCATGTGGTTGAACTCAAGGCGAGGGTGGGGGTTGCCATCAGACAGGTCATGCTGACCCGCCAGTTGCAGGCGGCCAATACCAGTCTGCAGAAAGCATATAATATTATTGACGACGAAGTTAAGCTGGTCGCCCGGTTGCAGGACAAGCTGCTGCCCACGGTCGTTCCGGTTATTGAAGGGCTTGATATCAAAAGCATGTATCGCCCTTCCGGACGGGCCAGCGGTGACTATTACGATGTCTTCGGCCTTGAAGAGGGTGTGGTCCGGGTGATTATGGCCGATGTCTCCGGGCATGGTCCGCAGGCAGCATTTATCATGGCCATCGTGCGTACGCTTTTCAAGGCTGATGGTGCCAACCACAATGATCTTTCCGACAGTCTGAACCAGATCAATTCCCATCTGCTGGATTTGATAGGCAAGGACAGTTACTTTGTTACCCTGTTCGCCGCTGATATTGATTTCAATAAAGGTGTGATGAAATATATGAGTGCCGGGCATTGCCCGACCCTTGTTATGCTGGACGGAAAGATGAGTGATCCTCTTGTTGCCGAGGTCCCGCCCTTTGGTTTTTTTCCGGTTGATGTAAACCTTTCTGAGTGCAGCTTTTCATCTTCGCTGCGACTGTTTTTGTTCACTGACGGGTGCTATGAGTGGCGTATGGCTGATGATTTTTTCAGCCTTGAGCCTTTTGTGGAGATCGCTGAGGAATTAATGCTTGAAAATTCACTGCAGCTGGACGGGCTTGAAGATATTCTTGAAGAGAAGACCGGTGTGCGGCCTGTTTTTGATGACGATGTTACCGCCCTTTCTATTAACTGGTCCGGTGCTGTCGGCAGTTAGGCTTGTGTAAATATTTTCCCTTTCAATGCTTTTAGTGCAACCATTATTTGGGTCCGGTGCAGATAGCCCATAACCAGCAGGACCAGTCCTGTAACTATGCCCGCTGTTCTGCGGTGATTATCGTCTTTGCCTTTCAGGTCCAGCCATTTTTGAAGAATAGCCTTTTTTCTTTTCCGGGGTATTGCCGCGATATATAGATTTATCCTTTTGATCAGTTTCGGGTTACGCTTGCTTACCGTGGGGTAAATGTCTCTGGTATATAATTTTTGCAGACATTGAAATCTGTCGGTAATGCCCAGAGTGTGCAACTGGTATGCAGCTACCGGAAAATCCGCAACGAACAGCTTCAATCTGCCTTCGGCGGCAGCATGATACATATCCCATGCGGAATTATAAATTATGAGCGGGGTAAACGGATATTTTTCCTGCATGAAAATTTTTGAATATCCGCCCTTGATGACCCCGCAGCTCTCTTTTCGGTTCAGTATCTTGCTCCCGACCATGTCTTTGGCTGCAAACAGTCCGCCTTGAATGTGAAAAATATAGTCTCCGAAGATCATTTCCCGGGCACGCGAACTGGAATAATACATTCCGGCATTAATGTCCGCGTCTCCATCTATGGTCTGCTGTACGGAATTCTTCCATGGCAGGAGCTTGAATTTTATGTCGATGCCGGATTGTCTGGACCATTCATTCCAGAAATCAATAAGAAGCCCGTCAGGTTCTCCTTCATCGTTGATGAATGAGATCGGGGGCATGCTCGAAGAGTGGGTGATGATCAGGGGGGAGGAAATACTTACTTCGGCAGGGGTCAAAAGAAAAACGACTGCAAGGATGATGAATAATTTGCTGAGTCGTTTTGTCATCGCACCGTCGTTTGTTTTGGTTTTAATAATATCGCTTTCAAAATCGGTTAATTAGCAATAATGTCTGGTTTAATCCACTAAAAATCCTTTTTTTGTGTTAGTTTTGGTCTAATTCCGGTTAGCTGGCAGTTGACAGTTCCATCAGCTTCGCAAAGCTTTCATCTATGGTCTGCTTGTCTTCAATCAACTGTTGCAGAAATTCATTGATGGCCGGAACCATCTGGATGGCGGTGTCGATTTCCGGGTTGGCACCTTTCTGATAGGCTCCGATATTAACCATATCTTCTACTTTGCGGAAAGTAGCCAGCTGCCCGAGAACCTTGCGCCCTGCGGCAACAATTTCTCCCTGCACAATATCTCCGCGTACACGGCTGACGCTTTTGAGAACATCGATGCACGGGTAGTGGCCCTGATCTGCAAGGTCACGGGTGAGTACGATGTGTCCGTCAAGGATTGAGCGCACCGCATCGGCAATGGGTTCGGTGAAGTCGTCACCGTCAACAAGTACGGTGTAGATTCCGGTTATGGAGCCGTGCTGGTTTTTACCGGCGCGTTCCAGCAGCTTAGGGAGCTGGGCAAATACTGACGGGGTATAACCGCCACGGGTGGGAGGTTCGCCTGCTGCAAGTCCCACTTCACGACCGGCCATGGCGAAGCGGGTGACCGAGTCCATCATCAGCAGGACATCTTTATTTAAATCACGGAAATATTCAGCAATGGCGGTGGCGGTGTATGCCGCACGCATACGGATGAGCGGGCTTTTATCAGAGGTGGCGATAACCAGTACTGAACGGGCAAGTCCTTCCGGGCCGAGATCGCGCTCAATGAATTCAACTACCTCACGGCCGCGCTCGCCAACCAGAGCGATAACATTGATGTCGGCCACAGTGTACCGGGCCATCATTGAAAGCAGTGTCGATTTACCGACGCCTGAACCGGCCATGATGCCCATGCGCTGACCTTTGCCCAATGTCAGCAATCCGTTAATGGCTTTAACTCCCACATCAAGCGGTTCATGGATGCGCGGGCGTTCCAGCGGGTTGGGAGGGTCACGGTGCAGGTCGTTGTATGCTTCGGGAATGATCGGACCTTTGCCGTCAATAGGTTCTCCGAAGGCATCCACGGCCCGGCCCAGCAGACTCATGCCTACCGGTATTTTGGGCGGGGTGCTGGAGTTTTCAATCAGGCTTCCGGGACTGATGCCGTGCATTTCCCCGTAGGGCATGAACAGGCAGGCACCGTCGCGAAAACCGACTACTTCTGCGGCGATGGGTGATTCTTTATCTTCGGGGATGAGGTGGCAGACCGAGCCCAGCGGGGCTTTGATGCCCTTACCCTCGGCAATAAGGCCGATAACCTTGCTGACCCGACCGTAGCTGCGGCAGGGGTCGATTGCGGAAAGAAGTCTAGTGCAGCCTTTCATGTCGGCCATGGTTATTCTCCTGTTCCGGGTGCCAGCTGACCGAGAATTTCCTGCACTCCTTCCCAGCGGGAGGTGACGGTGTTCTCAATCATGGCATCAGCTGCTTCAACAATAATTCCGCCGTTATCAATGGCCGGATCGGCTTTGATCCGCCACTTTGCGAGGTCGGGGTGTTCTGTCTTGGCATGTTCCAGCAATGGTCCGATTATGTCGCTGTCAGCAGGGGAGACTTTGATGACCAGTTGGGTCAGGGAGTCAATGCGGTTCAGGGCTTCATCAAGCAATGCGCCGAGAATTTCCTGCCTGCGGGATTCCATTTCCACGGCCAGTGTCTTTTCGATGACCATGAATACCAGCGAGATTGCATCTGCGGACTGGGCCATCATTATATTATGTGACTGGTCCTGAATAGCCTGCAGAGTCTGGCCCACGTTCTGGCTGAAGCCGATCATGTGCTGCTCGGCTTCCTGAGCTGCCTGCTGCTGGCCTGCGGCATAACCTTCAGCCTGAGCATTGGCTTTAATGGTTTCCGCCTCAGCCATGGCCTTGGCAATAATTTCCTTGGCCATGTTCTGGGCTTTAACCTTGACCCGCTCATAATATTCGCGGTCGGTGTCTTCGTTCCAGGTCGGCTTTTTCTTGCCTTCCATTTCCTGTATGGTCATCTCCTGAGTCTTGTTATTGGAATCAAGACCCATGATTACCCTACCGGTGTAGAACTTGTCTTCTTCTGCGTTAGACAAAGACATCTCCTGAACCTCTGCTGATCATGATCCGGCCCTCGTCCTCGAGGCGGCGGATGTTTTTAACGATATTCTGCTGTGCGCCTTCCACATCGGAAAGTTTCACAGGTCCCATGATTTCGAGGTCTTCGCGGATCATGTTGGAAGCACGCTCGGACATGTTCTTGAAGAAGAGCTCCTGTAAATCGTCGGAGGCACCCTTGAGTGCGGTGGTGAGCTCTTCGTTGGAAACTTCCTTGAGCAGTTCGCGGATCGCGCGGTCGTCCAGCCCCTTGATGTCTTCGAAAACGAACATGAGGTTCCTGATTTCTTCGGCCATCTGGGTGGATTCTTCCTCGATTTCTGAAAGAACTTCCTCTTCTGTGGAGCGGTCTACGGCGTTGAGGATTTCCGCTACTGCGGGTACGCCGCCCACTTTCTTGCCTTCCTTGCCGCCCATGGCGATGAGCTGACTCTGCAGCACCCGGTCCACTTCCATGAGCATTTCTTCTGCAACAGCCTCCAGCTTGGCAAGTCTCATGAGCACTTCGGCTCTTACGCCGCCGGGCAGGTTGGATATAAGGTCCGCTGCCTGATCCGGGTGCAGATGGCCGATAATGAGGGCCAGCGTCTGCGGGTGCTCGTTTCTGAGTATCTGGGCCAGAATCTTGGGGCTGACATTCTGGAGTTCCTGAAACGGGGCCGGGCCGCTTTCAAGGTCAAGTTTATCCAGAATGTATTTGGCGGTTTCCTCATCAAGGGATTTGCTGAGCAGCCTTTTGACCTGATCGGCTCCGCCCATGAGGAGTTCTGCACCGTATGCCAGAGTTTCGTTGAACTCTTTGAGTACTTCCAGAACCTGTTCTTTGGGAACTGAATCCATCTCCAGCATGGCTTTTGACACGTCGGCAATTTCCTGACGGTTCATGCGTTTGAAGGTTTCAGCAGTAAACTTGTCCCCGAGGGCAAGAAGTACGATTGCTGTTTTCTGGTTACCGGTGAACGGCGTAGACAATTTAAGCTGCCTCCTGCTGCTTCAGCCAGCTCTTCAGCACCTGCACAGCCTGATCCATGTTCTTTTCCGAGAGTTGCAGAGCCTGAGCCTTGGCGTTCTCCAGTCTACGTGCCGTATCAAGAGCCTCTTCGTCAAGGTCGCTTTCATCAATTGCGAGTCTTTCGCCTGCTTCGGGCAGTCCTGCGAATTCGTCAATCTCTTCTTCAGCCACACGGGGCTTGATCAGAGCCATGACTACCGGGCGTACCACGAGGATCAGGAAGAGGAAGATCAGGAGGCCGTTGAGGAAAGGCTTGCCGAGACGCTGTGCGTATTCGAGCATGGTGCGCATGAGGCCTTCGTCGCCGAACATATCCTGCATGCCGAAGGACATATTGGAAACCTCTACGATGTCACCGCGCACTTCATCATATCCTACTGCGGAGCTGACCAGTTCCCGGATGCGCTGCATTTCTTCTTCAGAGCGGGGTACGTAGGTCATTTCACCTGTATCGGGGTCTTTTACATATGTTCCGTCAACAACAACCGCTACGCTGAGACGTTTCAGTTCGCCTACAGGAACGATGATCTGCTGTTCTTCTTTGTTGATTTCATAGTTGGTGGTGCGGGTTTCACGGGTGGAGTCCTGAGTTGTAGCAGTTCCGGTGAAACCGTCACCGCGAAAGTTTGCTTCGGGTACGCCGCCATCTACGTTGGCGGTGCCGCGGGTGGTTTCTTCACTGGTCTGTTCAGAGCGAGCCACCTGACCGTCCGGATCGTATGCTTCTGTCTTGATGGTGCGCTGTCTGAAATCGAGATCCGCGTTAACCTTGGCAATAACTTTGTCCGGGCCGACGATGGGCATGAGCAGACGCTGGATGCGCTGTTCGATTTTTGACTCAAGGCCGGACTTGTATTCAAGCTGGCTGTTGGTGATGTTCAGGCCCAGTCCGCCGTCATCTTCAGGCTGGTAGAGAACCTGTCCGCGCATATCAGTAATAGTTACATGTGCGGGCTTAAGTCCCTCAACAGACATGACCACGAGGTTAAGAACACCCTTGATCTGCTTGTCGGCAAGTTTTTCGCCTTCCTTGAGCTTAAGTACTACGGAAGCGGAAGGATCAACCTGTTCTTCAATAAAGAGGGACTTGGAGGGAAGTACCAGATGGACTCTGGCCCGCTCAACCTGCGGAAATTCACTGATTGTACGTGCCAGTTCACCCTGCAGGGCGCGCTGGTAGTTTATTCGCTGAATGAAATCCGTCTGTCCGATCTGGACCTCATCGAAAATTTCATAACCGATTCCCTGACCGTGAAGTGCGCCTTCACCGGCGATTTTCAGACGCAGGTCGTAAACCCTGTCTGCGGGAACCAGAATTGTGGAGCCGTTGTCCTGAATTTTGTAGGGCTCTTTGGTGGACTGCAGGATGGAAACAACGCGGGATGCGTCTTCTGCGTAGAGCTTGGTGTAGAGGACCCGGTATTCGGTCTGGTTGAGCCAGAAAACCATGAGGATGAAGGCGATTACAACTGTAGCCGCCAGTCCGCCGATCATGATCCGCTGCGAAACTGTGCGGTCAGACCAGAAACCTTGAAACTTACTCAGATACTCGGTGATGAAATTTGGCATACTTAAACTCCTGACGATTTTTCATTTGTTTAAGCAACTTGTGGGCCAGTGGCAAGATGTTTTGTTATTTTATGTGTTTATGTCGTTTTTTTTTGAGGTAGAAAAGATGTGGTGAGAGCGAGTGACAAAAAAATGTCTAATCAAAATCGGGATGTATAAAAGCTACCACGGGACCCTTCCATGATGGAATTCCCGTGGTAGCGATATTTTTGTGACAGATAAAGGAGCGTGTCTGTCAAGTTTTCAGCAGTCTTAGAAAGGCATTTTCATGACTTCCTGATACGCAGTCATTACTTTGGTGCGTACAGTACTGGTCATGGTCATGGCAACGCTGGCTTTTTGCATAGAGATCATGAGTTCATGGACGTTCTGGGTTTTGCCGGAAGCAAATTCTTCGATCATCTGTTTTTTCTGGCCCTGCAGGTCGTTAACACCCTGGATGGAGTTGGTCATTGTTTCGGCAAAAGAGTTCGGCTCGGGCTTGTGAAGGTCCATGGTCTTGTCGAACTTTTTGTCAAACTTCTGCTGGTTCTGGATGGCATTGGTGTATGCCTGCATTGCTACGTTTCTAATGGACATATTTTGCTCCTTTTATCGAAAGTCGAAGATCCGTCGTTTAATCAGCAGCCGGATGCTACTGGCCCATTCCTATGCGCAGTGCGCGGTTGAACATTCTTTTGGCGGAGTCAACAGACTGCGCATTGGCTTCGTATGATCTGCTGATGTTGATCATGTTGACCATTTCTTCAACCACGTTGATGTCCGGATATCTGACGATTCCTTTTGAGTTCGCGTCCGGGTGGTTGGGTTCATATACTTCCTTGAAGGGGCGGGTGTCGGAAACAATGCCCCTGACGGTTACGCCGCGAAGCTGCTGATTCATCTGCTGGTTCATGGCGGTTTCAAAAGGGGAGAGTACAGGGCTGGACTCCATGGAAACACTTTTACGGCGGTAGGGGCCGCCCTCGGCTGTCCGTGTAGTCCTGGCGTTAGCCATGTTCATGGATACAACGTTCAGGTACTCCCTTTGGGCTTTCAGCCCTGAAGCTCCGATATCAAGTGCTGTGAAGAAGTTCATTATCTTGCTCCGCTCTGGATGATCTTGTTCATGCCCTGAAAATTCTTCCCGATGACCTGGGAGAGGGCATTGTAGTACAAGGTGTTTTTGGCCATGGCGACCATTTCTTTATCCATATCGACCCGGCTTTCACCGTGGATGACTCTGGGTTCGAAGTTGGAAAGAACATCCCCGGAAAATTTGTCTGCATCAAATGCATTGGGGATATGCATGTTGCTGGTTCTGGTCATTTTCCCTTTGGCATCAAGGCCCATTGCTTTTTGAAGGTCTTCTTCAAATTCAAGGCGTTTCTCCTTGTATCCTGGGGTGTTGACGTTAGCCAGATTGGAGGAGACGAGGTTTTGACGCTGGAGTCTCAGGTCGAGTACTTTGCCTGTCAATTCTATGTGGCTTCCGAAAAGTCCTTTCATTTTTATATCCTCCTGCAAAAATTTCCCGGTGTCCCCGTTGAGGCGGGAAACTTGTTGGTTTCGTTGTGATTTGTATTTAGCAAAAGGCGTTCCAAGTTTGTATCTATTTGAAATTACGGACTTAAAGTTGAAAATAAGATGTTTTGCGGGAGTGGGTGTCGGAAATCAGGCGCATCAATATATTCCCCATTATATAATGTAGGGATGTTGTTTTGGGTTTTGGCACGTGAAATGCATTAAATTTGGCAGACCCTTAGGGGTCGAAAAAAATGCCGCTTTGGATTGTCCGGCGGTAAATAAAATTTCCGGAGGGGAATTATGAGTCATTTAGATTATGAAATTAACAAGGAACTCGGTGAGTGTTATCTGTTCATGGGTGAACTGGATAAGGCTGAAGATTACTACAAGAAGGCTGCCGGCTCCAACGGCGTGCATCCCGATCCTTACATCGGTCTTGCAACCATCGCGGTTCAGCGTGGCGAGTATGACGCTGCCATGTCCCTGTACGAAAAAGCTCACCAGGTAGAAGCTACCGACAAGAGCTTTGCCGGTATGGGACTGATTCAGATGGAAACCTCCCGTCAGGAAGAAGCTTTTGAAAACTTTTCTCAGGCACTTGACAGCAACATCAGCAACATGGTTGCTCTTTTCGGTATGATCAGGATTGGTCACGAGGCTGAAAGAATGGCTGAAGCTGTTCCTTACCTCGAAAAATTCCTTGAAGTTGATCCTGAGAAGCACGAAGTCCGTTACTCCCTCGCAGGTCTTTACATCTGCATGGAGCAAAAGGACAAAGCTGTCGAGCAGCTTGAAATGATCCTTGAAAAGGATCCCGCAAATGAAGCGGCTAAGGAACTGCTGAGCCAGATTTAGCTCACACAGATCCTTTATATATAGCCGACTCCCCTCCCGGTTGGTCCCGTCCCTGTTCGTGTGGTTCGGGGACGGGGACCAGCTACCGGCGAGAAACTGCGGTCCGGAACTTGCCTTTACGGCATAAATCCGGCACAACTCCACAAAAACCAAACTGGAGATGTGTTATGGATATGTTGCCTGTAAAGCGCGGAGTGCTCAGTGTTACTGATAAATCCGGGCTTGCTGAATTTGCGGCTGAGTTGGCTGGCTTCGGTGTGGAACTCATCAGCACCGGCGGTACCAAGAAAATGCTTCTTGATGCCGGTCTTGAGGTCAAGTCTGTAAGTGATGTTACCGGCTTCCCTGAAATTATGGGCGGTCGTGTAAAGACCCTGCATCCCAGCGTGCATGGCGGAATCCTTGCGGACAAGGATAACCCGGAACACCTGTCGACTCTCGAAGAACATGGAATCGAGACTATCGATATGGTCTGCGTTAACCTGTACAATTTTGCCAAGGCTGTTAGCGAAGGGCAGGACCTGAGGAACGCTGTCGAGCAGATCGACATTGGCGGTCCCACTATGCTGCGTGCTTCAGCGAAAAATTTCCATTCCGTTCTGGTTGTCCCCAGTCCGGTACATTACCCCCGTATTCTTGAAGACATGAAGAAGAACGACGGCAAGGTTTCTCTCGCGCTCAGAAAAGATCTGGCCGCGGAGACTTTTGCGCTTGTCTCTGAATACGATTCCATGATTGCCAAATATCTGGCAGATCACGACGCTTAATGTTTTTTAGCGGGATGTCATTTTTATGGCATCCCGTTTTCTATTAATAATTGAAAGACAATCCTGTCTCAAAAGCGGCGAAGCCTTAATAAAAGGTTTTGGGATTCTTAAACCCTTTTGCAAAAGGGTTTGAGGCCCCCGGCAGGGCCGCCGGAGGCATAGCAATGGAGAATTCCCATAGCTCTTAAAGCCAAAGGTAATACTCAGGGTTTGAAGCCCAGTGAGTTGAAACGCATCAACCGTCTCGCGGACCGCCGTTACAACGACCCCAACGGGTTCACCAACGAGCAGGCCCGTGAGCTTTCTTTTCTCAGCCACGAAATCGGACGCCAGATCGGTCTGCTCGTTAACAGACAGGGCAAACCGGAAATGATTCTGGTGGGTGATCCCGGTTCCATCTACATTCCCGAACTGCCGCGTGCCCGCCAGTCCGAAGGACGTCTGCGCGGTTTGCGGCTTCTGCATACCCATATTTCCGGTGAAAACCTGTCCGAGGAAGATCTCATGGATATGGTTTTCCTGCGTCTGGACAGCGTAACCGTTGTTGCTTCCGATCCGTATGGCGAGCCTGATTTTGTGCAGTACGCTTACCTGCTTCCTCCCGGAGCCGGAACCAAACCGTACGAGCAACTGCCCCCCGTGCGCTGGGACCGTGCGGACATGGATCTTCCGGGCCAGATCAAGGCCCTTGAAGATGAATTTCGCCGGGCGGACCGCACTCGCGACACCACGGATAAGCGCGAGCGGGCCATTGTTGTCAGTGTTTCGCAGGACCCCAAGTCCGTGCAGGAACGCTCCCTTGATGAACTGGAAGACCTTGCCGATACCGCAGGTCTGAAAGTGGAAGGACGTCTGGTGCAGCGTATCCGCAAGCTCAATCCTAAATTTATCATGGGTAAGGGGAAGCTGGCCGAGCTGGAAGTTATTGCCTTGCAGGCCGATGCGGAAGTGATCCTTTTTGACCAGGAACTTTCTGCCGCCCAGATGCGCAACCTCGCCAAGCTCACCGAACGCAAGGTTCTGGACCGTACCCAGCTTATTCTGGATATTTTTGCCCAGCACGCCACCACCCGCGCCGGTAAATTGCAGGTGGAAATGGCACAGCTGAAATACACCATGCCCAGACTGGTAGGTAAGAACCGGGCCATGTCGAAGCTCATGGGCGGAATCGGCGGTCGCGGTCCCGGTGAAACAAAGCTGGAAATTGACCGCCGCCGTATCAAGGACAAACTGACCAAGCTGGGCAAGGAACTTAAGAAAGTCAGCCGCCAGCGCGGTTTCACGCGAGAACGGCGTGCCCGTGCCGGGGTTCCGGTGGTCTCACTGGTGGGCTACACCAACGCAGGTAAATCGACCCTGCTCAACACCCTGACCAACAGCGGGGTGCTGGCTGAAGACAAACTCTTTGCCACCCTTGATCCCACCAGCAGGCGTATCCGTTTTCCCCGTGAGCAGGAGTTGATCCTGACCGATACGGTTGGATTCATCCGCCAGCTGCCTGTGGAATTGAAAGAAGCTTTCCGGGCCACCCTTGAAGAACTTGAGGCTGCTGATGTGTTGCTCCATGTCTGTGATTCATCGCATCCCGAAGTGGGAGAACAGATTGCAGCGGTGGATAATATCGTGGCCGATATGAATCTCGGTGATGTGACCACCATCCTTGTGCTCAACAAATGGGATAAGCTTGATGAGGAACAGCAGGAACTTATGCGCAGTACCTATCCGCAGGGCATCCCCTCCAGTGCCCTGAATCGTCGCTCGCTTAATGTTCTGGTGGAAGAAATATTAAATGCCATTGATCGGTTGGGGCATCAGTTCTAAAGTTCTGATGCGCTGCGCGCTTTTAAGAATCCCAAAACCTTTTAGTAGTGTGAAAAACGTAGGGCTTTATTTATTACCTTAATACCTGTAGATTGGTAGAATATCTGCAAAGCAATAGTACTGGCGACGGAGGAAGCCATGGCTAAAGAAGAAGGTATTGAAGTAGAGGGTATAGTTCAGGAGGCATTGCCCAATGCCATGTTCAAGGTTGAACTTGAGAACGGGCATGTTATTCTGGGACATATTTCCGGGAAGATGCGTAAGTATTACATCCGGATTTTACCGGGGGACCGGGTCAAGGTGGAGCTTTCGCCATATGACCTGACCCGTGGGCGGATTACCTTCCGCATGAAATAATTTTTGCACGCGCTTCCAGTCTTGTTCCGACTGATGAGGATTGTATGAGTTTAAAAGGTGTAGTCAGCTGGTTCAACGATATCAAGGGATTCGGTTTTATCGAAGATGAAGCCGGGCGGGATATCTACGTCCATTATTCCGAAGTGCTGCGTGACGGTTTCAAAACTCTCAACGTAGGCGAGAAAGTCGTCTTCGAAGTCATTGACGAAGATACCGCGCCCAAAGCTACTGCTGTTAGAGTGATAAATTACTAAGTTTATGCATGCCTCCGGCGGCTTAAACCCTTTTGGAAAAAGGGTTTGTTTCACTGTCGTTATCCCTAAGACTCGAAGCAAAGCTTCTCGCCTAAGGGCTAATGCAAGAATCCCAAAACTTTTTATTAGGCTTCGCCGCTTTGTTTTGGAAAGTGTGCAAATAATAAATCGCAATATCTTGGAAGATGTTGCGATTTTTAGTTTGAAAATGGTTGAGCCAAGATATTTGCGAAGCATATCGAAAGGTTTTGAAAGGGATGGGGTCTGGGGAAGGCTTCTTTATCTCTGCCCGGCTTCGTTCTTGGTTGGCTCGAGGACAGCGTCCACGTTGACTTCGCGTTCGGTCATTTTGTTGTTTTCGATTTCGTAGCGGGTCAGCTTCCAGTCCACGTGATCGATGAAATCTACTTTGGCCCAACCTTCGGGCGGCAGACGCTTGATCATTTCTTCCAGAAAATCATCAATATCAATGTAGTGTCCTTCGTAATCAACGTTGAGGACCTTGTCTTTGTAGACGATTTTTTCAAAGGGCAATTCCAGCTTGAGGTCTTCGAAATCTTCTTCGGACAGCCCGTGCACATCACCGTAAATTCTAACGTCTTCCATATTTATTTCTCCATAGAGGGATTGTTTATTTTATTCTGAAAAGGAAAGATATTGACTCATTAAAATTCATGCAAGAAAAAACGGCCCTCATGAATGTGAAGGCCGTTTGCTGAAAAAGTCTAGCGAAGTCTAGCAAGGTCTAGTTGGATTATTGCTATTTCCGGCTTTCAATCAGGCGGATGGCCTTTTCGGGAAGCAGATGCAGGTCCGGTTTGGAAATCTGGTCGTTAGCACCAACGGATTCTCCTTTGTGCCGCAGTTCCTTGGTGATGATGGAAGAGTAGAGGATGATGGGCAGATCCTTCAGGTCCGGGTCTTCACGTATCCATTTGGCGAGGCTGAATCCATCCATGAGCGGCATTTCAATGTCTGAGATTACGATTTCCACGTAATCTTTGACCGGGCGGTTTTCCTGCTGCGCTACTTGTTTAATCTGTTTGAGTGCATTTTGGGCTTCTTGGCCGTTGTGGAGGATGGTGTGCCGGAAATTTGCCTTTCCGAGGCTTTTCTCCAGCATGGCCCGGATGGTGGGGGAGTCGTCGCAGACCAGTGCATTGTACGCCTCGGTAGCTATCGCCGAGGGTGCGTCAAAATCGCCGCCCAGTGTGGGGTCAAGGTCGGCAAGGATGGATTCAAGGTCGAGCAGCTGAATGAAACGGTCTTCGCGTTCAACAATGCCGACAATGCAGCTTTCGTCGAAACTGGACATGAATTTGTCCGGGGAAAGGACCTGCTGCCAGCCCACGCGGTGGATTTCGGTTACTCCGCTGACCTGAAAACCGGAAACAGTCTGGCTGAATTCGGTGACAATTACGATGTCGTATTTGTCCTTTTTGCGTTCCATGCCCAGCCAGACCGCAAGGTCAAGTACGGGCAGGATATGGTTGCGCAGAGGGATAGTGCCCATGAAGCATGGGTGTTCTGCGGATTCCGGGTGTTCCAGTTCCGGGCTTTCAATAACCTGCATGACCTTGGCTACGTTGACCCCGAAATGGCATCTTTCTTCCGGGCCGTCTTCCGATTCGGACAGGTCGATATAAAATTCCAGTATTTCAAGTTCGTTGGTTCCGGTTTCAAGCAGGATGTCAGTTTTAGCCATGAGAGCGGCTCCTGATAATATAATTATAATTAAGTTGTTTAAGTTCTTATTCTAGTAAGTTACAATATTCAAAAGGTCAGGTCCATAGATTTTGAAAAGAATGTATCGCTTTCGGATGGTTGATTACACTTTACAAATGCGGTGTGTTTGGCTTAGGCAATACAGAATCAGTAAATCAAATGAAGAGGGGTTCATGCATAAAATATTGATAGCTGAAGATGATAAAATTTCACAAAAACTTGCAGCGAAGTTTGTGGAGGATCTGGGGCATATTCCTGTTGTCAGCCCTCACGGTAAGCACGCTTATGAAGCATTGAAAGCTGAAAATAAGTTTGATGTCCTTGTTACCGACATTATGATGCCTGAAATGGATGGACGTCAGTTGGTGCAGACCTTGAGAGGCGATTCCCAGTTCATGGATCTGCCTATCATCATCATGTCCGCAGTGGTCGGAGTTTCCGATATTTCCAATCTGCTGGCCCTTGGGGCGACCTATTTCATGACCAAGCCCATCGATAAGTCAGAATTTAACGAAGTGATCAGCCGGTGTCTGAAGTAGCCCGGACAATTTTCCTGATTTTCAAAGACTCCTCCCGTTGGCGGGGGGAGTCTTTTTTTGTGCAAAATATCCGGGATAACGGGCTTGTTACTAAACGTGAATGGGTATAATGAGAACAAAAGCTTTATGAATAACAAGGTTATATCTGCGTGTGTGTTGTATAATCTGTTTGTGGAATTGTTAACTTTGGGGGTGCTCCTTGTCGTTTGAGATTTTGGATAAATTTAACGACCCTGAACTCTGTAAAGACCTGCTGGCCCGCTTGCGGGATGAGCTGGATGGGGAAATACGGTTCATGGAGGTCTGCGGGACGCATACGGTTTCGATATTTCGCAGCGGGCTGCATTCGGTATTGCCGGAAGAGGTGGTCCACCTCAGCGGGCCCGGCTGTCCGGTATGCGTGACCCACGAATCAGAGGTGAATGCTTTTCTTGATCTGGCAGGAAAGGAAGGGGTTATCGTGGCTACCTTCGGTGACTTGATCAAGGTTCCCGGCGACAAGGGACACTGTCTGAAGAATGCGCAGGCTGACGGCGCACGGGTGGAAATAATATATTCGCCTTTTGATGCGCTGGATCTTGCGCGCAACAATCCCGACAGCACGGTTGTTTTTCTTGGTGTCGGCTTTGAAACCACCGCCCCGACTATCGCGGCTACCGTGCTCATGGCCCAGCAGCAGGGGCTGGAAAATTTCAAGGTTCTTTCATTCCACAAGCTGGTTCCGCCTGCACTGGATATTCTTGTTTCCGATCCCGACACCCGTATTGACGGGTTCATCCTGCCCGGTCATGTTTCCACTGTAATCGGTATTCATCCTTACGATTTTATCGGGGAAAAATACGGCAAGCCCTCGGTTGTTACCGGATTTGATCCTGTAGACATCCTGCAGGCCCTGCTGATGATGGTCCGTGCCTCCAAGGAAGATCATCCGGTGGTACAGAACCAGTATGTGCGCGGGGTTTCCGAGAATGGCAATCCCAAGGCTGTGGAAGTCATGTATCAGGTTTTTGAGGAGTCTGATGCCCTCTGGCGCGGGATCGGGAAGATACCCGGCAGCGGTCTTGAATTCCGTAAGGAATTTGAAAAGTATGATGCTAAAAAAATCTTTGATCTCAATATCGGGGAATGTCCGCCGCTTAAAGGCTGCAAGTGCGGGGAAGTGCTCAAGGGTAAAATGACCCCTGAGAAATGTCCCCTGTTCGGTAAAGCCTGTACCCCGGCAAAACCCGTAGGCCCTTGCATGGTTTCAACTGAAGGCAGCTGCGCCGCTTACTTCAAATACAAAGTAGATTAATATGTCCTCAGATAAAGTTTTACTCGATTACGGTTCTGGCGGAAGGGCTTCCCAGAGGCTGATTTCCGAGCTTTTTCTTAAGCATTTTGCCAACGATGAACTGGACAGGCTCAACGATGCCGCCACCCTGAATCTGCAGGGCAGGATTTCCATGAGCACTGACAGCTTCACCGTGGACCCCATCTTTTTTCCCGGCGGGGATATAGGTTCGCTGGCCGTGCACGGTACGGTGAATGACGTGGCCATGCTCGGTGCAATTCCGCGTTACATGACCTGTGCCTATATTATTGAGGAAGGATTGCCCATGGATGATCTGGAAAAGATCGTCAAATCCATGGGTGAAGCCTGCCGTCATGCCGGGGTTAATATTGTCACCGGAGATACCAAGGTTGTGCCCAAGGGTATGGTTGACAAGATTTTTATCAACACCACCGGGGTAGGTGAGATTATAGCTGACCCGGCTCCCAGCGGAGACCGCGCCGCAGTGGGTGATGCTGTGCTGGTCAGCGGAACCATGGGCGACCACGGGCTGACCATTCTCGGTACCCGCGAAGGTCTTTCCCTTGAATCCAATGTTCAGAGCGACAGTGCCGCCTTGAACCATCTGCTGGTCAAGCTGGTGCAGGAAATTCCGGATATCCATGTCCTTCGTGATCCCACCCGCGGCGGTCTGGCAACTACCTTGAATGAGATCACGGTTTCCTCCAATGTCTGTTGCGAGCTGGAAGAATCAAAGGTTCCGGTGCTGCCTGAAGTGGCAGGCGGATGTTCTTTCCTCGGACTTGATCCGCTTTATCTTGCCAATGAAGGCAAGTTTCTGTGCATCCTGCCGCAGGAGCATGCGGAGCAGGCTCTTGAAATCATGCGCGGGGACGAGCTTGGTAAAGATGCCTGTCAGGTGGGAACCATCACCGATGCCAATCCGGGCAAGGTGATCATGGTCACCCCGCTGGGCGGGCGCAGGTTGCTGAATATGCTGGAAGGAGAACAGCTGCCAAGGATTTGCTAGAGGCAGTTGTATAAGTAGCTTTTTAAAGGCTCTCCCAAACGGGGGAGCCTTTTTTCTTGTCTGAAAGGGTGTGAATTACTTGCTGAACCATGCTATGCTCATATCAAATAGATAAGGAGTGCAGCGTGGAAAATGACATCAAAAGTTGCATTACAGCTATCAGCAAGGTTGTTACTGAAGACAGCATTACTATTTACTTTCAGCCTGTGGTTTCCCTGCTCTCTCGAACAGTGATCGGTTTTGAGGCTTTTGCGCGCGGGGTGGATGAAACCGGGGCGACTCTTGCCAGTCCGGCCTGTCTTTTTAATGCCTCCCTGCCCATACAGGCCCAGCTCAAAGTTGAGGAAGTCTGCCTCAAAAAAGGGTTTGAGGCTTACATGCCCCTTTATGAAAAATACCGGGACATACTTCTCTTTCTTAACATCAATTCCGGAATTTACAGCCGTGACGAGTACAAAGTCCGCAGTCCCCATCAGCAGGCAGAACCTTACAGGTACTCCCCGCGCATGATCACTTTTGAAATGGATGCAGCCCAGCTTAAGCAGGATGTGCCGCTGGAAATGATTCGTAAGGTTCGTGAGAATAAGTACAGAATTTCTATTGATAATGTGGACGGGTCTATTGATTGTGCGGAACGTCTTTTTGCTATCAAACCGGATTTCGCAAAGCTGGACTCGAAATTTTACAGGGGAATTGAAGAGTCGGAAGGGATCAAGCAAAAGGTCGGTGCCATCGCTGAGACTCTTATCCGTTGCGGTGTTATGCCTGTTGCCAAAGGGGTGGAAACAGAATCCGAGGCAATAGCACTGGCTCGCTGCGGCTTTTATCTGCAGCAGGGGTTCTTTTATGCTGACAGTGCCGATGAGGGAGCTAAAAATGATTCCTTCGGTGATAAAGTCGGACGGGTCAGCAATGCTTTTCGGGAAAGCAGGAAGAAAGGCGTTAAGCGGTCTCAGGAATCATTCAGGGATATTCATCTTCTGCTTAAAAGCACAATGACCAGATTGCAGCAGGAAGAAGACGGGGAAATGAACCGGATTCTTGATGAGCTGCTTAAAAAGAATGATAATCTGGTTTCTGCATATATACTTGATGCCGCCGGCAAACAGATCAGTAAACGGCTTGCCGGGAAGTCTGCAGATCCGTTCGGACTGCGTATACTGGCTTCAGCGGTGGGCAGCGACCATAGTGACAATGAAATCTTTGTCTATTTGAATTCAGGCTTTGAAAAGACCTCCGGGTTTACCGGGCCGGACTCTCTATGCCGCGATCCCTACAGATATCTGGCGGGGTTTTATTATAAAGAAGGCAGCCGCCGGGGCCGCATACTCATCCTTGACTATATTGATGTGCAGGAAACAGAGGAACAGGACTAGATCGCAGAAGAGATGATTTTGTTTTTGACTCTTTTGCGGCGGAATATTTTCATGGCGTCCTTGGATTTGATTATTCCGGCCAGAGTGTTGTCTGCATTTACCAGCGGCAAGAATGAAACCCCGGTCCGTTCAAATTTCAGGATCGCCTCTTTGAGGTTGGAATCAGCCGGAAGGAAGACCACAGTCCGGACCATAAGGGTATCCACCACTTCGGCTCCGCCTTTTAGGTCCTGAGCGTTTTTCAGGAAAGCACGCATGTCGCGCAGGGTCAGTATTCCGGCCAGTTTTTCTTCTTCATCAAGTACCGGGAAATGCGGGAATTCGGAATTCAGGACCATGTCTGCGGCTTTTTTCAGGCTGTCGGTTGTTTTCAGGCAGTCGAATTCAGTGTCCATGACATCTGCCAGCGGGACATTGACCATAACTGATTCATCATGACCGCGCAGAATGTTGATTCCCTGACGCAGCAGTTTGGCTTCATATACTGAATATCCGCCGAGTATACGCACCACCAGCGCGCTGGTAATGCAGCCGACCATCATGGGCAGGATTATTTTATATGAGTAGGTCAGTTCAAAAACAGTCAGCACTGCAGTGATGGGGGCGAGGGTTGTTCCGGCCACTACCGTGCCCATGCCTACAAGTGCGTATTGCCCGTGGGTAAGGGCCAGTTCCGGGAAGACCATGTTGATGGTGGAGCTGACCGATATCCCTAATGCCGCTCCCAGCACCAGCGAGGGCGCGAAGATACCGCCGCTCATGCCCGAACCGATACAGAGTGAGGTTGCAACAAGTTTGGCACCCAGCAGGAGTAGAGCCAGATCAAGAGGCAGCACTCCGGTCAGCCCCATGTTCACTGCTTCGTAGCCCACACCGAGTACTGCCGGAATTTTAAGGGCCATGGCCCCAAGCAACAGACCGCCGAGGCCGGGTTTTACCCATTCAGGGATAGGAATGCGGTCGAAGGTGAATTCACTGAGCCTGATCATTTTTACAAAAGTGATGGAGACCAGTCCTGCCAATATTCCGAGCAGGAAGAATATGATCAGTTCCTCGAAATTGCTGAAAAGAAATTTGGGCGCGTCAAAGGTGGGGAAATCTCCCCAGAAGAATTTGGAAAGGGCGGATGCTGTCACTGAAGCCACGATAATGTGGCTGACGTAGGACATTTCCGTATCCAGCAGCAGGATTTCAATAGCGAACAGTGTCCCGGTGAGCGGAGCGTTGAAGGTCGCCGATATCCCGGCTGCAGCACCTGATGCCACACAGACCGGAAGCATGGACGGATCGAGCCTGAATATACGTGCGGCGGAAGAGCCTAAAGAGGCCCCGATCTGGACCACCGGACCTTCTCGGCCCACGGAAGCTCCGCAGCCGATAAGCAGGCTGGTGACCAGTGCTTTAAGGAAGGTTATGCGGTGGCGAATTACCCCTCCGCGTACGGCAAGGGCCTTGATAACTTCCGGTACACCCGGACCGCGAGCTTCGGGTGCCCAGTTGGTGATGATTATCCCGGCGATAAGCCCGCCGATACAGGGCAGGAAGAGTACCAGCCACCATGGCGAATTTGCGGCCATGTCCAGAAAGGAGTGGCCGCCGGACCAGAAAAGATGCTGGAAATTTTCAATCAGCCAGCGAAAAAGGAATGCCCCGCCCGCAGCAGCCATCCCGATAGCCACGGAAAAGGACATAAGTAAAACGTACTGAATCCTCGGATTAAATGAGGCTTCAGTACGTTTCTTTTTGTAGGACTCAGAGGAGGAACCCATGAGGATTTCCGTCCGGATTATTTTTCGATCAGGGCAATGGAGCGTTGGGCCAGTTGAGTTACTTCCGGTTTGGAAATCTGATCGTCGGCACCGACAGCTTCGCCCTTATGGCGTAACTTATCAGTAATGATGGATGAGAAAAGGATTACCGGCAGTTGCTTGAGAACTTCGTCAGCCTTGATGCGCACGGTAAGGTTGTGTCCGTCCATGACCGGCATCTCAATATCTGAAATGACGATGTTGACAAAGTCGCTGATGGGCCGTTTTTCCTCAATGGAGCGTCGTTTGTACTCCTGCAGTTTATCCCAGCAGGCCCGTCCGGTATTGGCCATTTCCACAGAGAATTTGGCCCGGACCATCATTTCATGCAGCATCTCCCTGATCAGGGTGGAGTCATCAGCAATGATGGCTTTATAGCCGGCGTGGTTGGCCCAGTCGATGGAATCATCAAGCTGCAGTCCGAGGTCCGGGTTCAGTTCGGCTACGATCTTTTCAAGGTCGAGAATGAGTGAAATACGGTCTTCGAATTTAACAACCCCGGTGATGGAATCTTCGGAGAGGGTGGATACGTAGTTGGAAGGAGCCTCGACCCTTTCCCAGCTGATCCTGTGGATGCGGGTTACCCCGGAAACAAGAAACGCGGAGGAAACGTTGTTGAATTCGGTGACGATTACCTTGGGAGGCTCGGTTTCAACACGTGGTTTTTTGAGCCAGTGGCTCAGGTCAACAAGGGGAATAACCTTGTTCCGCAGGTTGAATGTACCCATGATGGCCGGGTGGTGAACTTTGGGCAGTTTGGTGATTTTTTCAGGAATCCTGATGATCTCCAGAACTTTCGCAACGTTGACACCGTAAAAGCCACGATAGTTTTCTTCGCCGTCTTCGCGGGGTTCTTCTTCAAGCCAGAACTCGACAATTTCAAGTTCATTGGTTCCCGCTTCGAGCAGAATATCGGTCTGGGCCATGTGTTTCTCCGGTTAAATTCAGATTCTATAATTTGATTACACGCTTATATTAAGCCTTAAAGAGCATTATCGTCAACAATCGCTTAAAAAAAATAAACAATTAGCAGCGCTCGCGGGTTAATGTAGAGATTTCACGGGCGGCAGCAAGCAGTTCCTCCCAGTTCTCACAGGCGGTAAGCTTGGTCCTGATGGCCCTTATTCCATCCATCCCCTTGGCATAGCGGGGCAGGATAGAGCGTATTTTTCTGAAGGAGCGGTTGCTGCCGTCAAAGTCACGGGTCATGTTGATATGCTCTTCCATGGTCTTGCCGAGATCAAAGGGCGGCAGATCTGCACATTGCGGATCATCAAGCAGCTTCAGGTAGCGTCCAAAAATCTCGGGGTCGAAAAGGGCTCCCCGGGCGAACATGATTCCGTCAATGCCGGTCTGCCTGATGCATTCCATGCCCGCTTCAGCTGTAAAGAGATCACCGCTGCCTATTACAGGTATGGAAACATTCTGTTTCAAAATTGCGAGTTTGGACCAGTCGGCATCGCCGGAAAACATCTGCTTGGCATAGCGGGGGTGCATGGTCAGCCATGCAACACCTGCGTCCTCAAGCCTTTGGGCGATCTCAAGGTAGTTGTCCTCGCCCATCATGAAGCCCAGCCTTATCTTGACCCCCACCTTGCCTTCTCCCGCAACACGGACCATGGCGGTGGCAGTTTCGACCAGACGGTCAGGGTCGAGGTGCAGGGCTGATCCACCTCCGGTTTTGAGTACTTTCTTGACCGGGCAGCCTGAGTTTAAATCAAAAAAAGAGTAGCCCTCGTCTATCAGTTGGGGCATAGTATCTGAATAGTCCTGCGGCTCCCCGCCGAAGAGCTGGACCACCAGCGGAGTGTCTTCCGGGCAGGTTGCGAGCAGGGCTTTTGTTCCTTTGCCGTCGTACTTCAGTCCTTTTACACTGACCATCTCTGTGCAGGCCACCGCGCATCCTCGGTTGCGACAGAGCATGCGGAAAGGGAGGTCCGAATATCCGGCAAGGGGTGCCAGCCAGGGTTTATCTGGGCTTATTGGAAGTGATTTCATATGCTTATACCTGAGAATGTAGTATTCTTATTTTATTCGGCACCATATGCCGAGGGCAGTGAATTACGTACAATCATACGCAAAGTCAAAACCTACCTGCGTTTGTAGCACATAATACGCAGGTTATTTTCGGAAAAATTAAAAAAAGATGAAAAAAGGTATTGACTTGCAAGGCGATTTCCATTTAAACCCCGCTTCGTTGCTTCGGCGGATCACGGGCTCAATTAAGTTTTCAGGCCGGGAGCGGATTTGAAAAATAAATTTCAAAAAAGTTCTTGCAATTTGAAAACAGAGCTTGTAGAAAGATTCGCTCACGAGGGCTGGCGTAGCTCAATTGGTAGAGCAGCTGATTTGTAATCAGCAGGTTGCGGGTTCAAGTCCCATCGCCAGCTCCAGTAAAGTGACAATTATATATAATGGTGGGGTTCCCGAGTGGCCAAAGGGAACAGACTGTAAATCTGTCGGCAACGCCTTCGGAGGTTCGAATCCTCCCCCCACCACCATTAAATTTGTAAATCGCGCTGTAGGAGGCAGGTAGGCCTGCTGTTAAACTACGGACATAGGGTGCGGGAATAGCTCAACGGCTAGAGCATCAGCCTTCCAAGCTGAGGGTTGCGGGTTCGAATCCCGTTTCCCGCTCCAATTTGGTACTTACCCTAGTCCAAACCTGCGCGTTTATAAGAGGATGCCCACGTAGCTCAGTCGGTAGAGCACTTCCTTGGTAAGGAAGAGGTCACCGGTTCAAGTCCGGTCGTGGGCTCCATACATTTGTGTAGTATGACCTTTGACGCTTTAAATCATTAAAAACTCTATTAGATTAGGGGGATTTATCATGGGTAAGGCTAAATTTGAACGCGGTAAGCCTCACGTTAATATCGGTACCATCGGTCACATTGACCACGGTAAAACCACTCTGACTGCTGCTATCACCAAGATCGCTGGTCTTGCTGGTAACGGCGACTATGTAGCTTTCGACGAAATCGACAAAGCTCCTGAAGAAAAAGAACGCGGTATCACCATTGCTACCGCTCACGTAGAATACGAAACCGAAGCACGTCACTACGCTCACGTAGACTGCCCCGGTCACGCTGACTACATTAAAAACATGATCACTGGTGCTGCTCAGATGGACGGCGCAATCCTCGTTGTTGCTGCTACTGACGGTCCCATGCCTCAGACTCGTGAGCACATCCTGCTCGCTCGTCAGGTTGGTGTTCCCGGAATCGTTGTATTCCTGAACAAGTGCGACATGGTTGACGACGAAGAACTCCTCGAGCTCGTAGAAATGGAAGTTCGTGAACTTCTCTCCTCC
The DNA here is from genome assembly GCF_010470675.1 of Desulfovibrio sp. JC010. Taxonomy (NCBI): domain Bacteria; kingdom Pseudomonadati; phylum Thermodesulfobacteriota; class Desulfovibrionia; order Desulfovibrionales; family Desulfovibrionaceae; genus Desulfovibrio; species Desulfovibrio sp. JC010. Next base: position 26,379 of record NZ_VOIQ01000016.1, read on the forward strand.
TACGAATTCCCCGGCGACGATCTTCCCGTTGTACAGGGTTCCGCTCTGAAAGCACTCGAGTGCGACAGTGCTGATGATGACGCTGCAAAGCCCATCCTCGAACTCCTCGCTGCTTGTGACTCCTACATCGAAGAGCCCGAGCGCGACATCGACAAACCTTTCCTCATGCCCATCGAAGACGTTTTCTCCATCTCCGGTCGTGGTACCGTTGTTACCGGTCGCGTAGAACGCGGTGTGGTAAAAGTTGGTGAAGAAGTTGAGATCGTTGGTATCCGCGAAACCACCAAGACCACTTGTACTGGTGTTGAAATGTTCCGCAAACTCCTCGACCAGGGTCAGGCTGGCGATAACGTTGGTGTTCTCCTTCGCGGTGTTAAGCGTGAAGATGTTGAGCGTGGACAGGTTCTCTCTGCTCCCGGCTCCATCAACCCCCACACCAAGTTCAAAGCAGAAGTATACGTTCTGTCCAAAGACGAAGGTGGACGTCACACTCCTTTCTTCTCCGGCTACCGTCCTCAGTTCTACTTCCGTACAACTGACATCACCGGTGTTGTAACTCTCGACGAAGGCGTTGAAATGGTTATGCCTGGCGATAACGCTACCTTCAACGTTGAGATGATCAACCCCATCGCTATGGATCCGGGTCTGCGCTTCGCTATTCGCGAAGGTGGCCGTACCGTAGGCGCAGGAGTTGTTACTGAGATTCTGGAGTAAGACATGCGTGTCAAAGTTCAGATGCAGTGCACCGAGTGTAAGCGTCGTAATTATTCGACGATGAAGAACAAGAAGAACACTACTGGTCGCATCGAGCTGAAGAAGTATTGCCCTTTTGATAAGAAGCATACTCTTCACAGAGAGTCCAAGTAGTTTCTATAAATAAGCAGGCCAGTAGTTCCAACGGCTAGAACGTCGGTCTCCAAAACCGAATGCTGGGGGTTCGAATCCCTCCTGGCCTGCCACTTCATTTATGGGAAATCAATATGGCCAAGAAGAAAAATAAAGGTGCGGGAGTTCAGGCCAAGGCTGAAACTCAGGGTGCAGGTGGCAAGATTAAACAGTTCACCGAATTCCTTGAGCAGTCCAAGGTCGAGATAAAGAAGGTCGTATGGCCTACTCAGAAAGAGACTATACAGACCTGTACCGCCGTCTTGGTCCTTGTCGTAGTCATGTCGCTTTTTCTGGGTGTTGTTGACATGGGTCTCAGCAAGCTTGTTGAGACAATCCTGTCTTAAATCAACCCACAAAAAGGAAAGAGCTCCATGAACGCAGACGCTGAAAAACCTCAGGGAAGAAAGGCCCGCTGGTACATTGTTCATACCTATTCAGGTTTTGAACAGCGGGTCGAGCAGACTGTTCGTGAGATGATGAGAACCGGTCAGGACAAAGGACTGATCGAAGAAGTTGTCGTCCCCACGGAAAAAGTTGTCGAGCTGGTTAAAGGGGAAAAAAGAACATCTACCCGGAAATTTTATCCGGGTTATGTCATGATCAAAATGATCATGGAGGATGAATCATGGCATCTCATCCAGTCTATTCCCCGTGTTACCGGATTCATCGGTGGTAAAAACCGCCCGACTCCAATGCGTGACAGCGAAGCAGCCAAAATCCTGAGCCTGATGGAAGACCGTCAGGAACAGCCGAGACCCAAGTTCAACTTTGATCGTGGCGATGATGTCAGGGTCATTGATGGACCTTTCAGCGGTTTCAATGGCGTTGTAGAAGATGTGAACTACGATAAAGGCAAGCTTCGGGTGTCAGTCTCCATTTTCGGCCGCCAGACCCCGGTGGAACTTGACTTCGTTCAGGTTACAAAAGGGTAGTCCTGACCGCACTGCTGCATATTCATTTCCGACAGTGAGTCTTCCTCACTGGAATTTAATATAGGACATAAAGCGATGGCCAAGAAAGAAATAGGCAAAATCAAGCTTCAGATACCTGCTGGCTCTGCAAACCCGTCCCCTCCGGTCGGTCCTGCACTGGGTCAGCATGGTGTAAATATAATGGAATTCTGCAAGGCGTTCAACGCCAAGACGCAGGATCAGAAGGGCATGATCATTCCGGTGATCATCACTGTCTACCAAGACAGAAGCTTCTCCTTCATTACCAAGACTCCGCCGGCATCCACCCTCCTGCTCAAGGCTGCAAAGCTGCAGAAAGGTTCCGGCGAGCCTAACAAAAACAAGGTCGGTAAAGTTACCAAAGCTCAGGTTAAAGAAATTGCCGAGCTCAAAGCTCCCGACCTGACTGCTGCCGATACTGAAGCTGCCATGAAATCCATCATGGGAACAGCCCGCAGTATGGGCATTGAAGTCACAGACTAGGTAAGGGGAATAGATCATGCCTAAGCACGGAAAAAAATACAGAAAAGCAACAGAAGGTACCGAACAGCTCGGTCTTACCGTCGAACAGGCGGTAGCTTCTGCTGTAGATAAGGCATATGCCAAATTCGACGAGACTGTTGATGTTGCCATCAACCTCGGCGTAGACCCCAAATACTCCGACCAGATGATCCGCGGTGCAGTATCCCTGCCCAACGGTCTCGGTAAGGAAATTCGCGTAGCTTGCTTCGTGAACGGGGAGAAAGAAGCGGAAGCCAAGGAAGCCGGTGCTGACTTTGTCGGCGGCGATGACCTGGTTGCCAAAGTTAAGGACGGATGGCTCGATTTCGATAAAGCTATCGCAACTCCTGACATGATGGCTAAAGTCGGTCAGATCGGCCGTGTGCTCGGACCCCGCGGTCTGATGCCCAACGCCAAGACCGGCACCGTTACTTTCGACGTGGCAAAAGCCGTTACTGAACTTAAAGCTGGACGCGTAGAATTCAAGGTCGACAAGGCCGGTGTTCTGCACGCGCCCATCGGAAAGGTTTCCTTCGGAGCTGAAAAGCTTCTGGAAAACCTGAAAACCCTGCTGGAAACAGTGAACAAACTGAAACCTTCCTCTGCGAAAGGTACCTACATGAAGGCTGTTGCCGTAGCTACCACCATGGGACCCGGTTTCAAGATTGATCCTCTGGCAGCTAGAAAATACTCTGAGTCCTAAAAACATCACAGGCCGCCCGCAAGGGCGGCTGTTGATGTATTAAATACACGGGAAGTTTAGTCGAAGACGGCAGGAGGGATGGTCCCTTAATATCCTGCTTAGACAACACTTTGACTTGCTTTCCGGGTCAAATCATTAGGAGTGTCACGGTGAACAGGCAAGAAAAAGCCCAGATTATTGAGCAGCTTAAAGACAGAGCTGAAAGGGCGAGTATTGCCATCGTTACCGATTTCAAAGGCCTTGAAGTAGAAGAGTTCACTCGTCTGCGCGCAAGCCTGAGAAGTGTCGGTGTCGATTGCCAAGTCGTCAAGAACACTCTGGCCCGGTTGGCTTTCACTGGTACTGATCATGAAGTACTGGCTGACAAATTCAAGGAAAACTGCGCAGTTGTAACCGGATATGATGATCCTGTTGCAGCAGCAAAAGCAGTTGCTGATTTCGCTAAAGAAAGCAAGACTTTCGAAATGCGTTTCGCATCCCTTGAGGGCAAATATCTTGACGAAGATGGCGTGAAGGCGCTTTCCAAGCTCCCGAGCAAGGAAGAGCTCCTCGGCAAAACTCTGGGTACAATGAATGCAGTACCCACCAACTTTGTGAGCTTGCTCGCAAACGTACCCCGCGGTTTCCTGAACGTTCTTTCTGCACTGAAAGATCAGAAAGAAGCTGCATAACAGCCTAGTCAAGGCAATTCAAAGTTAATTCCCAGGAGGAAATTTCCATGGCAGATATCACCAAAGATCAGGTAGTTGAGTTTATTTCCAACATGACCGTTCTCGAACTCTCCGAGTTCATCACCGAACTGGAAGAGAAATTCGGCGTTTCCGCTGCAGCTCCCGTAGCAGCAGTAGCAGCTATGCCCGGCGCAGCAGGCGGCGAAGCAGCAGCTGAAGAAAAAACCGAATTCGACGTTATCCTCAAAGGTGCAGGCGGCAACAAAATTGCTGTAATTAAAGCAGTTCGCGCTCTGACCGGTCTCGGCCTCAAAGAAGCCAAGGCTAAAGTAGACGAAGCTCCCGCAGCTATCAAAGAAGGCGTAGAAAAAGCAGAAGCAGAAGAAGCTCTCAAGCAGCTTGAAGAAGCCGGTGCTGAAGCCGAAATGAAGTAATTCAAGCGAATTTATCGCTAATGCAAGAGGAGCGCAAACCCCTGTAAAACGGGGTTGCGCTCTTCTCGCTGTTAAAAAGATTGACAAAATTGCCTGATCAATTATTTTGATAGGATTCGGAAAAGGCGCAGCCGAATCTTTTAGCGCGATCAAAATAACCTTCAAAAATTTCTTTTCAGGCATGTTGTTCTGCCGCCTACGTTTATCTTGTACTTTTTGACTTGTAACTGACTATTTATTGGTTGATGTTCGTCAAATTGCTTCATTCCAACCCTAACCTTCTCACTTGATTGAGGATACGATGGGTCAGCTCAGAAAAATATTTGGAAAGATCAAAGTCACTCTGCCGATTCCCCACCTGCTTGAACTGCAGGTGGATTCCTTCAAAAAATTCCTTCAGGAAGGCGTAGCCCCCGCAAGCCGGGCGGACGTCGGTCTCGAAGGGGTTTTTCGTTCGGTTTTTCCGATTGAAGATTTCAACAAAACTGCAAGCCTTGAATATGTCAGCTATGACATCGGCGAGCCTAAGTACGATATGGATGAGTGTATCTCCAAGGGCCTCACTTATGAAGCCCCGATCCGTATCAAGGTTCGTCTAGTTGTTTTTGACGTAGACGAAGAGACTGAAAGCAGAACTATCCGCGACATTAAAGAGCAGGATATCTATTTCGGAACCGTTCCGCTCATGAGTGAGCAGGGTACATTCATTATAAATGGTACTGAACGCGTTATCGTTAACCAGCTTCAGCGTTCCCCCGGTATCATCTTTGAACATGATTCCGGTAAAACCCATACCAGCCGCAAGGTTCTTTACAGCTGCCGCATCATTCCCATGCGCGGTTCCTGGCTGGATTTCGACTTCGACCACAAAGACATTCTCTATGTGCGCATCGACCGTCGCCGCAAAATGCCTGCGACTGTTCTGCTTAAGGCCATGGGCCTCTCCAAGCAGGATATTCTCGACTACTTCTATGAAGTGGAAGAGTTCCAGATTGATCGCCACATTGTGCGCCGCAAGGTTGTCGAGAACCAGTACCGCAAGGAAAATGCATGGGTTGACCTCTGTCTCGAAGACGGCAAGGTCATCATCAAGCGTGATAAGCCGATAACCAAGTTCGGCTGGAAGAAGCTTGTCCGCGGCGGCGTTGAGTACGTTGAAGTAGATCCCAAGTCCATTGTGGGCCAGTTCGCCTTCAACGACATCACCGATCCCGATACCGGTGAAGTTATTGCCGAAGCTGCTGACGAGATCACTGAAGAAATCTTCGAACGCATTCAGGAAGTGGGTATCAAGGACGTCAAAGTCCTGCACACTCAGGGTGCTGATGTTTCTTCCGCACTGCGCGATTCCATGATGCTGGACAAGACCACTGATGTTGAGTCCGCACAGATTGAAATCTATCGCAGATTGCGTCCCAGTTCTCCGCCCACAGCTGAAATTGCTGCGAACTTCTTCGAAAACCTGTTCCGCAGCTCCGATTACTACGACCTTTCCAGTGTCGGTCGCTACAAGCTGAACGCGCGTCTCAATATTGAGACCCCTCTTGAACTGCGCACCCTGACCAACGAGGACATCCTCACTGCGGTCAAGGTTCTCTGCAAACTCAGGGACAGCCACGGCCCCGCTGATGATATTGATAACCTCGGAAACAGACGTGTCCGTCCTGTTGGCGAGCTGGTGGAAAACCAGTACCGCATCGGTCTGGTGCGCATGGAAAGAGCCATCAAGGAGCGCATGAGCCTCCAGGAAGTGGCCACTCTTATGCCCCATGATCTGATCAACCCCAAACCGGTAGCAGCTGTACTCAAGGAATTCTTCGGAACTTCCCAGCTCTCCCAGTTCATGGACCAGACCAACCCCCTTTCCGAAGTTACCCATAAACGCAGACTTTCCGCTCTGGGACCCGGTGGTCTTACCCGTGAACGCGCAGGCTTTGAAGTCCGTGACGTACACGTATCCCACTACGGACGTATCTGCCCCATTGAAACACCTGAAGGCCCGAACATCGGTCTGATTGTTTCTCTGACAACTTACTCCAAGGTCAACGATTTCGGTTTTATTGAAAGTCCCTACCGGACAATCAAAGATTCCACCATGACCGACGAGATTTTATATTATGATGCTACCCGCGAAGTAGGGCACGTTGTCGCACAGGCAAACGCTCCTATCGACGAAAAGGGCTCATTCAGTAATCCTTTGGTTACCTGTCGTCTTAACGGTGATGTCTCCATGCACCCCCGTGAAGATGCTACGCTCATGGATATCAGCCCCAGCCAGACCGTTTCCGTGTCTGCGGCACTGATTCCGTTCCTTGAGCATGATGATGCGAACCGTGCACTCATGGGTTCAAACATGCAGCGTCAGGCTGTGCCCCTGCTGAAGACCTCCCAGCCTCTGGTCGGTACCGGCATGGAAGCCAACGTTGCACAGGATTCCGGTAGCTGCGTTCTCGCAGAGAATGACGGCGTCATTGATTACGTTGATGCTGAACGTCTTGTTGTTCGTTATGACGACGGTGTCTATCCTGATACCGGCGGCATCAAGCACTACGAGCTGCAGAAGTGGCACAAGTCCAACCAGAACTCCTGCTACGGTCAGCGTCCCCGTCTGCCCATCGGTACCCGCGTTAAAAAAGGCGATGTCCTTGCTGACGGTCCCGGTATTGATGACGGTGAACTCGCCCTCGGTAAAAACCTCCTCGTAGCGTTTATGCCCTGGTGCGGTTACAACTTTGAGGATTCCATCCTCATCTCTGAGCGTGTTGTTAAGGAAGACGTGTTCACCTCAGTTCATATTGAGGAATTCGAACTGGTCGCCCGTGACACCAAGCTTGGGCCCGAAGAAGTAACCCGCGACATTCCCAACGTAAGTGAAGATATGCTTAGCAACCTCGACGAATGTGGTATCATTCGCCTCGGTGCACGTATCGCTCCCGACGATATTCTCGTCGGTAAGATCACTCCCAAGGGTGAAACTCAGCTTACTCCTGAAGAAAAGCTGCTTCGCGCCATCTTCGGTGATAAGGCCCGCGATGTGAAAAACACATCCCTCAAGGTTCCGCCGGGAATCGAAGGTACCATCGTTGACGTTAAGGTCTTCAACCGCCGTTCCGGTGAAAAAGATGACCGTACCCGTAATATCGAAGATTTCGAGCTTGCCAAACATGACATGAAAGAAAGCAAGCACATCGAATCCTTGACCAATAAAACCCGCGTCAAAATCGCGGAAGTGGTCGCCAACAAGCAGATCGCCCAGACCCTCATGGGTCGCAAGAAGGGTGAGGTACTTGCTGAATCAGGACACATCATCACTGATGATATCCTCGCTGAAGTACCCCTCAAAAAGCTGGGCGGACTCTTTGCAGATAAAGATACCAACGAAGCAGTTAAACAGCTGCTCGCTGAATACGATAAGCAGATTCGCATCATCAAAGGCATTTACGATGTGAAACGCGAAAAAGTTACCGAAGGTGACGATCTGCCCCCGGGCGTAATCAAAATGGTCAAAGTCTACATCGCTGTTAAGCGTAAGCTCAGCGTAGGTGACAAAATGGCCGGTCGCCACGGTAACAAAGGTGTTGTCTCCAACATCCTGCCCGAACAGGATCTGCCGTTCTTTGCTAACGGTACTCCCGTGGACATCGTGCTGAACCCCCTTGGTGTTCCTTCACGTATGAACATCGGTCAGATCATGGAAACACATCTCGGCTGGGCCGCTCTCGCACTGGGACAGAAGTTCGCAGCCATGCTTGATACCGGTGAAGCCCTCGGCGTTATCCGTCAGGAGATCAAGGACACCTTTGATTCCGAAGATGTCTATGAACTGATCGACTCTCTGGATGATGAAGACTTCAGATTGGCAGTCAACAAGGCACGTGACGGTATTGTCACCAAGACCCCGGTCTTTGACGGTGCTACCGAAGAAGAAATCTGGGATCTGGTCGGTAAGACCGGTATCGGCGATGACGGTAAGGTCACCCTGTACGATGGACGTACCGGTGATCCTTTCCACAACCGCGTTACCGTCGGTGTCATGTATATCCTCAAGCTGCATCACCTTGTTGATGAAAAGATTCACGCCCGTTCCACCGGTCCTTACTCGCTGGTAACCCAGCAGCCTCTCGGCGGTAAGGCACAGTTCGGTGGTCAGCGTCTCGGTGAGATGGAAGTATGGGCTCTTGAAGCGTACGGCGCAGCCTACCTGCTTCAGGAATTCCTGACCGTCAAGTCCGATGACGTAACCGGTCGTGTCAAGATGTACGAAAAAATCGTCAAGGGAGATAACTTCCTTGAAGCCGGTCTGCCTGAATCATTTAACGTTCTGGTCAAGGAACTTATGTCTCTTGGTCTCGATGTTAACCTGCTGCAGGACGAAGCTGAAGAAGCTGCTGCCGACAAGAAATAATGAACGCGGGGGGCTGAAAAAAGACCCCCGCGACTAAATAAACCTTTTCATGTAAGGGGTATATTAATGAGTCTGGACGAACTGTTCACTATGCGTAGAACATCCGGCGCAGGTCTCGCAGGACGCGGCCTCAAAGGTATTCAGATTTCCATTGCTTCTCCCGAAAAGATCCGTGAATGGTCTTTCGGTGAAGTCAAGAAGCCCGAGACCATCAACTACAGGACTTTCAAGCCGGAAAGAGATGGTCTTTTCTGCGCTAAAATTTTCGGACCCGTAAAAGACTACGAGTGTAACTGCGGTAAGTACAAGCGCATGAAACACCGCGGCATCGTATGTGAAAAATGCGGCGTTGAAGTTATCGCCTCCAAAGTCAGACGTGAACGCATGGGCCACATAGAGCTTGCCGCTCCTGTAGCCCATATCTGGTTTCTGAAGACACTGCCTTCCAAGATCGGTACCCTGCTTGATATCACCATGGCCGACCTTGAAAAAGTACTGTACTTCGATTCCTATATTGTACTGAATCCCGGCGATACTCCGCTCAAGCAGTACCAGATTATTTCCGAAGACCAGTATTTTCAGGTTATCGACCACTACGGCGAAGAAGCCATTGAAGTGGGTATGGGGGCTGAGACCATCAAAGGTCTGCTGGCCCAGATCGATATGCCTGCACTCAGGCACGAACTCCGTGAAGAGTCCCTGACCACCCGTTCCCAGACCAAGAAGAAAAAGCTGACCAAGCGTCTTAAGATCGTTGAAGCTTTCCTTGAGTCCGGTAACGATTGCCAGTGGATGATCATGGACGTTGTACCGGTCATTCCGCCTGAGCTTCGTCCTCTGGTTCCCCTTGATGGCGGACGTTTCGCAACTTCCGACCTCAACGACCTCTACCGTCGAGTCATCAACAGGAACAACCGTCTGAAGCGGTTGATTGAACTCGGTGCTCCGGATATCATTATCCGCAACGAAAAGCGTATGCTGCAGGAATCCGTTGACGCTCTGTTCGACAACGGTCGCCGTGGTCGCGCCATCACCGGTACCAACGGTCGTCCCCTGAAATCCCTTTCCGATATGATCAAGGGTAAACAGGGGCGTTTCCGTCAGAACCTGCTCGGTAAACGTGTTGACTACTCCGGTCGTTCCGTAATTGTTGTCGGTCCGAAGCTGAAATTGCACCAGTGCGGTCTTCCCAAGAAGATGGCTCTGGAGCTGTTCAAGCCCTTTATTTACGCAGAACTTGAGCGCAGGGAAATCGCCACAACCATCAAGAGTGCCAAGAAGATGGTTGAACGTGAAGACCTTGTTGTCTGGGATATCCTTGATGACGTTGTCCGCGAATACCCGATCATGCTTAACCGTGCTCCGACCCTTCACCGTCTCGGTATCCAGTCTTTTGAGCCGACCCTGGTAGAAGGTAAGGCGATTCAGCTGCATCCGCTGGTATGTTCCGCATACAACGCTGACTTTGACGGTGACCAGATGGCTGTTCACGTACCTCTTTCTGTTGAAGCACAGATTGAGTGTCGTGTTCTGATGATGTCTTCAAACAACATCCTGTCCCCTGCAAACGGACAGCCCATCATCAACCCCTCTCAGGATATCGTCCTCGGTCTTTATTATCTGACCGTAGAACGCTCCTTCTCCAAAGGGGAAGGCATGACCTTCACCGCTCCGTGGGAAGTTATTGCCGCACTGGACTCCAAAGTGGTCAGCATGCATGCCAAGATCAAGGTGCGCGTTGAAGGCGAACTGGTTGAGACTACTCCTGGACGTATCCTTGTAGGTGAACTTCTCCCCGAAGGTATGGGCTACGAGTTCGCCAACGTGGTCATGACCAAGAAAAACATCGCCAAGCTGGTTTCCAGTGCTTATCGCAGCGCAGGTTCCAAAGCGACTGTTATTCTTTGTGACCGCCTCAAGGACCTCGGTTACGAGCACGCTACCCGCGCTGCGGTAACCATTGGTGTTAAGGACCTGACCATTCCTGCCAAGAAGGCCGGACTGCTCGATGATGCTTACGCTGAAGTTGAAGACATTGAATCCCAGTACCGCGAAGGTATCATCACCCGTACTGAGAAGTACAACAAGGTTGTCGACGTTTGGACCAAGGTTACAAACGATGTTTCAACTGAGATGACCAGCGAAATGTCCACCGATGTGATTGTCGATCCTAAAACCGGTAAAGAAGTAACCAACTCTTCTTTCAACCCGGTATTCATGATGGCTCACTCCGGTGCTCGTGGTAACCAGGACCAGATGCGTCAGCTCGCAGGTATGCGTGGTCTGATGGCGAAACCTTCCGGTGAAATTATCGAAACCCCGATTACTTCATCCTTCCGCGAAGGTCTGTCCGTTCTGCAGTACTTTATTTCTACTCACGGTGCTCGTAAGGGTCTCGCGGATACCGCGCTGAAAACAGCGAACTCCGGTTACCTGACCCGTCGTCTGGTTGATGTTGTTCAGGATGTTACCATTGCTGAACACGACTGCCGCACTGTTGACGGTCTTGAGCTGACCCACTACATCAAGGGTGGCGAAATCAAGGAAAGACTTTCAGAGAAAGTCCTCGGCCGTGTATCCATCTATGACGTTGTCAGAGAAGGTACCGGAGAGATCCTTGTTCCTGCCGATACCCTCATTGATGAAGCGGCTGCCAAGATCATTGATGAAAACGGCATCAACTCCATGACTGTCCGTTCCCCGCTGACCTGCCGTTCCAAGCACGGCGTCTGCGCCATGTGTTACGGCCGTGATCTCGCAAGGGGCCATGTCGTAAACGTCGGTGAAACCGTAGGTATCATCGCTGCGCAGTCCATTGGTGAACCGGGAACACAGCTGACAATGCGTACCTTCCACATCGGTGGTACCGCATCCCGTGAAATTCAGCAGTCATCTTTTGAAGCACAGCATAACGGTTCTGTTGTCCTGAACCGTATGCGCTCCGTCCGTAATGCTGACGGCCACCAGATGGTCCTTGGCAAGAGCTGCCAGATCGGTATTGTGGACGAGCAGGGCAGGGAACGTGAAAAGTACGTTCTCCCGCTGGGTGCTAAACTTTTCGTTGAAGAAGGACAGCAGATCACACAAGGAACCATGCTGGCCGAGTGGGATCCGCTTGCAGAACCCTTCATCACGGAAGTAACCGGTACGGTTAAGTTTACCGACCTCGTTGAAGGTAAAACTTATCAGGAACGTGTTGACGAAGCCACAGGACAGGCTACTTACACAATTCAGGAATACCGTACCACCAACTTCAAACCGTCAATCTCCATCTGCGACGAAGAGGGTGAACCCCTGACCCGTCCCGGATCCACACTGAAAGCGATTTACCCGCTGCCGGTCGGAGCGATTTTGATGGTTAAAGACGGTAATGTCGTCAATGCTGGTGAGATTATCGCTCGTAAGCTTCGCGAAACCTCAAAGACCAAAGACATCGTTGGTGGTCTTCCCCGAGTTGCGGAGCTGTTTGAAGTGCGTAAACCAAAGGAACTTGGAATCATTTCGGAGATTGATGGTGTGGTCTCCTATGGACCTGAATCCAAAGGCAAGCGCAAGATTATTGTTACCCCTGAGGTAGGCGAAACCAAAGAATACCTCGTGCCCAAGGGCCGCCATATCACAGCACAGGAAGGCGACTTCGTAGAAGCCGGTGACCTGATGACTGAAGGCCTGCCCGAACTGCACGACATCCTCAAGGTCAAGGGCGAGAAATTCCTCGCACGTTTCCTCGTGGAAGAAATTCAGGACGTTTACCGTTTTCAGGGTGTTGGAATTAACGATAAGCACATCGAAGTTATTGTCCGCCAGATGCTCAAGAAGGTCAGCATCGTTGATCCCGGTGAGACCCATTTTCTTGTGGGCGAACAGGTGGACAAGCAGCGTTTTATGGAAACCAACCAGGATGCTGTCGCCAACGGACTTAAAGCCGCTACCGCACAGACTCATGTTCTCGGTATTACTCAGGCTTCACTTTCAACCGCGTCCTTCATTTCTGCTGCATCATTCCAGGAGACTACCAAGGTTCTTACCGAGTCTTCCCTGTGCGGCAAGAAGGATTATCTGCGCGGCCTGAAAGAAAACGTCATTGTCGGTCGACTTATTCCCGCAGGTACCGGTTTCCGCAAGTACGCACGCACAGACATCATCGTACCCGATCAGCCTGAACGTGCGGATAAGTTCCTTGAAGAACTGGAAGAAGAACCGCTGCTGGTTAACGAAAGATAGTGCCGGCGCCTATGCGCAGTACCGGTCCAAGAGCAGGTGGTTGCAGCCTGACTCAAGTGACAACGGAGAAAATATTTCACAATTTGTCTTGACAAATTGTGAAATATTAGTCTAACTGCGTCGGTCTTTGTAATTAAACTTAATTTGGAGGGTTCATGCCAACCATCAATCAGCTTATAAGAAAAGGGCGTGAAAAGCAGCTCAAGCGTAAGAAAACTCCTGCGCTTCAGGCCTGCCCCCAGCGCCGTGGCGTGTGCACCCGTGTGTACACCACCACCCCTAAGAAGCCTAACTCCGCACTGCGTAAGGTCGCTCGTGTGCGTCTGACCAATGCCATCGAAGTTACTGCATACATCGGTGGTGAAGGTCATAACCTTCAGGAACACTCCGTGGTACTCATCCGTGGTGGTCGTGTAAAAGACTTACCCGGTGTTCGTTACCACATTGTTCGCGGCTCCCTCGACACCGCCGGTGTTGCAGATCGTCGTCAGGGTCGTTCCAAGTACGGCGCAAAGCGTCCTAAATAGCATTAAATTCCAAGGAGTATACCAATATGCCTCGTAAAGGTCCGGTACCCAAAAGACAGATTCTTCCCGATCCGGTATACGGTTCTCAGCTCGCTACCAAGTTCATGAACAGACTCATGTACGATGGTAAGAAGAGTGTGTCTGAAAATATATTCTATCAAGCTCTTGAATTCCTCGGTGACAAAACCCAGGAAGATCCTATCAAGGCTTTTGAAAAGGCAGTGGAAAACGTTAAGCCTCACGTGGAAGTTAAGTCCCGTCGTGTCGGTGGTGCTACTTATCAGGTACCCGTTGAAGTCCGCCCTGAGCGTCAGGTCTCCCTGGCTATCAGATGGCTGATCAACCAGGCACGTTCCAGAGGCGAGAAGGGCATGGTTGCCCGTCTTAGCGGTGAGTTCCTCGATGCTTTCAATAAGCGTGGCGGAGCTGTGAAGAAAAAGGAAGACACCCATCGTATGGCCGAAGCCAACAAGGCTTTTGCTCACTACCGTTGGTAATCGGAGTACAAAGTGGCTAGAAAGGTTGCTAGAGATAAACAGCGTAACATTGGTATCATGGCCCACATTGATGCGGGTAAGACTACCACTACTGAGCGCATTCTTTTCTATACTGGTGTTTCTCATAAAATCGGTGAAGTTCATGACGGCGAAGCCACCATGGACTGGATGGTCCAGGAACAGGAGCGCGGCATTACCATTACCAGTGCTGCTACCACCTGTATGTGGAAAGATCACCGCATCAACATTATTGATACTCCCGGTCACGTTGACTTCACTATGGAAGTTGAACGTGCTCTGCGCGTACTCGACGGCGCAGTAGCCGTTTTCGACGCAGTAGCCGGTGTTGAGCCTCAGTCTGAAACCGTATGGCGTCAGGCTGACAGATATAAAGTTCCCCGTATGGCTTTCGTTAACAAGATGGACCGTATCGGAGCAGATTTCTTCCGTTGTGTAGAAATGCTCAAGGACCGTCTCGGTGCTAAAGCTGTACCTCTTCAGATTCCCATCGGAGCTGAAGATGAATACAAGGGTGCGATTGACCTCGTAACCGGTAAGGCTTTTACCTATACTGATGTCATGGGCAAGGATTACGCAATCGAAGAGATCCCTGCTGAATACATGGAACAGTACGAGGCCATGCGTCTCGAAATGATCGAAGCCATTGCCGAAGAAGATGAAGAACTCCTCGATAAGTACCTCGGCGGTGAAGAACTCACTCCCGAAGAAATTATCAAGGGTATCCGCACAGCCACAATCAACCTGACCATCTGCCCTGTTCTTTGCGGTACCGCATTCAAGAACAAAGGTGTTCAGCCCCTGCTTGACGCTGTTGTTGATTATCTTCCTTCTCCCATGGATATTGCTGCGATTGTCGGTGTTGATCCTCACAGTGACGAAGAAATTCCTTGTCCTTGTGATGACGAACTGCCTCTGTCAGCTCTCTCCTTTAAGCTCATGACCGACCCCTTTGTCGGTCACCTTACCTTCCTGCGCCTGTACTCCGGTAAAATTGAATCCGGTGCTACTTTCATCAATGGCGCAACCGGTAAAAAAGAGCGTATCGGACGTCTCCTGAAGATGCACGCTAACAAGCGTGAGGAAATCAAGGAAGCGTATGCAGGGGATATCGTCGCTGCTGTAGGCCTGAAAAACATGGCCACCGGTGACACTCTCTGCGAACAGAAGAACGCAGTTGTGCTCGAATCCCTCGATATTCCCGAGCCGGTAATTGAGGTTGCTATTGAGCCCAAGACCAAGGCTGACCGCGATCTGCTCAGTCAGGGACTTGCCAAACTTGCCAAGGAAGACCCCTCTTTCCGCGTCCAGGGTGACGAAGAAACAGGTCAGACCCTTATCGCAGGTATGGGCGAACTTCACCTCGAAGTTATTGTTGACCGCCTGCTGCGCGAGTTCAACGTAAACGCAAATGTCGGTGCACCCCGTGTTTCCTACCGTGAAACAATCACCAAATCCGTTGAGTCCAACCTCAAGTACGCTAAGCAGTCCGGTGGACGTGGTCAGTACGGTCATGTCGTTGTTACCATCGAGCCGAACAAAGAAAGCGAATACGAGTTTATTGACGAGATTAAGGGTGGGGTTATTCCGAAAGAATACATTCCCGCAGTCGACCGTGGTATTCATGATGCCATGAAGAACGGTGTTATCGCCGGATTCCCGCTTGTGGACATCAAGGCAACACTGACTTTTGGTTCCTACCACGACGTTGACTCCTCTGAACAGGCATTTTACATTGCCGGTTCTATGGCACTTAAGGATGCAGTTAAGAAAGCTGGTCCGCAGCTGCTCGAGCCTATCATGTCTGTTGAAGTTGTTACTCCTGAAGAGTACCTCGGCGACGTCATGGGTGACCTCAATGGTCGCCGCGGTCGTGTCGGATCCATGGAAGCCCGTGCCAACGCACAGGTTGTAAAGTGCGACGTACCTCTTAGCGAAATGTTCGGTTACGCAACTGACCTTCGCTCCAAGACTCAGGGTCGCGCTACTTTCACCATGCAGTTCGATCACTACGAGCCTGTTCCTGCTTCCATCGCAGAAGAGCTGATCAATAAAAATTAGACAAAATATAAAATTTATCTGATTTTTACTTGACAACTGCGCTGAAAAAGCAATATACCTCCCGGACCTCATACGAGTTCGGGAGGTTCTTTTTTTACGGGAACCACCCGTGAAACCACAGAGATAAGGTATAAGGTTCGGCATGCTGGCTGGACGACCATACCAGGCCAGGAAGGATTACCTCACACTCCTTCTTACTGTTGCAAGCTAAAGGCCGTCTCTGAATTCATTTAGGAGAAATTAACATGGTTTCTATGACTAGTGATCGAATCAGGATCAAGCTCAAGGCGTACGACTACCGTATCCTTGATAAAGCAGTTACCGAGATTGTGGATACTGCCCGCAATACCGGCGCTGCTATCGCAGGTCCCATCCCTCTGCCCACACAGATCAGCCGTACTACCATTCAGCGTTCTGTGCACGTCGACAAAAAGTCCCGTGAGCAGTTTGAGATGAGAATCCACAAGCGTCTGCTTGATATTCTTGAACCCACCCAGCAGACCGTTGACGCACTCGGCAAGCTCAGCCTGCCCGCTGGTGTTGACGTTGAAATCAAGCTGTAAGGGAGGGATTCAACATGGCAAAAACTATCGGTTTACTCGGTAAAAAACTGGGCATGACCCGCGTCTTCGCAGACGACGGTTCTATCGTGCCCGTCACTGTTCTCGAAGTAGGTCCTTGTCCTGTTATGCAGGTCAAGACTGAAGAGAAGGAAGGCTACAACGCCATCCAGCTCGGCTACGACGCTCTTCCCGAGCGCAAGGTTAACAAGCCCGCTAAAGGTCATCAGGAAAAAGCCGGTAAAGGCTACTTCCGTCACCTTCGTGAGTTTCCCCTTGAGTCTGTAGCTGACTACGAACTGGGCCAGGAAATCTCCGTGGACATCTTTGCTGCAGGTGAAAAGGTAAAAGTTACCGGCACCTCCAAGGGTAAAGGTTTTCAGGGTGTAATGAAGCGCTGGAACTTCGCTGGTTCCCGTGCCTCTCACGGTGCTGAAAAGGTACACCGTTCTCCTGGTTCCATCGGCCACGCTACTTTCCCTGGCAAAGTATTCAAAGGCAAAAAAATGCCCGGTCAGATGGGTAATGAGCGCGTTACTGTTTCCAACATCGAAATCGTAGACGTTCGCACCGACGAAAACGTTCTCGTGGTCAAGGGACAGGTTCCCGGTCCTAAGAACGGTCTGGTGATGATCCGCAAGACCAGCTAGAGGAATTAAAAAATGGCTACCATTACTATATATGATCAAACTAAAAAGGAAGTAGGGAGCATGGATCTTGCTCCGGAAGTTTTCGAAGTTCCGGTCAAGCCTGAAATCCTGCACCTCGTAGTACGTTCCCAGCTTGCAGCCAAACGCCAGGGTACTCATGCCACTAAGACTCGTGGTATGAAACGCGGCGGTGGTGCAAAGCCCTGGCGCCAGAAAGGCACCGGTCGTGCACGTGCAGGCTCCACCCGTTCACCTCTGTGGCGTGGTGGTGGAACCACTTTCGGTCCCCAGCCCCGCGACTACTCCTTCAAGGTAAATAAAAAGGTCCGCCGTCTGGCTCTCAGAATGGCACTGACTTCCCGCCTCAGCGAAGAAAAGCTGATGGTTGTGAAGAACATCGACCTTCCCGAGATCAAGACCAAGCTCTTCGTAGAAGTAGCTGAAGCTCTCGGACTGAACAAAGCCTTGGTTATCGTCAAGGATGCTGATAATAAACTCCTCCTTTCTGCGAGGAATATCCCTGGCATCAAGCTCATCTCTGCCGATCAGCTGAATGTTTATGACATTCTGAAACATCGTCAGGTTGTTATGCTTGAGAATGCAGCACAGGATCTGCAGGAGAGGTTGAAATAGTCATGGACTATACTCAGATTCTTATCAAACCGGTCATTTCGGAAAAGGCCACTGACATTAAAGAGTCCTCTAACCAGGTCGCTTTTTATGTGCTGCCTTCTGCCAACAAGACTGAAGTCAAAAAAGCTGTTGAATCCGCTTTTGACGTAAAGGTTGATTCCGTACGTATCGTACGTAAAAGACCTGGTCTGCGCAGAAAGTTCGGCCGTGTTGTCGGTAAATTGTCCGGCTACAAGAAAGCTTACGTTAAGCTTTCAGCGGGCGAAAAAATCGAATTCTTCGAAGGAGTTTAAGAGATGGCTACTCGTAAGCTGAAGCCGACCTCCCCCGGTCGCCGGTTCCAGACTATCTCCACCTTTGAGGAGATCACCAAGTCTACTCCGGAAAAGTCCCTTACCAAGGGGCTGACCAAGAAGGCCGGTAGAAACAATAACGGCCGGATTACTTCCCGTCGTCGTGGTGGCGGTACCAAACGTTTGTACCGTATCATCGACTTCAAACGTAACAAAGTGGAAGTACCCGCAACTGTTGCTTCAATCGAATATGATCCCAACAGGTCCGCTCGCATCGCTCTGCTGCACTACGCAGACGGTGAAAAGCGCTACATCCTTTGTCCTGTAGGACTGAACAAGGGTGACCAGATTCTCGCTGGTGAGAAAGCCGACATCAAACCCGGTAACGCTCTCCTGCTGAAGAACATTCCTGTTGGTACTATCGTTCACAATATCGAATTGTATCCCGGAAAAGGCGGCCAGTTCTGCCGCGCTGCCGGTACCTACGCACAGCTCATCGCGAAAGAAGGCAAATACGCTCTTCTGCGCATGCCTTCCGGTGAAGTCCGCAAGGTGCTCGCAACCTGCTGCGCAACCGTAGGTCAGGTTGGTAACATCCACCACGAGAACATTACCCTCGGTAAGGCCGGCCGTAACCGCTGGCTGGGTCGCAGACCCAAAGTTCGCGGTGTTGCCATGAACCCGATCGATCACCCCCTCGGTGGTGGTGAAGGCCGTAGTTCCGGTGGTAGACACCCCTGTTCTCCTTGGGGCATGCCTGCTAAGGGATACAAGACCCGCAGTAAGAAGAAACCTTCTTCCAAGCTCATCGTTAAACGCCGCGGGCAGAGGTAGGAGACTGTAATGCCAAGATCACTGAAAAAAGGCCCGTTTATTGACGATCATCTGCTTAAAAAGGTCGTAAAAGCTCAGGAATCAGGCGACCGTAAGGTCATCCAGACCTGGTCCCGCCGCTCCACTATCATCCCCGAGATGGTAGGTCTGACCTTCGCAGTACACAATGGCCGCAAGTTTATCCCTGTCTTCGTGACCGAAAACATGGTAGGACATAAGCTGGGCGAATTCTCCCCCACCCGTACCTACTACGGCCACGCTGCTGATAAGAAAAGCAAGGCCAAACGCTAGAAGGTGTTGAGCAATGGAAGCAAGAGCTATTGCAAAATATATGCGCATTTCCGCTAGGAAAGTGCGCTTGGTAGCGGAAAACATCAAGGGAAAGCCGGTTGAGGAAGCCCTCAACATTCTGAAGTTCACCCCCAAGAAGGGTGCTGATATGCTCAGTAAAGTGCTTTACTCTGCAGTGGCAAACGCCGAGCAGATTCCCGGAGTGGATGTTGACTCTCTCTGCGTAGACGTTGTCAAAGTTGACGAAGGTCCTACCTGGAAGAGAATTCAGCCCAGGGCTATGGGTCGTGCGTATCGCATTCGCAAGCGCACCAGCCATATAACCGTCGTAGTAAAAGAAATGTAGGGTAGTGTCATGGGTCAGAAAGTACATCCATACGGCTTCAGACTTGGATACACCAAGAACTGGCTTTCCAGATGGTTCTCCAGTAAGGACTATCCCGCTTTCGTCTACGAAGACGACAGCATTCGTAAATATGTAAAAGAGAAGATCTTTCACGCAGGCGTCTCCAAAATCGAGATCGAGCGTGCAGGTGGCAAAATCCGCCTGATCATCCACACCGCACGTCCCGGTATTATCATCGGCCGCAAAGGTGTTGAGATTGAAAAGCTCCGTGAAGACCTTCGTAGAAAATTCAATAAAGAATTCGCTCTTGAAGTTAGCGAAATCCGCCGTCCCGAAACCGACGCGCAGCTCGTTGCTGAGAATATTGCACAGCAGCTTGAGCGCCGTGTGGCTTTCCGTCGCGCTATGAAGCGCATTGTGGGCCTTGCCCGCAAGTTCGGCGCAGAGGGTATCAAAGTTGCTTGTGCCGGCCGTCTTGCCGGTGCTGAAATCGCACGTACCGAATGGTACCGCGACGGCCGCGTGCCCCTTCAGACTCTCAGAGCTGACATCGACTACGGTGTAGCACGTGCTAACACCACCTACGGTGTCATCGGCATCAAGGTCTGGATCTTCAAAGGTGAAATTCTCGACCACGAGGTGGAACAGTAATGCTATCACCTAAGAAAGTTAAATTCCGTAAACGTCAGAAAGGTCGCCTGAAAGGTAAAGCTCAGCGCGGTTCCACTATCGCTT
The DNA here is from genome assembly GCF_010470675.1 of Desulfovibrio sp. JC010. Lineage (NCBI taxonomy): Bacteria > Pseudomonadati > Thermodesulfobacteriota > Desulfovibrionia > Desulfovibrionales > Desulfovibrionaceae > Desulfovibrio > Desulfovibrio sp. JC010. The sequence continues at coordinate 46,600 of NZ_VOIQ01000016.1, forward strand.
TCGGCGATATTGCAATCAAGACTCTGGAACACGGAAAACTTACCAACAACCAGATCGAAGCAGCTCGTGTCGCGATCATGCGTCACATCAAGCGTGGCGGTCAGGTATGGATCAGGGTTTTCCCCGACATGCCTATCACTGCCAAGCCTGCTGAAGTCAGACAGGGTAAAGGTAAAGGTTCCCCGGTTGGTTGGGTTGCCCCGGTTAAACCCGGTCGCATTCTGTACGAAGTGAAAGGTGTAGACATTGAACTGGCCAAAGAAGCTTTGGTCCGTGCATCTCACAAGCTTCCCGTCAAAACTACCATCGTAGTCAAGGAGGGATTGTAAAATGAAAGCCAAAGAACTTCGTGAACTCGACAACGCTGCTCTGAATGAGAAGCTTGCAGAAGCCCGTCAGGAGCTTTTCAACCTTCGTTTCCAGCACGCTACTGCTCAGCTGGAAAACACCCAGAGACTGTCCGATGTTAAAAAAGACATCGCAAAGATCCTCACCGTGCAGCGTGAAAAGGAACTGGGAGCATAAGCCATGGCAGAGCTTAATCTGAAAGGAAACAGGCGCGTGCTGACCGGCGTTGTTGTCTCCGACAAGAACGACAAGACTATTGTTGTTCGTTGTGAGACCCTCGTTAAGCACCCCCTGTATAAAAAATTCATCCGTCGCCACACCAAATTCATGGCACATGATCCTGCCAATGAGTGCGGTATCGGCGATAAGGTGCAGATTGTTGAATTCCGCCCCCTTAGCCGGCGCAAAAGGTGGCATCTCGATAAAATTCTGGAAAAAGCAGTTTAGGGGTATTAGCTATGATTCAGGTAGAATCCAAACTTGACGTAGCGGATAACTCTGGTGCCAAGAAAGTATCTTGTATCAAGGTACTGGGCGGTTCCAAGAGACGCTATGCCAGTGTCGGAGACATTATTGTGGTTTCCGTTAAGGAAGCGATGCCCCATTCCAAAGTGAAGAAGGGCGCTGTGATGAAAGCTGTCGTTGTTCGTACCAAGAAAGAAATTGGTCGTGCTGACGGTTCTTACATCAAGTTCGACAATAACTCTGCCGTTCTTCTTAATAACTCAAGTGACCCGGTAGGGACCCGTATTTTCGGGCCCGTAGCTAGAGAACTCAGAGCCTGCGGGTTCATGAAGATCGTTTCTCTGGCACCCGAGGTACTGTAATCCTTATCACAAGAAGGTAAACGGCATGAACAAGATACATGTTGATGACAAAGTAATGGTCATCGCCGGCAAGGATAAGGGGAAGATCGGCAAGGTCCTTAAGATCAACCGCAAAAAGGACGTAGTCCTTATCGAGCAGGTTAATATGGTTTCCAGGCACACCAAGCCTAATCCGTATGCCAACCAGCCCGGCGGTATTGTTGAGAAAGAAGCCCCTATTCACATCTCCAACATTCAGGTTGTGTGCCCCGCTTGCACAAAAGCAACCCGCGTTGGCGTACGTGAGACCGAAGACGGAAAGAACATCCGTTTTTGTAAAAAATGTAACGAAATCATCGACTAGGGTTTTGCGATGACACGTCTCGAACAAATATATACGGACAAGGTCGCCCCGGCTCTTAACAAAGAGTTCGGGTACAAGAGCTCGATGGAGATTCCCGGTATCAAGGCAATCTCTCTTAACATCGGACTCGGTGAAGCAAGCCAGAACGCTAAGCTCATCGACGGTGCTGTGGAAGAACTGACCGCTATTGCTGGTCAGCGCGCAGTCGTCACCAGAGCGAAAAAGTCAATTGCAGCTTTTAAGCTGCGCGAAGGAATGCCTGTAGGTTCCCGTGTAACTCTTCGCAGAGATCTCATGTGGGACTTCCTGGACAAGCTGATCAGCTTTGCACTTCCTCGTGTACGCGACTTTCGCGGTATTCCTGACAAAGGCTTCGATGGACGCGGTAACTTCACCCTCGGAATCAAGGAACTGACTATCTTTCCTGAGATTCAGCTCGATAAGATCGAGATCACCAAGGGTATGAACGTGACTATCGTCACCTCAGCTAAAACTGATAAAGAAGGCAAGATGCTCCTCGAGCTTCTTGGTATGCCCTTCAAGAAATAGGAGGATATCGTTTTGGCCAGGACAGCTTTAAAAGTTAAGGCGAAACGTAAGCCTAAGTTCAAAGTGCGCGAATATAACAGATGCCCCATCTGCGGTCGTCCTCGTGCATTCCTGCGCAAATACGGCATCTGCCGTATCTGCTTCAGGGAAAAGGCCCTTGCGGGTGAACTTCCCGGCGTGCGTAAAGCCAGCTGGTAATATAAGGAGTTTAAAATGCCTGTTGTCGATCCTATCGCCGATATGCTGACCCGCATTCGCAATGCTCACGGTGCTTATCACAAGACCGTGGCCATTCCCGGGTCCAAGATCAAAACAGCAATCGCCGGGATTCTGAAGGATGAAGGTTACATCGTTGACTTCACTGCTGAAGATAACGAAATTAACGTCACCCTCAAGTATGTTGATGGAAAAGCCCTTATTAGCGGCATGAAGAAAATCAGCACACCCGGTCGTCGCGTGTTTGTAGGCGTTGAAGATATTCCCTCTGTCCTTAACGGACTCGGGATTTGCATACTTTCCACTTCAAAGGGCGTAGTTGACGGCGTTAAAGCGAAAGAGCTTAACGTTGGCGGCGAACTCTTGTGCGAAATCTGGTAGAGAGGTTTTATTATGTCCAGAATTGGAAAAAAACCTATTGAGATACCTTCCGGAGTGGAAGTAACTGTTGGTGCTGACGTGGTTTCCGTAAAGGGCCCCAAAGGCACCATCACCACACCGGTACACCCCATGGTCAGCTTCACTGTTGCTGATAATGTGGTCGAGGTGAAGAGGTCTGGCGATTCCCGTCAGGAACGTGCTCAGCACGGCCTGCATCGCTCCTTGCTTTCCAACTGCATTGAAGGAGTCTCCAAAGGCTTCTCCAAGACTTTGGAAGTAGTCGGTGTAGGTTACAAGGTTAACGTACAGGGTAAGAACATCGTTTTGAACGTTGGTTTCTCCCACCCCGTTAACTATGAACTGCCTGCTGGAATCGAAGCTAACGCAGAAGGCAACACCAAACTCACCATCAGCGGCGTAGATAAGCAGCTGGTCGGTGAAGTTGCTGCGCAGCTTCGTCGTGTACGTCCGCCGGAGCCTTACAAAGGCAAAGGCATCAAGTACATTGATGAACAGATCAGACGCAAAGCCGGTAAGTCCGGTAAATAGTAGGGTAAAGCCATGAAAATGACTAAAGAACAGGCAAGACAGCGTAAAAAGATCCGCATCCGCAAGAAAATCAGCGGTACTGCAGCTCGCCCGCGTCTTGTTGTATTCCGTTCAAATAAGCACATCTACGCTCAGCTCGTGGATGATCTGATTGGCAAAACCGTGACCGCTTCTTCTTCCAAAGCCCTCGCCAAAGATGGTGAAGCTCTTAAGCTCACCTGCGAGACTGCAGCTCAGGTCGGTAAAGACATCGCTGCCAAGGCTAAGGAACTGAAGATCGAAACAGTCGTATTCGACCGTAGCGGTTATATCTATCACGGCAGGGTCAAGGCCCTGGCAGACGGCGCTCGTGAGGGTGGCCTGAAATTCTAAACTTATGGGAATATCCATGGAACAGAATGATCTGGGTCTGATTGAAAAAATCGTTTACCTCAACCGAGTTGCTAAAGTTGTAAAGGGTGGTAGAAGGTTCTCCTTCAGTGCCCTGGTTGTGGTAGGTGACGGTAAAGGTCAGGTCGGTTTCGGACTTGGTAAGGCAAACGAGGTTCCGGAAGCTATCAGAAAAGCTTCTGAGAAAGCTCGCAAAGAAATGATCACCGTACCTCTTCTGGACGGTACTCTTCCTTACGAAGTTCTCGGCCGTTACGGTGCAGGACGCGTAATGCTCAAGCCCGCTTCCAAGGGTACCGGTATCATCGCCGGTGGTCCCGTGCGTGCGGTACTTGAAGTTGTAGGCGTACACGATATCCTTACCAAGGCTATCGGCACCAACAACCCGCATAACGTCCTTCGCGCGACTGTCGCCGGTCTCGCTTCTCTGCGCAGCGCAGAAGAAGTAGGCCAGCTTCGCGGGAAGAAAGTTGTGACTCCCAGAAAGTAGGAGGACATAGTTATGCTTAAGGTAAAACTCGTTCGCAGCATGATCGGCTGCAATCCCAAACAGCGTGCCACTGTTAAGGCACTGGGACTGCGTAAGATCAGACAGGAAAAAAGCTTTGAAGATACTCCCGTTATCCGCGGGATGATCAAAAAAGTTGAGCACCTTGTGGAGGTAACTGAATCATGAGGCTGCACGAAATATATCCGTTCCAAGAGGAACGTAAGAATCGCAAGCGCGTAGGTCGCGGCGGCGGCTCCGGCTGGGGTGGAACCTCCGGCAAGGGTCACAAAGGTCAGAACGCCCGCTCCGGCGGCGGTGTTCCCGCCTGGTTTGAAGGTGGTCAGATGCCTCTGGCTCGTCGTCTGCCTAAGCGCGGTTTCAAGAATCCTTTCCGCGAAGAGTACGTAGCTCTCAACGTAGGTCAGATTCTTGGTGCCTTCGAAGGCAAAACTGAAATCTCCCTTGAGGACATGTACGAAAGAGGTCTTTGCAAAAAAGGTGCTCTCGTAAAAGTTCTCGGCATGGGCGAAGTAAGTGCTGCTGTTACCATCGAAGCACACCGCTTCAGCGCATCTGCGACTGAAAAGATCACAAAGGCAGGTGGTACTGCCAAAGCCCTGGAAGGATAAAACGTGGCATTGTCTGGAGTTGATAATCTTTCCCGACTGCCGGAACTGAAGAAAAAGCTCCTTTGGACTTTTCTTCTTCTGGCTGTCTACCGGATCGGGATTCACATCCCGGTCCCGGGCGTAGACAGCGCAGCATTGGCCGATTTTTTTGAGAGTGTTTCCAACACTCTCTTCGGCCTTTTTGACATGTTCTCAGGCGGCGGGTTGCGTAACTTGTCCATATTCGCGTTGGGTATTATGCCCTACATCTCCGCGTCTATTATCGTTCAACTTCTAGGTGTGGTTAGTCCCACCATTAAGCGACTTCAGGAAGAAGGGGCTCAGGGACGCAAGAAGATTACGCAGTACACCAGATACGGCACTGTACTGATTACTTTGGTTCAGGGTTTCGGTATCGCAGTTGGTCTTGAATCCATGACCAGCCCCACCGGAGCACCCGTAGTACTGCATGCAGGATGGGCCTTTAGAGGAATCACTATCCTGACTCTGACAGCAGGTACTGTTTTCCTGATGTGGCTCGGTGAACAAATGACCGAGAAAGGCATTGGTAACGGTATCTCCATGATCATTTTTGCCGGTATTGTTGCAGGTCTTCCGTCTGCAATTTTCAATACCTTCAGGCTGATGCAGGCCGGAGAGATCACTCTCTTTCTGCTTCTGTTTGTTATGGCATTCATGGTCGCCATTCTCGCTTTTATCGTTTATATGGAGCGCGGACAGCGCAGGATTCCAATTCATTATGCCAAGCGCATGATGGGACGCAAAATGATGGGCGGCCAGACCACACATCTGCCGCTGCGAATCAACACCGCCGGTGTTATTCCCCCCATTTTTGCTTCCAGTATATTGATGTTTCCCGCAACCTTGGCGAATTTCTTCCCCGGAAATGAAATTCTGTCACAGGTTTCAGTGCACTTCTCTCCGTCTTCCGTAGTATATAACGTAGTATACATCGCCCTGATTATCTTTTTCTGCTATTTCTACACAGCGATCATGTTTGATCCCAAAGGAATTTCAGAAAATATTCAGAAGCAGGGCGGTTTTATCCCCGGTATTCGTCCCGGTACCAGAACCCGTGAATATATTGACCGCGTTCTGACCAGGATCACCCTCTGGGGTTCTCTGTACGTAGCTGCTATCTGCGTACTGCCTATGATTCTGATTGCACAGCTCAACGTACCTTTCTACTTCGGTGGAACCGCACTGCTCATCGTAGTCGGTGTGGCCATGGACTTTATGGGCAAGATCGAATCCTACATGATCTCTCGTCAGTACGAGGGGCTCATGGGTAAGGGCAGCAAGATCAAGGGCAGGTAGGCGCGTTGAAAAAGTACAGAGGTATCTACCTCAAGAATGACAAGGAGATTGGCCTCATGCGTGAGGCCAATCGTCTTGTTTCTACCATTCTGGATATGCTGGGCGAAGCCATCAAGCCGGGTATCACCACCATGAGCCTTGAAGAAATCGCCTGCAAAGCCTGCGAAGGTTACGGCGTGAAGCCGGCTTTCAAAGGTTACCACGGGTTCCCTTTTGCCCTTTGCTGCTCCGTGAACGAGGAAATTGTTCACGGATTTCCTTCTGAGAAGAGGGTTCTTGAAGAAGGGGATATCGTCAGCATTGACATGGGAGTCATTTATCAGGGATTTTACGGGGATTCTGCCCGTACCTACCCTGTTGGCAATATTGCCGAAGGCACCCGTAAGCTTCTCGATGTCACCCGCGAATCTCTTATGCGCGGCATCGATAAAGCCTTGCCTGGCAACAGTCTTTATGATATTTCCCGGGCGGTTCAGGAACATGCAGAAGGAGCCGGATACGGAGTTGTGCGTCGATTTGTGGGGCACGGCATCGGACGCAACCTTCATGAAAAGCCTGAAGTCCCTAATTTTGTACCATCAGGTCTTCCCGGTGTGCAGCTCAGAACGGGAATGGTCATCGCCATCGAGCCGATGGTGACCGAAGGTTCACATGATATCGAAATTCTCGACGATAAGTGGACTGCTGTGACCAAGGACAGGAAGCTGTCCGCCCATTTCGAGCACACCATTGCCATTACTGCAGACGGGCCTCAAATATTAAGCCTGTCCTAATTTATTTTTTTTAGGTAGTCTCTAGGGGTTGATTTTTTCAAAATCCTCTTGTAGATTGCACGTCTTGAATTTCGCGGCAACGAAAGACTGGCATGGTACAGTTTTCCACTTGTGGAAGGCTGAGGCATAAGGCCACAATCGGCTAGCTCCCGATTGTTGAAACTGTTTAACTGCATTATTTGGAGACGGTCATGAAAGTAAGACCATCTGTTAAGAAGATTTGTCCCAAATGCAAAGTAATCAGACGCAAGGGTGTTCTGAGGGTTATTTGTGACAACCCCAGACACAAACAGCGTCAAGGATAGAGAGGTATAACTGTGGCTCGTATCGCTGGAGTAGACCTTCCGAAAAATAAGCGTTTGGATATTGCACTGACTTACATCTACGGAGTAGGTCGGACTACCGCTCTCAAGATTCTTGATACTGTTGGTATCGACTGGACACTCAAAACTGATGACCTCAGTGGCGAGCAGGTCAACACCATCCGTAAGGAACTTGAAGATAATCATAAAGTTGAAGGTGACCTTCGCCGTGATCAGATCGCAGACATTAAGCGCCTGATGGATATCGGATGTTACCGTGGACTGCGTCACCGCCGCGGACTGCCCGTGCGTGGTCAGAGCTCCAAGACCAACGCGAGAACTCGTAAAGGTCCCCGTCGCTCTGTAATGAGCAGAAAGAAGAAATAATTCAATCCGCAGTTTTCAGACCATGTAACGGTCTTCGTGCTGCTGATATAAATTCATTCTGGAGAGAATGGTATGGCTAGACCTCGCCGTTCCGGCAAGAAAAAAGAGAAGAAGAATGTTCCCGTGGGCATCGCTCACGTAAAAGCAACATTCAACAATACCATCATTACCTTCACTGACCTGAAAGGTAACGTGATCAGCTGGGCTACTTCCGGTGCTTCCGGATTCAAGGGTTCCAGAAAATCAACTCCTTTTGCTGCACAGGTAGCTGCTGAAACCGCAGCCCGTAAAGCTCAGGACCAGGGTATGCGTACCGTTGGTATTTTCGTCAAAGGCCCCGGCTCCGGTCGTGAAGCAGCTATGCGCGCCATCGGTAACGTCGGTATGAAGGTTAACTTCATTCGCGATATAACACCCATCCCGCACAACGGCTGTCGTCCGCCGAAACGTCGCAGGGTCTAATTTCGAAGGAGTAATAACCTTGGCCAGATATACAAAAGCAAAGTGCAGACTGTGCCGCCGTGAAGGTGAAAAACTTTTCATCAAAGGCGACCGCTGCTTTACTGATAAGTGCTCTTATGAGCGTCGTCCTTATGCTCCCGGTATTGCCGGTCGCATGAGAAAGAAAATGAGTGACTACGCAATTCAGCTTCGCGAGAAGCAGAAAGTACGCCGCATGTACGGTGTGCTCGAAGGTCAGTTCCGCACCTACTTCAAGCGTGCGGATGCCATGAAAGGCGTAACAGGTGCAAACCTGCTCATGCTTCTTGAAACCCGCCTTGACAACGCTGTTTACCGTCTTGGTTTTGCCAACTCCCGCGCGCAGGCTCGCCAGCTCGTGAAACACGGCATCTTCACCAAAAACGGAAGACGTGTTAATGTTCCTTCCATGCATGTTAAGCCCGGTGATGTTATCGAGGTTCGTGAAGAATCCCGTAAGATTCCCGTGATTGCAGAAGCACAGGAAGTGATTGCCCGTCGCGGCTGCCCCGAGTGGCTCGAAGCTGACGGAGCAAAGTTCAAAGGTGAAGTTAAAGCGATGCCGACTAGGGAAGATATCCAGTTCCCTATCAACGAACAGCTGATTGTCGAGCTGTACTCCAAATAAGAAGGATTAGTGCATGCTTATTCAAGACGGTGACAAACTCATCAACACCCGCAACTGGGCCGAGCTGGTTAAGCCGGAACAGCTTGTGCGTGACCCCAAGTCTAACGAGCTTTATGGAAAGTTCATTTGTGAACCCCTTGAGCGCGGATTTGGAACAACCATCGGTAACTCTCTTAGAAGAGTACTGCTTTCCTCAATGCAGGGAGCAGCCGCGGTTGCTGTAAAGATCGAAGGAGTTCAGCACGAATTCACCACTATCGAAGGTGTGATGGAAGATGTGACTGAGATTGTTCTGAACATCAAGCAGATCAGATTCGCAATGACTACAGATGAACCCCAGTTTCTTACCCTCCGGGTAAACAAGCAGGGCGTCGTCACCGCAGCTGATATTCAGGAAAACCAGAACGTCAAAGTCCTCAATCCTGAGCAGATTATTGCGACTCTGTCCGAAAAAATGGATATGGAGATGACTTTCGAGATCCGCATGGGCAAGGGCTATGTTCCTGCTGATATGCACGAAGGTCTTGTCAACGAAATCGGTCACATTGTAGTCGACTCCAGCTTTTCTCCCATCCGTAAGGTTGCTTACAGTGTGGAGCAGGCTCGTGTCGGTCAGATGACTAACTATGACAAGCTCATTCTCGAAGTTTTCACCGATGGTTCCGTTACCCCTGAGGATGCAATTGCCTACAGTGCAAAGATTCTCAAGGATCAGCTCTCCGTATTCATCAACTTCGATGAAATGGGATCCGAGCAGGAAGAGTCCAAAGAAAGCGACCTCGATCTCAACCCGAATCTGTTCAAGAGTATCGACGAACTCGAACTGTCAGTTCGCGCTACCAACTGCCTCAAGGCTGCCAACATTCGCATTGTTGGTGAACTTGTACAGCGCACTGAACAGACCATGCTTAAAACTAAGAACTTCGGACGTAAGTCTCTCGACGAAATCCGCCGCGTTCTTGACAGCATGGAACTCAAGTTCGGTATGGTCCTCGAGGATTTCGATAAAAAGCATCAGGAATGGCTGAAGAGGAAAGAGAAAAATGAGGCATAAAAAGTCCGGAAGAAAGTTCAACAGGAGCAATTCCCACAGGAAAGCCATGCTGAGAAACATGGTTCGCTCCCTGCTGACCTATGAACATATCCGTACCACTGAGCCTAAGGCAAAGGAACTCAGAAGCAGCTGTGAAAAGCTGATCACCCTTGCCCTTCGCAACGACCTCCACTCCAGACGTCTTGCTTACAAGACTCTTGAGAACCACGGTCTTGTTAAGAAGCTCTTCGATGAAATCGGACCCCGCTACGAAGGCGGCGGTGGTGGTTACACCCGTATCATCAAGCTCGCTGAACCCCGTAAGGGTGACTGCGCTCCCATGTGCATCATCGAGCTGACCAAACGCGCTGACGCTTCTGCTGAAGAAGCTGCAGCACCTGCTGAAGCTCCCGCTGAGGAAGCTCAGGAAGCATAAATCAATGCTTATCCAAAAGGGGCGGAAATTTTCCGTCCCTTTTTTTTATAACTACATATAGATATTTTCGATACGAGAGATTACATGGATTTACGTCGACTCGAAGCGTTCTGCAAAGTTTACGAACTCAAAAGTTTTTCCAAAGCAGGTAAAGAGCTTTTCCTTTCCCAGCCCACTATTAGTGCTCATATTTCCACTTTAGAAGAAGAGCTGGGTGTTCATCTTTTCGACCGTCTGGGCCGTTCCATCATGGCCACGCAGGCCGGAGAGGTGCTTTACCGCAATGCCAAGGATATTTATAACCTGATCGGTAAAGCTCACAACGAAATCAATATCCTGCGCGACAAGGTTGTCGGCGATCTTGAAATAGGCGGCAGCACCATTCCTTCCCATTACCTGCTGCCTGATCTGCTCTACAATTACTGCAAAAAATATCCTGATGTCAGCGTGCACTTATCGGTAGGTGATACCACTGAAATCCTTGAAAAGGTTCGCTCCGGTGAGCTTATTCTCGGTGTGGTAGGTGCAACAGTTGATGTTCCCAATATCGAATTCGTGCCTATCATGCGTGATGAGCTTGTAATCGTAGCTCCGCCGGTGCTGGTGCGTAACTATGACGGTATTGACGACATCCAGCATCTGGCCGAGCTGCCATGGGTTATGCGTGAAGGCGGGTCCGGTACCCGCAAGGCCCTTGAAGCCGGTCTTTCCGAAATGGGTACCAGTGTGCGTGAACTGAATGTCACCGTCTGGGTTGAGTCCACTCAGGCTGTGGTTCAGTGCGTAAAAGCAGGGCTGGGAGTCAGCGTAACATCAAGGCTCGCAGCACAGTCACTTATCGATTCCGGTGAGCTTGTCCATATCAAGGACCTGCCCTTGAATCTCGAAAGAAGTTTCTATCTCGCGCATCTGCAGGGCCGTGAATTCTTCCCCGCCGTGCGCTATTTTATTGACCACGTTAAGCAATTAGCTGGATAGCCTTCGGCGACCCTGCCGGGGGCCTTAAACCCTTTTGGGAAAAGGGTTTAAGAATCCCAAAAATTTTCAGTAAGCTTCGCATGTAGCTTATTGAAGCGTCTTTCATAAAAAAGGCCGTAATATCTTTGTGATATTACGGCCTTTGCTGTTATTAAATTTATTAAAATTTAAATATCTATAAACTCTAATTCAGGAATATGATTTATCTCTCCGGTTTTCAGCAGATATTTTGCAAAAACTTTCAAGCCTTCAATCTCTGTTTTGCCGAGATCGTAGACCAAGCCGTCATAGTATGAACGGCTTTCTTCCAGATTGAGCATGGTCTTGTCTGCGGTCATTTCGCAGATTTTATCGATGTTGGCCTGTCCCCATTCCTTGGCGCGGATCAGATCGCGGATAGCCTGTTTTACGTCTTCACGCTGGGCAGCATCTCGGCGCACGGTCCAGATGCCGAAAATGAATGGCAGCCCGGTCCAGCGGATCCACTCTTCGCCCAAATCGAAGATGTAGGGGTAGTCTGCGTGCTTGCGCAGGTTCAGGGCTTCATCGCCGATGCAGAGGATTGCATCAGGCTGTTCGCCGGCTTCGAGTCTTTCGGTGGCGTTACCGGTCTCGTAAGTGGCATTCAGCGGGATGTATTCGCTGAGCAGGACCTTGAGCAGGGCAGCGGAGGTATGTGTCTGGGCACTGACTAAAACTTTGCAGCCTTTTAGCTGTTCCAGCGGCTTGCGGCTGATCATGATTACCGACTGCACAGGGCCGCGGCTGCCGATGGCCAGATCGGGCAGCAGGAGGTACTGCTCAGAGTGGCGCAGGTATTCGATACTGGAGTTTGATGCGATATGCATCAAGCCTTCAGACATCATTTTGTTCAGCTGCGCGGGCGGTCCGTATACGAACTCGAAATTGTTTTCGATCAGTCCGGCTTCCAGCGGATAGTAAATGGGCAGGACATTCAGGTAGGAGATACGTCCTACTTTGACATTATCCATCAGCGTTCTCCGCGAGAGTGTAGTCCATGAGTCGCTGCTTGGGAACAAATCCGGCTTTCTCGATAAGGTTATGGATTTCAGCCTCGGAAAGTCTGAAGCTCACCCCGGCTGCCTTGACCACGTTTTCCTCAATCATGGTGGAGCCGAAATCGTTACCGCCGTAAAAAAGGGCCAGCTGAGAAATTTTTGGCCCCATGGTCACCCATGAAACCTGCACGTTATCGAAGTTGTCGAGCACAATGCGGGAGACTGCCAGCATGCGCAGATATTCCACGCTGGTCATTTTGCGGGCATCGGGAATATTGGTGTTGTCCGGCTGAAAGGTCCACGGGATGAAGGCGGTAAAGCCTCCGGTGCGGTCCTGAACCTCGCGCAGGGCGAAAAGATGCCTGATGCGGTCGATGGGCTGCTCCTCGTGACCGAACATCATGGTCGCTGTGGTGCGTAGTCCCAGATTATGGGCTGTTTCCATGACTTCCAGCCATTTGGCGGTGTTGCATTTTTTCGGTGCGATATGGCTGCGCACTTCATCCACCAGAATTTCAGCACCGCCACCGGGAATGGAAGCCAGCCCGGCTGCAATCAAACGCTCCAATACTTCTTTGATGGAGATGTTATTCAATTCGCTCCAGTAAACCACTTCCGGCGGGGAGAAAGCGTGGATGTGGACTGCCGGGTAGTTTGCTTTAATGAAGCGGAGCATGTCTTCATAGAAATCGAGTGTCAGGTCCGGGTGGTGTCCACCCTGCATGAGAATCTGGGTGCCGCCCAGATCTATGGTTTCCTGAATCTTCCGGCCCAGTTCTTCACGGCTGATCACGAATCCGCCGTCTTTTCCGGGTGCGACATAGAATGCGCAGAAACGGCAGCCGCAATCACAGATGTTTGAATAGTTGATATTGCGGTCAATTACGTAAGTAACATTCGGCTCAGGATGCTTTTTCATCCGAATGGAATGAGCCAGACTTCCAAGATCAAAAAGATCAGCCTTTTCCATCAAGGTCATGGCTTCATCAAAATTAATGCGTTCCCCGGCCATTACTTTTTCGCCGATCTTGAGAACTTCAGCAGGACTTTGTGTAAGATTTGTCATGTTGTACCTTTTTTGCCTTCGGCGACCCTCCGGGGGCTTAAACCCTTTTCCAAAAGGGTTTAAGAATCCCAAAACGTTTTAATAAGGCTTCGCCAACTTTGTATTAAAAATTTGTCTTAACGATCTATATGCGAAGCAAATTAAAAGGTTTTGAAGGGGATGTGGTCTGGGGAAGGGGAAACTTTTGCAAAAGTTTCCCCTTCCCCAGCCGCCGGAGGCATTCTTAAATTTCATTAAAAGCAGCATCGCGCTCGACTGGTTCAAATCCGCAGCCGATAATCATTTCTTTCAGTTCGCTGCGGCTAAGGCCCTGCTCGGATTCTGCACCGGCCATGTGTCCGATTTTTTCCTCGACTACTGTTCCGTCGAAATCATCCGCTCCGAAATGGAGTGCGGTCTGGGCTTGTTTGACGCCGAGCATGACCCAGTAGGCCTTGATATGCGGGATGTTGTCGAGCATGAGGCGGCTGACCGCGATAGTGCGCAGTTCATCGACCCCGGTGAGCGGATTGTCGATCTCGAGTCTGCTGTTCTCGGTCAGGAAGGGCAGGGGGATCAGGCAGTTGAATCCACCGGATATATCCTGCTGGCGGCGCAACTGGTCAAGATGGTCAACACGGTCTGCAAAGGATTCCACGTGCCCGTAAAGCATGGTGCAGTTGGTGGTGTAGCCGAGCTCGTGGGCTTCACCGTGGATGCGCAGCCATTCTTTGCCGGGAAGTTTTTCCGGGCAGATTTTGGCGCGAACTTCCGGGTTGAAAATTTCAGCACCGCCTCCGGTGAGCATTTCTGATCCTGCGGCCTTGAGTCGTTTGAGCACTTCAACAGTGGAGATACCCTCAAATGAAGCAAGGTGTTCGATTTCTACAGCTGTGAAAGCTTTAATTACAGCCTGCGGTAATCGGTTTTTGATTTCAGTGAAGGTCTCTTCGAAAAAAGAAAGCGGGATATTATGATGACAGCCGCCGACCACGTGTACTTCGCGGGGCGGTATGGGCGCGTTTTCCAGCTTTTCAAGAATATCTTCCCGGCTGAGCTTGAAAGCTCCTTTCTCCTCAGGTTTGCGGGCATAGGCGCAGAACAGACAGCCGTTCACACAGATATTGGTATAATTGATGTGGCGGTTGATTACGTAGAAAGTCTTGTTTCCGTGCAACTGGCGTCTGCGGATGGAAGCCAGCGCGCCCAGTGCGTTGAGGTCTGGGCAGTTGAATAGGGTAAGTCCGTCCTCGGTGGAAAGCCGTTCTCCGGCAAGCACTTTGTCGAGAATCGGGCCGAGTCCGGCATTTGCGAAATAGTTTTTTGAAATCATTTATATCACCTTTGTTCAGCCGTAAATAAAAGTCGCTTCCAGCCATGTCAACACTGGATTTCCGGCTCTTAAAAATATAAAACCATGTCCATGAGCAAAATATTGAAATTAGGCTATTCGCCCTGTCCGAACGATACATTTATTTTTCACGCCCTTGCCAGCGGGGCCGTTAGCATAGACCCTTTCAAACTGGACGTCACCCTCGCTGATGTGGAGGAACTTAATTCCATGGCCCGGTCCGGCAAGATGGATGTCTGCAAGGTTTCCGTCCACGCCGCTGCGCATATTATGGATGACTACATCCTGCTGCGTGCCGGGGGAGCCATGGGCCGCGGCGTTGGGCCTTTGCTGCTCACCGGAGCACCTTGCATCATAGGTGACCTCCATGGCAAGCGTATTGCCATACCGGGACGCAATACCACCGCAAATTTACTGTTCAGTCTTATGTGCCGTGAAGCCGGAATTAAGGTCGAGCTGGTAGAAATGGTTTTTGATCAGGTCATGCCCGCTATCAAAAACGGGGAAGTTGATGCCGGGGTGGTAATCCACGAGGGCCGCTTTACTTACGAAGCCCTCGCTCTTTCCAAGCTCGCCGATCTCGGCCAGTGGTGGGAGGATTTTTCCGGTCTGCCCATCCCGCTTGGTTCCATCGCCATTAAGCGTTCGCTGGGCGCGGAAACAGCAGCCATGGTCAATGCCGCCATCCGTAAATCCCTGACCCTTTCCTATATAGATGAAGAAGCCGCATGGCCTTACATTAAAGAACACGCACAGGAAATGGATGACGATGTCATTCAGCAGCACATCAAGACTTTTGTGACCGACTATTCTGATGATGTAGGCGATGAGGGTGAGCAGGCGGTTTTAAGATTGCTTCAGGAAGCAGCCAGAATGGATGGGCTTGAATTGCCTGCCAAGAATATTTTTATTGAGGTGTAGTTTACCCACTTTTCTCATCCTGACTCAAAATTACCCCGCCCATGACCAGTGCGGCTGCAATAAACTGTATGGATGTGAAAGTTTCACCGAGGATCAGCCAGCCGAGGAAAAGGGTGAAGACCGGGATCATGTTTACATAAGCGGTGGTCTGGTTGGCGGGCAGTCTGCTCATGCCGAAGTTGAAGAGCCCGTATGCCCCGATGGTGATGCAGACCCCAAGATATATGATGCTGCCAGCTGCCAGCGGATCAAAAACCGTGGGTAGATCGGTTGAGGGCAGAGCCAGCAACGGCAGGTAAAAAATGGCCCCCATGAATGCCTGAAACGCGGTCAGGAAAAGTGTGGAGTAGTGGGCGGTCATTTTCTTGAGTACGGTCATGTAGCCGACGGCACAACACATGGCCAGAAATTCAAAGAAGTTACCCATTGCCGGGTTGGGCGCGCTCTCGGTGGATTCCGAAGAGAGGGAAAGCCAGATTCCGCCGCAGACAGCCAGTGCGAATCCGATCAAAGTTCTGCGGCTCAGTTTTTCATCTAGGATGAAGCGCGCGGCAACAGCCATGAGCAGCGGAAGGGTGGCGCAGATCATCCCGGCCTGCGAGGCTGAGGTCATGGTCAGGGCCTGACTTTCGAACACGAAATACATGCACGGTTCGCAAAACCCCATAAAGAACAGCCATTTGAAATCCCCTTTGCGGATGGGCTGCTTCTTGAAATTGGGGATAAAGAACAGAAAACAGAGCGAAGCCAGCATCATACGCCCGAAGATAACGAAAGTAGGATCGTAAACCGCCATGGATATCTTGAGTGCAATGAAGGAACTGGACCAGAGCAGCACTGCTGTGAGCAGGGCGACCACTGCAATATATTGGGACTGGAGAAAAGACATTTTAGCCCTCGCGGGAAAGATATTATCGATAAAGGAACCCTGAAATAGGAGTTGTGATTTGCTTTGTCAATGAACCGTTTTGTCCGCAAAGAAAGAATTTATGACTTTAAAATAAATAAATCCCCGCAAACCGTAGCTTGCGGGGATTTGAATTATTGTCTGGAGCAGTTCTTTATCTGGTCCATGCAAGGAGGTTGAACGGAGAGTATTTGTTGTCCGGGTTTTCTGCGTAACGGCAACCGAGATTGGAATCGTCACGCTTGTTGGTGATATCACACTCGGAGCCTACGTAGTGCGGGCATTTGTTGTTGTTGCAGACAACAATAATGCCCCAGCCGGATTCCGGCGGTGCAATCCAGGGGCTGAGGTCTTCTCCGCAATGGGGACATGTCCTTTCTTCCAGTTCAACGCCATCATAAATATAAGTCACGGTATCTCTCCTTGATTGTTTCTTGAAAAATTAAGTGTGAATTAATTCACAACATATGTAAAGTAAGATTGTATTCTCAGGAGTCAAGGCCGCTTATTCAGTTAGTTCGCGTAAAGTCTTGAAAAGAGCCCGCGCGGACTTGGGAGGCTTGGATTTATCTTTTTCTTTTCTGGCATTGCGGGCCAGTTGGGAGATGCGCTGGCGGTCGGCCTGCGGGTGTTTTTCTACAATTTCATCCAGTACGGAAAAGTCACCGTCAACCAGTCTGTCACGCCATTGTTCAAGGGCGTGGAATTTCATGTTGTCGGCCCGGTTTCCGGTCTCGATATCTTCGAGGAATTCAACCAGCGGCTGAGTGTCCACGTCGCGGATAAGTTTTCCGATGTACTGGACTTTACGCCGTTTGGCTTCATGGGATTTAATTGCCATGGCATCCAGCACTTCCTCAATAAAGTAATCCGGCAGGCCGCATTTCTTGACCAGTTCAGGACCAAGGGTCATCAGCTTTTCGGCCAGCTTCTGCAATGCGATCATCTCACGCTTTTTCTGCGATCTGCTCGGACCGGAAAATTCCTCTTCATCATTATATAAATCATCTGCATCGTACATATATGGTATGCCTCCAGCGGCTAAATTTTATAAACAGCGCGTAGCGCATCATATAATAAAAGTCTAGTTGCGGT
Organism: Desulfovibrio sp. JC010; assembly: GCF_010470675.1. Lineage (NCBI taxonomy): Bacteria > Pseudomonadati > Thermodesulfobacteriota > Desulfovibrionia > Desulfovibrionales > Desulfovibrionaceae > Desulfovibrio > Desulfovibrio sp. JC010. The sequence goes on from NZ_VOIQ01000016.1 coordinate 63,994, forward strand.
TGGTGAGCCAGACTCCGAAGATGGTCAGTGCGCCTCCGGTTACGAGGAAGAGATCCACGGGTTCGTCGAGCATTATGGCACCGAGTGCCACTGCGGTAACCGGGACGAGGTTGATGAAAATTCCGGTTTTGGACGGTCCGATTTGCTGAATGGCTTCGAAGTACCAGCTGAATCCGAGACTTGTTCCGAGCAGGGCCAGATAGATTATGCAGCTGTAATCAATAAAAGATGCACTGACTATTTCAGATAATAAACCGTGATACAGGGCAGGGCCGAATAGCATAAATGTTCCGAAAAGGCAGGACCAAAACACCGTTTCAATGGGATGGATTTTTTTCATGACCGGCTTTCCGGCCAGTGAATAGGCGGCCCAGCTAAGCACGCAGCCGACAATGCACAAATCGCCGAAGCTGGTGCCTTCGGTGATTATGGATACGGGATTGCCGTGCCCGATGATGGTGCTGACCCCGGTCAGAGCCAGTACGAACCCGGCGATTTTCCAGAGCGTGAATTTTTCCTTGAAAATAAGGGCCGAGCCAAGGGCGATGAAGGTCGGGGTGGCCGCGATTATGAGTGCCGCTCGCCCAGCGGTAACAGTCTGCAGCCCGCTGAAAAACAGAATATTGTACAGAAAAACCCCGGTCAGACCGAGGAAAGCCAGCGGCAGAATATCCTTACCGGTGCAGCTTGGCCTTTTGCCCGTGGCCCGGCAGGCAAGAAAGAACATGAAGATAGTGGCAAAGAAAAAACGCAGGAAAGCTGCGGAGTAGGGAGTCAGATCTCCGGCAAGAATGCGTCCGGCGATCCATGTTCCGCCCCAGAAGACAACTGAGCCGATGAGTTTTACGTAGAGTATTGCAGATGATGACATGTTATTTTTGATCACGCAGAAGGGTTATTGTGAAGTCAGTTATGTCTTCAACAATTGGCAGGCATTTTTGCTGTTTGATATTGTTTTCTTTGAATTTTGTTTGCCCCTGAGGTTTACCTAGGTCGCATCCGGTAATTTCAAAGCAATTGAGGGATTCATTACGCCTATTAAAATAGTCAGTCAATTCTTGAATCAGGCTATAACAAATGTCTACTTCCTGTTCTGGGGAGGTGCGCCCGTGAATGACGCTTATCGCCAGAATTGCCCCCTGCAATGCACCGCATACTCCTTTAGTTCTTGACGCTCCGGAACAAAAGCCGGTGGCTATTGCAGGAATCCCCGGATTGTTGATAGACATTGCATCGGTTGTAGCCAGTAGCACACTCTCTGCACATAAATAGCCGTTATTGAAATAATGGTATGCTCTTTTCCCATCCATAATATTCTCCTATAAATATGTGCTAAGTGTGACAGTGTGTGTTTGTCAGGGTGATGCTGCGATTTTATTCTGTTTAACCGGGTCTGATTGTTTAATACAGTAAAAAATGCGACTTAAATTGTGGAATCCGAAGAATGTTCGGGTGACTTGCTTTGTTCTGCTATATTGCCTATTATGCGAACTTAATTCGTCCAATTCCCTTTGACCGTAAAATTCTTCCGATTCTTGTGTGGCAGTTTATTGCATTTCCGAAATCAGACATTTGTTCTGTTTTTTAAGACTCACACTGCTGATTTGTCTAGCACAGTATATACTGTTGTATGTCTATCCTACAAAAATGTATGTTGTACAAAACTGTATTACATTTTTGGTTGATCGATTAATCAACTATTGAGGTGTGCAGTCTGTATATTTTAATGTGCAGTAGTGGAAAATTCAGGTATATAAGGAGATGTGCAGAAATTAATTCGTTTACATAGCTGTTTTGCTTAACTTTTGACGTTTTGATGCGTGTTGTTGTGTAGTTTTTTCTTGACAAAACCCTGAAAATTGAATTTTATTCTAAAAAACAGATGACAAAAAGAAAGATTGACGAAACTGATCGTAGAATTCTGACAATACTTCAGAATAGTGGCCGGGTTTCCAATGCCGATATCGCAAGAAAGGTCGGTATGGCTCCTTCAGCAGTTCTTGAACGTGTCCGTAAGTTGGAGCGCAAGGGCGTGCTTACCGGATATGAAGCCATTGTTAACCCCAAGGCCGTCGGACGTTCCCTTACCGCCTTTATTTTTGTGAATGTGAACGAAGGCGTGGGCGCCACCTCCACCGGCGAAGAGCTTTCCCGCGTGCCGGGTGTGCTGGAAGTGCATTACTGTGCAGGCCGGGACAGCTATCTTATCAAGGTTCGTAGTGAGGATACAGACGGACTGGCCATTATGCTGGGGCAGATCGGAAGGATCGAAACAGTCAGGGACACCAACTCAACCATCGTATTAAACACCATCAAGGAGTCTCGGGCAATTCCTCTGGAAGAGGAAGAAGATTACGAATCATAGCAGACTGTAAAATATCCCGTGAACAGGCTCGGCAGTGTGGGCCTGTAATTCCCTGCTGATCAGGGTGGAGTGATTTTTGATCGGTCTGCAAAATTTATGATTTTGAAGAACCATTAAAAATCTCAAGGAGAGTCAGGTATGAACGCAGAAGTCTCCACTCTGGACAGCAAAGTAATCGAACGCGGGAAGCAGTTTTTTGATTCCATATCCGGTGAAGCACCTTCAGTCTTCAACAAGGGCTGGTGGACAGGCAAGGTTATGGACTGGTCCATGAAAAATGAAGATTTCAAGGTCCAGATGTTCCGCTTTGTTGACGTCCTGCCTTACCTGAACACTTCCGAATCCCTTTCCAGACATATCGAAGAATACTTCGCCGGCGAAGACAGTAACATCCCTGACGTCCTTAAATGGGGAGCCACCAAGACCGGATTCGGCGGCGGACTTGTAGCCAAAGTACTCAACAAGACCATCCGTTCCAATATTGAAGGCATGGCCCGCCAGTTCATTATCGGCCAGAAATCCAAGGAAGCGGTGAAGGGGATTCGCAAGCTGCGCAAGGACGGCTTTGCGTTTGTTCTTGACCTGCTCGGCGAGGCAACCGTTTCCCACGAGGAAGCAGCAGCCTACCGCGACGGTTATCTGGAAGTCCTTGATGCTATTGAGAAAGAATACAAGAAATGGGACGCCCTTGACGCTTCCGGCGACCTAGACTGGGGGCACGCTCCCAAAATCAATGTCGCGGTAAAACCCTCCGCTTTTTACTCCCAGTCCAAACCTGTGGATCTTGAAGGCACCGTACAGGGTATGATGGAAGCCATCGAGCCTGTGTACAAGAAGATCATGGACATGAATGGCTTCATGTGCATTGACATGGAAGCCCTCAAGTACAAAGAACCCACCGTTGAAATGTACAAGCGGTTCAGGAAAAAATACCCTGACTATCCGCATCTCGGAATCGTATTTCAGGCTTACCTGCGCAGCGTAGATGATGACGTTTCCGGTCTGCTGGACTGGGCGCGCGAAGAAAAACTGCCCATCTCTATCCGTCTGGTAAAAGGTGCTTACTGGGATTACGAGACCGTACTCGCCAAGCAGAACGACTGGCCTGTTCCGGTCTGGACCCACAAGCCTGAGTCAGACATGGCTTTTGAGCGCGTTTCCAGGATGATTCTGGAAAACCACGACATCTGCCACTATGCCTGCGCATCCCACAACATCCGTTCCATTTCCTCGGTCATGGAAGTTGCCAACGAGCTTGGTGTACCCGAAGAAAAATATGAATTTCAGGTCCTCTACGGCATGGCAGAGCCGGTACGTAAGGGCTTGCGCAACGTTGCCAAGCGCGTGCGTCTCTACTGCCCCTACGGCGATCTCATTCCGGGCATGGCTTATCTCGTGCGCCGTCTGCTGGAAAACACCGCTAACGAATCCTTTCTCAAGCAGACTTTTGCTGATGAAGCTGATGTCAGCCGTCTGCTGGAAAACCCGGAAATCACCCTTAAACGGGAACTGGATGCCAAGCTTCCCAGAAAGGAAGCAGAGCTTGCCGAAGGCGAGCTGGACCGCTTCAACAACTTTCCGCCCGCAGACTTTACTCTCAAGGAAGAGCGTGAAGGATTTCCGGCTGCCATGGCGAAAATCCGTCAGGATTTCGGTAGGCGTTACCCGCTTTTCATCGGCGGGCAGGATGTGACCACCGACGATACCCTTGATTCTTACAACCCGGCTGATCCTTCTGAAATTATCGGCTCTGTTTGTCAGGCCGGAACAGCAGAAGTAGATAAAGCTGTAGCCACTGCCAAGAGTGCCTACCTTGATTGGCGAGATGTGGAACCCAGGGAACGTGCCCAGTATCTGCTCAAGGCTTCTCAGTATCTCAAGGATAATATGTATGAGCTTTGCGCCATGCAGGTTCTTGAAGTTGGCAAGCAGTGGGATCAGGCACAGGGCGATGTGGCCGAGGCCATTGACTTCCTCGAATATTATGCCCGTGAAATGATTCGCCTCGGTAATCCGAAACGCATGGGTAATGCACCGGGCGAATATTCTCAGTATTTTTATCAGGGCAAGGGTGTTGCCGCAGTTATCGCACCGTGGAACTTTCCGCTGGCAATCAGTGTGGGCATGGTTTCCGCAGCCATTGTTGCCGGTTGTCCGGTTGTCTACAAGCCTGCCGGTATTTCCTCTGCTGTGGGCTACGGACTGGTTGAGATGTTCAAAGCCGCAGGGCTGCCCGACGGCGTCTTCAACTACTGCCCCGGTCGCGGTTCCGTAATGGGTGACCATCTTGTGGATCATCCCGATGTTTCCGTAATCGCTTTCACCGGATCAATGGAAGTGGGACTGCGTATTCAGGAACGCGCTGCCAAGGTCCATCCCGGTCAGGAGCAGTGCAAGAAGGTTATCGCTGAAATGGGCGGTAAGAACGGTATCATAATCGACGACGATGCCGACCTTGATGAAGCCGTACTCGGTGTGCTTTACGCTGCCTTCGGTTTTCAGGGCCAGAAGTGCTCAGCCTGCTCCCGCGCCATTGTTCTTGATTCAATTTACGACCGCTTCATCCACCGTCTCAAGGAAGCAGCAGGGTCCATTAAACTCGGACCTGCTGAAAATCCTGCCAACTACATGGGACCGGTTGCTGATAAGGCGGCTCAGAAGAACGTGCTTGAGTACTGCCGCATTGCCGAGGAAGAAGGCAACGTGGTTATCAAGCAGGAAGCTCCTGCTGAGTACCGCGACAAGGGCGGTTGCTACACCCCGCTGTTGGTTGTGGACGGTATCAGCAGAGAACACCGCATTGCGCAGGAAGAAGTCTTCGGACCTGTCCTTTCCATTATGCGCGCCAAGGATTTTGACGAAGCTATTGATATCGCTAATTCCACCAGATTCGCGCTTACCGGAGCGGTTTACTCCAGAAGTCCCAAAAATCTTGAAAGGGCTTCCCGTGAATTCCGGGTCGGTAACCTCTACCTGAACAAACCCAGCGTAGGTGCTCTGGTTGAACGCCACGCATTTGGCGGATTCAAGATGTCCGGTGTCGGCTCCAAGGCCGGTGGTCCCGACTACCTGCTCCAGTTCATGGACCCGCGTCTGGTCTGCGAGAACACCATGCGTCGCGGTTTCGCACCCATCTCCGAGGATGATGACTGGGTGGCATAAGTATAACTACTAATAATTCCAGTATCCAAGTTCCGGCGGACTCTTCAGGGTTCGCCGGTTTTTTTATATGTAGGTATTTGGTTTTTCTATCAGTCTGATGACATTGAATTGATATTAACGTTTGGACAGATTGATTTTTGCTGGGCTATCAATATTTGTAATTTCTTTATTTTATTGACTTTAATTCTCAATTGAGGACGATTCTGAATGCTGACCCCCATTGCCAAGTCATCGCCCCAAGTCCCTCTGCCCTACCATCCGTGTATGAATGAAGAAGCGCACGACAAAGTTGCGCGCATTCACCTTCCGGTAGCTCCGCTGTGCAATATCCAGTGCGCATATTGTCAGCGAGTGCTGGATGCCCCAAAAGGTTGCGCAACAGGTCCCGGCTCAACTGCCGGGGTACTCAGTGTGGATGAGGCGGTTTCCGAAGCCCGGAATTTTTTAGCCCAGTGGGGACCTGATTCCATTGTCGGTATTGCCGGACCCGGCGATCCTCTGGCTAACCCGGAAACCTTCCAGACCCTTGCCGGAATAAAGGCAGGCAACCCTTCGTGCAAAATCTGCCTGTGCACCAATGGGCTGATGCTGCCGGACGAGGTGCAGCGTCTGGCTGATATCGGCCTTGAAACTGTAAGTGTGACTGTGAACGGGATTGACCGTGAGGTTATGGCTGAACTGCATCCCCGGATTCTGCTTGATGGGCGAACCTATGGCGGAACCGAAGGGGCGGGAATATTCACCGACAGGCAGTGGGCAGGCATAGAATCAGCTATCGCACTCGGTATGAGCGTTAAGGTAAATATGGTGGTTGTGCCGGAAGTTAACGGCGCGCAGGCAGAACCCATAGCCCGCCGGGCCGCGCAGGCCGGGGTTACAATTTTCAATCCCGTCCCGCTTATTCCGCGGGGTGGTCTGTGTTCAGCGGCCAAGCCCGGAATCAAATACATGCAAAAGCTGCGGGAAGAATGTTCAGCGCATCTGCCGGTGTTTACCAAGTGTAAGCAGTGCAGGGCCGATGCCAGAGGAATTCCCGGTATGGAGGTGTCTCTTGCAAAATAAAAAAACTGGAATCAACCGCCGAGCCTTTCTTAAAGGCAGTGCTGCACTGGCAACCTTGGCTGTGCCGGGAACTGCAGGTGCAGCAAAGTCTGACAGTGGCGCGCGTTCCCTTGAGGTCTGGTCTTGCGGAGGTCTGGCAGAGGCATTTATCCCGGCCAATAAAGCGTGGGAAGAAAAGCACGGTGTGCCCATTGCCTACACTGGAGCATTTGCCGGAGCACTTGGTAAGTCTTTGCTTGGAAGTGCCCAGACAGAAGTATTTGCCCCCCGGGTCTTGAAGCTGGCCAAGAAATTGAAAGAGCAGGGCAAGATGCTTTCTTTCCAGCCGCTGTGTTTCACAAAATACGTGCTTATCACCCCTAAAGGTAATCCCGCAGGAATAACCTCAATTGACGATCTCAAACGTCCGGGTGTGAAAACAATGTTTTCGCCGGATTCGTCTCCTCCCGGAGGAGCGGCTGTGACCGGGCTGCTCAAGAAGAGCGGTGTTCTGGACGGAGCCACCAAAAATGCTCAGGCCATGGGCTCATGTGTGCAGCATGATGTGGCTGATATTGCTTCCGGCAAGTATGATGCTTCGGTGGTGGAATTGCGCATCACCCGTTTGCCCCGTTACAAGGACGCTTTTGAAATCTTCGACATACCGGAAAAGTTTTTCCCTGCTCCGCCCATCCCGTTCACAATCGGGGTCATGAAATGGGCCAAGGATATGGATGTAGCCCGTGAATTCGTTAAATTCATCTGTGCAGAAGAAGGGCAGGCCTGTTTTGAAAGGGCGGGTTTTATCCCGGCCCTGTCGGAGGAAGGGCAGCGGCTTGCAGAAAAGTACGGGGTGCATGATGGCTGATATTCAATGGGTGAGAAGAATCATTCAGGCTGGCGGTCTCTATGTTCTGGGCACATTTTCCTATTACGGAGTATTCCGCTGTCCTTTTGCCATACCTTACGTCAGCTGTGAGAACTGTCCGGTCATCCAGTGTCCGGGCCGTAAAATATGGCTCAGTGCGTGGATCGGTATTCTGGCGGCAGCCGTCTTATTCGGAAAGTCCTTTTGTTCCTACGCCTGTCCCGGCGGCATGGTCTCAGAACTGCTGTCACGTTTTGCCATATTCAAGGGCAAGGTCAAAGGAGTGCTGGATAAAAGGATTTCATATTTGAGATACGGACTGCTGGCTGCATCCATGTACATGCTTTGGGGTATGGGCAACCCCCGCTGGGCGGTGCCCATCCGTACCGGGGATTTTATTGAGTCCACAGCACTTACTTTTGAACACGCTTCGTGGTTGTGGCTGCTGCGCACGGCTTTTATTGTTGCCGCCCTTGCCGCAGCACTGCTGGTTCCCCATTTCTGGTGCCGTTTCCTTTGTCCCACAGGGGGATTGCTGGAACCTTTCCGGAAGTTCTCTTTCTTCGGTTACCGGATGGATGATTCCTGTACGGACTGTGGGAAGTGTGATCGTCATTGCGATCTTGAAACCCGTCCGGGTGAGCATAACTGTAACAATTGCGGGGCTTGCGAATCGGTTTGTCCGGAGAATTCCATCGCCTTGAAAAAGTTGCGTTGATATTAAGCTGTATGGTCTGCAATAAGTAAGGTCCGCATCAATGACACCATTGATGCGGACTTTTTTTGGGGGGTTAATGCTTGTTTAGTTCTTAGCGGTTGTCTTTAGCTTCATTCATTTTTTCAATAAGAGCCTGCAGCTCAGATGCGAGCTGGTTGACGTTGTCCGCAGCCTCTGTGGACTGAGCTACATTCTCTGATATTTCAGCAGAAATGGTGTTTATTTCCATGGTCGATGAATTGATTTGTTCAGCTGCTGCAGACTGTTCTTCGGTCGCGGTGGCGATGGATTCAACCTGGTTTGCAGATTCGTTGACTATTTCAACAATGGTTTTAAGCGAATCCCCGGCATCCTCTGCCAGTTCTGTGCATTGGGTAACTGCATCGTCAGTTGTTTTCATGATATCAAGACTGGCGGATGTACCTGCCTGAATTGCTGAAATGGCAGTGCCCACTTCCTGTGTTGCGGTCATGGTTTTTTCCGCGAGTTTACGCACTTCATCGGCAACAACGGCAAACCCGCGGCCTGCCTCACCTGCCCGTGCTGCCTCAATGGCGGCATTCAGGGCCAGAAGGTTGGTCTGGTCGGCAATGTCGGAGATGACATTCATAATCTCTCCGATGGATTCGGCTTGCTGGTCCTGCTTGGCAAGGGCGGCTTGAAGCTCTCCGGCACTCTCCTGAACCTGACTTGTTGCTCCGACTACCTGTTCGACAATGGAAAATCCCTCACGTGCTTTTTCAGCAGCCTCGCGGGTACCTTCGGAAGCATTGGATGAATTGCTGGCTACCTCAAGGATGGTTGCACTCATTTGATCAACGGCGGTAGCAGTTTCCTGTACCCGGTGTTTCTGATTATCGGCTCCATCCATAATTCCCGAAGACTGGCGGGCGAGTTGTTCCGCAGCAGAATTCAGGCTCAAGGTGATGTCTCCGGCGTCATCGGCAATTGCGGAAAGTGTTTCCAGCAGAGAGTTTGCGTATTCTTTTTCAGAATTAGCTTCTTCCATTGCCTGTTGGGCTTTTTGGGCCTGATTGTCTGCCTCGATTGATTTTTGTTCGGCCTCGTCCATGCTTTTCTTTAATTTGATAACCATTTCGGCAATAGTTATGCGCAGGGCTTCTAGTTCACCATGGAAGCTGATTCTATTGCAGGATTCAAAGTCGCCGTTGCTGACCTCTTGGGCGCAGGTTTGTAATTTTGAAAGAGGTCCGAGTATGGAGCGGATTATGAGTAAGATCGCAGCAAGAAGTATTATAGCGGCAATCGCTTCTGCGGTAACAATAGCGGCATTGATCTTTCCCTGCTGGTCGTGCAGGTGTTTTCCTGATTTTTTAGCAAGATCTTCAAGAAGCGGTTCCATTTTATGGATTACAGCCCGGAATTTGTCTTGCTCAGATTTTATCAGGAGAGTCATCTGGGCATATTGGTCCATGTTGTCGTTGTATGCTTTCAGCTTATCAATGATGTACTGCTTGCGTTCAGAGGTAAAGTCAGATTCTTCAACACTGGACATCAAAGCGGTTATGTTTTGGTGAAATTTATCCAGATATTTTTCATCAACCCTCATCATGAAATCTTTTTCGTTCCGGCGTAGCCTGAGAATTCCGGCTTCATACAGTTTGTCATTTCCCATTACAGCTTCTTCCGCATCACGCACAGCTGTGCGCAGTTTTCCAAGCAGACCGGAATCCTTGGTGAGACCAAGTTTAATGTAGTCATCGGCAACGACCATGAATTGTTTCTCATAGCTGGAAGTAAGGGATTTACCCTGAAGTGCAAGGTCCTTGAAAGGACCACGTGCCAGTTCGTCCAGCCTGGCTTGCATTTTTTTGGTCGTTGTTTTCAGGTTGTTAAGATATTTTGGGGATTTGCGCATGATGAAGTCTTTTTCTGCCCGCCGGGCCTGCAGCATTTCAATTTCCAGCTGCAGGGCGTTCTCCTCCATGGTCAGGCTTTCTTCAACAAGTTTGTTTCCAAAAAAGTTGATGGCGAAAACAGCCAGAAAACCCGCAATGGCCATTCCCCCGATGGACCAGAGTTTCATTTTTATAGTCATTGATTTGTCTCCAAAGAACATGTTTGCCTATGTTCATTGATGTTAAAATGTTATACTTCCGTTTGTTGTATTTCCCTATTTCTAGCTTCCCTTTCAGGTTACCAACTGCTAAGCAGCATTATAGAATAATTGGGAAAGAGTGTATTATTATGCAAACAGGTGAGATTTTATTTCACAAATCAGGTTCCACAATGACCGTCTCCGGACGTCTTGATGCCGAAGGGGCTGGGAATATCTGGGAGTCGGCGCGCTCTGCTGTCGCTTCCGGGTGTTCCATCGTTGAATGTTCCGGGGTCGATTATCTGGACGGCGGCGGGGCTTCATTATTTATGATGATGAAAGTGGTCTGCCGGGATAAAGGAAAAACTCTTGCTGTTCAAGGGCTGCGGCCCGAATTTGCTGGCTTTCTTGATTTGTTTGATCTTGAAAAAGCCGCGCCTCCCAAGGAAGAAGCCAAGGGAAAAGAAGGTCTCCGTAAATGGATTACCTCAGTCGGTCTTTCCGGTCAGGAAGTGGCCGCAGATATGCGCGAGCAGATTGAGTTTACCGGGGAATGCGTGCTTGCTTCCTTCAGAACTGCAACCTGCAAGAATAAAATGCGCTGGCCGGATTTCTGGCTGACCTGCGAAAAAGTAGGCGCAGACGGCCTGCCTATTATTTTATTGATCGGGTTCCTGATGGGCTTGATCATGTCTTTTCAGTCTGCCGTGTCTCTGGTCCGTTTCGGGGCTGAAATTTTTGTGCCCAATATGCTTGGGCTGGTTATGTTCCGCGAGCTTGGCCCTATGGTCACCGCGATTCTGCTGGCCGGGAGGACCGGATCAGCCTTTGCCGCCGAGATCGGGACCATGAAGGTCAATGAAGAATTGGACGCCCTGAACACCATGGGGCTTAATCCGGTCAGTTTTCTGGTTTTGCCGAGGGTGCTGGCAACAGTCTGTATGACTCCGCTGCTTACTCTTTTTTTTAATTTTATGAGCCTTGTGGGCGGTGCACTGGTTATGCTTTCCATGGGCTATCCGCTTTCTACATTCACCAGCCGTGTATTTGAAAATGTGCAGTGGATGGATTTTTCAGGTGGTATGATCAAGGCGGTGGTCTTCAGTTTTCTTGTGGCCGGGATCGGCTGCCAGCGCGGGCTGGTAACCAGATCCGGGGCCAGTGCGGTGGGGGATTCCACCACCAGTGCTGTGGTCAGCGGGATTATCCTCATTGCGGTTTTTGACGGGATTTTTGCAGTAATTTATTTTCTGGCGGGAATTTAAATTGATTCGCACGAATGAAAATATAATTAACGTGCAGAATCTGACCTGCGCCTACGGTGAGTCCGTAATCATCGATGATATTTCTTTTGATGTCCGGCAGGGTGAAATTTTTATTATCCTGGGCGGTTCCGGGTGCGGTAAAAGTACCGTACTCAAGCATATGATCGGCCTTTATCCCCCGGCGGCGGGGCAGATCTTTATTGATGGGGACGATATCGGTCCTGCATACGGACAGCAGCGTCTTGAAATTTTGCAGCGTATCGGGGTTATGTACCAGATGGGGGCTTTGTTCGGTTCCATGACCCTGCTTGAAAATGTGCGTCTGCCCTTGGAGGAATTTACCTCCATGCCCCGTGAGGCCATGGATTATACCGCGAGGATGAAGCTTTCTCTGGTGGGCCTGGAAAGCTCTGCCGACAAAATGCCTTCCGAGCTTTCCGGAGGAATGCTTAAACGGGGGGCGATCGCCAGAGCCATGGCCCTTGATCCGAAAATTCTTTTTCTGGATGAGCCTTCCGCTGGGCTTGATCCCATAACCTCGGCTGAACTTGATGAGCTGATCCGCAGCCTATCCCGTTCTCTGGGGGTAACTTTTGTTATTGTAACTCACGAATTGCAGTCAATTTTTTCCATTGCAGACCGGGTAATCATGCTGGATAAAAACACTCGTGGGATTATTGCCGAAGGTGATCCCCACGTGCTCAGCGAGGAGTCTAAGCACCCGCAGGTACGCAGGTTCTTTCATCGTGAAGTAGAAGGAAAAGCCAAAGATCAGAATTTGGCTACGGAGAATACATGAGTCGGAAAACCAATCCCTTCAGAGTAGGGCTTTTCATCATTATCGGCACATTGCTGTTTGTTTCAGTGCTGGCAATCCTCGGTGCCGGTAAAATTTTTGAGCACAGCGTTAAGATGGAAACCTATCTTAATGAGTCCGTGAACGGTCTTGAGGTCGGTTCGCCAATCAAGTTTCGTGGGGTAAAGATCGGTTCTGTTGCCCATATTGATTTTGTAACCGATCATTACGTGGATCTGGATCAGAGTGCATTGCGATATGTATATATTCTCGGTGACCTTAATCATAAGATGTTTAAGACCCGTGAAGGTCAGGATTTAGTGCGTGCCCTGCAAAGGGAAGTGGACCGGGGGCTGCGCGCGCGTCCTGTTTCATTGGGGCTGACCGGGCAGCTGTTCCTTGAAATCGACTACGTGGATCCGAACAAGAATCCACCACTAAAAATAACATGGAAGCCTGAATATATGTACGTGCCTGCGGCTCCGTCCATGATGAGTAAGGTTGAGAGTGCGGTGGCATCTATCAGTGATACACTTGAGGATATCAACAAGGCCAACATTGCCGATGCCATCGAGGATGTGCGTGATGTGGCTAAAAGTTTAACCACTTTTCTCAAGAATGCAGATACCGGGGAGATCAGTAAACGGTTGACCGGAACCCTCACTGAGGCTGAAAAATTTATCGCCCGTATAAACCAGCTGCTGGCTGATCCGCAGGTGGACAACCTCATGCCCGATGTGGCCGCTGCGGCCCGCAATATGCGTTTGGTTATGGAAAGTTCTTCCGGGGACATAGTGGCGGCCATGAAGGACATCCGCAAAGCTTCCGCAAGTGCTAAAAATGTGACCGGGGGCATGGAAGCATACCTGTCAGGTCCGCAAGGCAAGCAGACTTTGGCTGATCTTTCCAAGACGCTTAACAATATCAGCGAAGCATCCGACAGGATCAAAGGGGCCGCTGCAAGGTTTGAATCAACCCTTTCAAGGGTGAATATGACCGTGGCCGGGCAGCAGGGCAATATTGAGGCTATTCTCGACAATGTGCGCAGGCTGATGGAAAATCTGCGTGAACTCAGCAGCGAAGCAAAACAGTATCCCGCCGGAGTCCTCTTCGGTGATCCGCCGAAAAAGGGAAGGAGTGGAGAATAATATGATGAAAAGCAGCTCAGAAAAAATATGCCTTATCAGCAGAACGGGACTCGTGCTGCTGATTCTTCTAGCCTGTTCTCTGTCCGGGTGTGTCAAACTTGAACGCCCGACCCTTGACCGTAAATATTTCACCCTTGATGCGGTCCGTCCGGGCAAAGAGAAAAATTCTATTCACTCGAACAAGAATCTAATTGTACGGCGGGTTAAGATTTCACCACGCTACGAGGACCGTGATCTGGTTTACAAGGTAGGGGAGAGCGGTTTTGAAGCAGATTACTACAATTCTTTTTTTGTTCCCCCGGCAGCGATGATCACTCAGGAGTTGCGGGTCTGGATGGGGGATTCCGGGGTTTTTGCCAATGTGCTTGGCCCGGACAGTATGGGGACCGGGGAGCTTTTGCTGGAAGGATTGGTCAATTCTATTTACGGGGATTATTCAACTGCACAGCATAAAGCAGTGCTCAAAATGCAGTTTATCCTGCTGAATAACGGCAATCCCGACCTGCCCATTCTTTATTCCCGTAATTTCAGCCATGAAATCCCGGTGGAAACAACCGGGCCTGAGGCTCTTGTGCAGGCCATGAATAAAGGGCTCAATGATATTTTTATTGAGCTTGAGAAGGACCTTGCTGATGTTGTCCACGTGAATCATTTTGATTCCGGAGATTATTCACAGGAAAAATAGACCCTGTTTTTGCCCTTGATTTTGCAGCGGTACATGTTGTCGTCTGCGCGTTTAATGACTCTTTCCAGGGGTTCATCGTGGGAGAATTCCGCTACACCGATGCTCATTGTTTTATAGACAGAGGGGCCGGTCGGGGGACGGTATTCGTAGTCCGCAAGTGCTGAGCGGATGTCTTCGGCCACTTTCATGCCCTGCTGCCCGCTTGTTCCGGGCAGGATGACCATGAATTCTTCGCCTCCGTAGCGGAAGGCCCTGTCTGTATTGCGGATGGTTTTTTTTATGATTCTGCCGATTGACTCAAGTATATCATCACCGGCGGCATGGCCGTAGGTATCGTTGAACATCTTGAAATCATCAACATCCATAAGCAGGATGCTCAGCGGCTGTCCGGTATTGCGGCTTTTGAAAATTTCTTTTTCGGCAACGTCCAGCATATGGCGGCGGTTGAACAGCCCGGTAAGCTGGTCGGTGATGCTCATGTTTTTGAAGCGTTCTTCACTTTCTTTGAGCTTCTGCTGTGCTTTTTTTCTTTCCGCTATTTCCTGCTCAAGGGCATAGTTTTTTTCATCCAGTTCATGAAGCAGGGTGGCCAGCTGTGCTGCGTTGTCTTCCTGAAGCTCCTTTACTTCCATCAATTCTTCAATCAGTTCTTCACGACGCAGCTCCGCTTCTTTTTCAGCGGTAAGGTCGTGCATGATACAGATACAGTTTTCAGGGGTATCGTCATTTGTGTCGAGTGTGGCCGCGGTCATATCAACAAAATGGATATGGCCTTCTTTATCTATGATGGAAAGGTTCAGGTTGTTTTTGCTGGTCGGTCCGCGAAAGAGATTGCACAGATATTCACGCCCCTCAACATCATGTGCCGGGGTGATTATTTCATGCAGTGGCTTTTGCTGGGCTTCGTCCGGACCGTAGCCTGTTATTTCAGTGAAAGCTGGATTGGAAAAAAGGATTTCGCCCTGTTGATCCATAATAACGATTGCGGAAGCCGCTTTGGCAAATAATTCCTTGAACCGCGACTGCTCAACGTCAGTATATTTGGAATTCATGGAGTCTTCCAAATTTTTATACTTATCCCTGAGCTCCGCCAATTCTGAATAAATAGATCGTGAATTGCGTAAACTTTGCATTATAGAACACCCCTCGACTTTACTCCACCCTATTGGGGTGACATCTTTACGCTGATTTGGAAACTAATCAAGTGTTTTTTGGTTAAAGTCGAAGATGGGATCTTATTTGCTTGCACTTTATTGAATTTTAGACAAACATGTGCGCGCACTTCTTTTTAGGCAAGATAAAAAATAATTCAGGAAAAAATATAATGATAACAATGAAGCTTCTTCTTTCGCCCGTAATTTGCGCCCTGATCGGCTGGTTTACAAACTTTCTTGCGGTTAAAATGCTTTTTCATCCGCATAATCCTATCAAGGTCGGTCCTTTTACCATTCAGGGCATATTTCCCAAACGTCAGAAGGAGCTGGCCCTGCGCTTGGGTGAAATGATCGAAAGGGAGCTTATTTCCCACGCCGATATTAAAGATGTAATTAATGATCCGGCATTTCTCGATAAACATAAGGAAGTAGTTCTTGAATATCTTGATGTTTTCTTCCGCGAGAAGCTGACCTCCCTGCATCCCATGGTGGGCATGTTTCTTAATGATGAAACCATGAAGACTGTAAAGGGCATGCTTTCCCAGGAGCTTGATTCCATGCTGCCCAAGCTCATCGAGACCACTTCCTCCCAGCTTGAATGTTCCCTTGATTTCAAATGCATTGTTCAGGATAAGGTGGAATGTTTTTCCATGGAACAGCTTGAGTCCATCCTTTTTGCCATTATGAAAAAGGAATTCAAGTTTATTGAGATCATTGGCGGCGTACTCGGATTTATCATCGGTCTGATTCAGGTGGGAATTTTCCTGCTCTAAAGCAGTCTTTTTTCGCGTGCTTTGTCCCGTCCGCAGGTTGGTTTTGCGGACGGGATTTTTTTTGGAATTTACTCAACGCAAGAGTTAAGCATTTTTTGCTTCAAGTCTTAAGAATTATATAGTTCCGCCAAGAGTTTGTTTTTTTTGTTATGGTCATAATTGGACACGGGGAGTCCGCTGTTATGCTTCTGGAGGTTTAATTGCGTTTTTTAATTGTGCTGGGGCAGCTGTTTTTCTTTCTGCTCCTGTCCGGTTGCGCCCAGATTGCCGGACCATACTATCTAAATCACGGAGAGTTTGAGGACGGGATCAGGGTCCTTGGTGAAGAGTTCCGGGAAAATCCTGAAGATGCAGCGGCAGCATATTATCTCGGTCGCTACTATCTTGCCCTTGAAGAGCCGGAGTTGGCAGCCGGGTTGTTGAAAAAAGCAGCCGGGCTTGAGCCTGAGAATTCTGAGTACCGTTTCTGGGTCGGTGTTGCCTGCTGGGCACTGGAAGATTTTGAAGAAGAGCAGGCAAGTTACAGGCAGGCACTTTCTTTAGATGAAGATAATGTCTCGGCAAATCTTTATCTGGCCCACACTTATCTTGATGAAGGTAAACTTGATCAGGCCCTTGTCCTCTATGATAAAGTTATCAGGATGGATAAGTATAACCCACAGGCATTATACAACCGGGCCGACATCCTGACCAGACAGCGGAAGAAAGACGCAGCCTTAAAGGAATGGAAGAAATTCCTGGAATATTACCCGGACGGAAGTCTTGCCGTATACGGAACCGAGCAGCTTAACCGTCTGGGGGATTTTACCTACCGTAACTTTATTCTTGGAAAGCGCAATGTCACTTTGCGGACCTTCAGCTTCAGAGCGGGCAGCACTAAGTCCGATTTTGAAAGCAATCTTTCTCTGCGTGTCCTTTCGGCCATAATGGAGTCGGATAAGGACAGCGCATTTCACATTGTCTCCTACTGTAAAGATAATCCCGCACTGGCAAAGGAGCGGGCACAGAAAATAAAGGCGCATATCCTTAATGCGCATCCCGGAATAAATGCCGCACGTCTGCCGCTCAGCTGGTTCGGTGTGCCGGAAAAAATCAAGCACGAGGGTAAAACTTATAATCTGGATGATTCCATCCGGTTCATCACCGTACTTAAGCAGGAGAATCCATCATGAATAATATTATGATCAGATTCTTATGCTTATTGTCTGTTCTGCTTTCTTTGTTTGTTTCAGCGTCTCCAGCACTGTGCGCGGCCGGAGCGGACGAAACTTCCTATTTTTCCACCCCTGATGAGGCTGATGCGGCCGCAGCCGCAGCCCGCGACGCAGCAGTTAGTGAATCGGAAAATGCAGCCCGTGAAGTTGCTGCTGTTGAAAGTGAAGTAAAAGCCGCCAAAGGTGAGGTGCGGGCGGCATTGCATGATCTTGCTGCTGCGAAACAGCGTGGCAGGACAGAAAAGCTGTCTGCTGCGCGTGAGAGGCTGGAAGCTGCCCGGACAAATCTGGATAAGACGGAGAAGAGGGCCGGAAAAGCAGTTTCAGCTATTACTTCGGTAAAAGCATCAACAATCTCCTCCATGCGCAGCCAGAATATGAGCTGGAGCGAAATTGCCCGCGAGTTGGGTGCTGCAAAGGAAACCCTTGCTCCTGCAGCTTCGCTTAACCGTGATTCAACTCAGCGTGAGCCGGGAGCAGGCATAGGCAAAGGTAATTCCGGTGACCGTAAGGGCGGAACAATGCGTGATCTGGTAAGCGGAATTTCCAAAACTCCCGGTGCTGTCGGCGGCAAGGGCGATATTGCTTTGGGACTGAGCAGGGTTTCCGCTAAAGCAAAAAGCGGCAGTAAGGATTCCCGGACTGCAGAATCCGTGGCGGCCCTTGGCGGGCGGGGCAATGCCCCAACCGAACGTGAAGTTGCCTCAATCAGTGCGGCCATATCCAAGGCACGGGCAAAGCTTTCAAAAATGAAGTCCCGAGCGGCTGTGGCCAAAGCCAAGGCCATAGTGGCCCGAAGCAGAAATAAATAAGTTCATATCAATACAAAAACTCCCGCAATATCATAAAGATATTGCGGGAGTTTCTTTATCTCATACGATTTTGCCAACCTACACGGCGAAGCCCCATTAAAAGTTTTTGAAGAGTCCAGAGAAACTTTTTTCAAAAAGTTTCTTTGGTCCCCGAAGGGCCGCCGGAGGCATTTTATTTCCCAGCGCAGGTCTCCAGAAACATCTTGTGACGCTCTGCGTAGGGCGGATATTTGAAGAATGCTGAACCGGAAACAAGCACATCCGCGCCTGCTTCAACAAGTTCGCGACAATTTTCCATGGTTACGCCGCCGTCCAGCTGGATGAGGGTGTCGGCACCCATGTCATCGATCATCTTGCGCAGGTCACGTACCTTCTGGGTACAGAAGGGGATGTACTTCTGACCGCCGAAACCGGGGTTAACGGACATGATCAGCACCATGTGCAGCTGCGGGATCAGGTATTTGATGGATTCCAGCGGGGTGGCCGGGTTCAGCGCGATTGCGGGCTTTACACCTTTTTCAGCTATTGCGGCTACAGCGCGCTCAAGGTGCACGGTGGATTCGGCATGGATGCAGAGCAGGTCTGCCCCGGCATCGCAGAATTCATCGATGTAACGTTCAGGCTGCTCGATCATGAGATGGCAGTCAAAGAACAGGTTGCATTCTTTGCGCATGGATTTGATAACCGGAGGCCCGAAAGTGATGTTGGGCACGAATTTTCCGTCCATTACGTCAAGGTGAGCCCATTTGAGGCCCGCTTCTTCCAGGGCTTTCAGTTCATCGGCCAGACGGCTGAAATCACAGGAAAGCAGGGACGGGGAAATTATTGTTTCCTTGGCTGCCATTATTTTTTCTCCTTGTCTTCCTTCATGTCAAAATCAACCTTGATCTTGAACATTTTGGTGGCGGGCAGATAGAGAACGCGGATTCCGGTTCTCTCGGTGATTGCATCGAGAGTTCCTTTCACGGTCTCCTTGTCCGGCCCGATGAAGGTAAACCAGATGTTGAAGTCGTTTTCACGCAGGTAGTTGTGGGTCACGCCTTTGTGGCGGTTAACCTCGGCCACGAATTCTTCCATTTTTTCTTCAGGCACGCTGGCGGCGCAAAGAGTAGAATGCCAGCCCAGTTCACGGGAACCGAAGTTCGCACCCACGCGGCGGATGACACCGTCTTCGCGCAGAACGTTGACCCGTGAAAGGGCTTCGTCTTCGGATACACCGACCATTTTCCCGATCTCCTCGTAAGGGCGGGGCGCAATGGGGAATCCGGACTGGATGATGCCGAGAATGTCTTTATCTACTGCGTCCATATTTTATCCTTTCAAATTTTTGATGCGCTTCGCGCTTTTGACGATTTGATTTCGCCTCCGGCGGCCAAAGGGGATAATCCCCTTTGGAATCCCTATTAGTTTAAATAGGTTAATTGTCATCACTAATTAGAACAAATTATTTTCTCTTAATGTCTCCAGCGGCGAAGCCATATTAAAAAAGTTTGGGATTCTTAAACCCTTTTCAAAGGGTTTAAGGCTCCCGGCAGGGCCGCCGGAGGCTTTCTTAAGCCTTTTTAGGCTTTTTCTTCGGCTCGTAGGAACAGAGCGGCTCAGGTCCGAGATAGCTGCCTTCCATGGTCTGGGCACGCGCGCGGCAACCGCCGCAGACTTTTTCGTATTCGCAGTGACCGCACTTGCCGTCGTAGGTGTCGGGGTTGCGCAGGTTCAGGAACTGCGGGGATTTGGCCCAGATTTCCGGGAAGGGAATCTCGCGTACGTTGCCGCAATCGAGGTCGAGGTAGCCGCAGGGCTGCACTTGACCGCGATGGGAAATAAAGCAGAAGCCTACGCCGCCGAGACAGCCGCGGCTGACCGCATCAAGTCCGAAGTTTTCAAAATTGACCGGGATACCTTCTTCCTTGGCCCGCTGGCGCAGGATGCGGTGGTAGTGCGGAGCACAGGTGGCCTTAAGTTGCATGTCGGTGGTCTTCTGGAAATCGTAGAACCAGTTGAGGACCTCTTCGTATTCTTCGGCGGAAATAACTTCCGCCCCCAGTTCGGCAGCACGTCCAGTGGGTACCAGCAGGAAAATGTGCCATGCGGACGCTCCAAGATCTTTAGCGAGCTTGAAAATATCCTTGAACATGTGCAGGTTGTTGCGGGTCACGGTGGTGTTGATCTGGAATTCGATTCCGGCGTCTTTCAGGTACTGAATGCCCTGCATGGCCTGATCGAACGCGCCCACTTCACCGCGAAATTCATCGTGGTATTCAGCTTTGGCAGCATCAATGGAGATGGAGCAACGCTGGATGCCCACTTCCTTAAGCTGAACGGAATTTTCCGCAGTGAGCAGGGTTCCGTTGGGAGCCATTACGCAGCGCAGACCTTTGTCATTGGCATAAGATACCAGTTCGAAAACATCGTGGCGCAGCAGCGGTTCGCCGCCGGTGAAGATGATGATCGGGTCCCCGGTTTCGGGAAAAGTATCGATAAGCGCTTTTGCTTCCTCGGTGGAAAGCTCGCCCGGATAAGGTTCGGGGTGTGCTTCGGCTCTACAGTGCTTGCAGGCAAGGTTGCAGGAGCGGGTGATTTCCCATGCAATCAGACGCAGCGGCGGGGAGCCGTCAGCGTTTTTCTGCGGGATGGGATGCACGCCCGGATGACCTCCGGGATGTCCGCCACCGGGGTGTCCCGGTTTGCCGCCGGGGTGACCGCCCGGGTGTCCACCGCCGGGATGCCCGGCTGTCATTTTTTTATCGCTCATATTATTTCTCGCTCAGTCTTTTGAGTACGTCTTCAGTGAAGTAGGTAAGGATCAGGTCTGCTCCGGCACGCTTCAGGCCTATGAGGGATTCCCAGACCACTGATTCTTCATCCACCCAGCCGTTAATTGCCGCAGCCTTGATCATGGAATATTCACCGCTGACCTGATAAGCCGCAACCGGCAGGTCGAAATTATCGCGTGTCTGGCGGATGATGTCCATGTAGGGTCCGGCAGGCTTTACCATGAGTATGTCCGCGCCTTCAATCACGTCCGCCGCTGCTTCACGCAGTCCTTCACGGGCGTTTGCCGGGTCCATCTGGTAGGTTTTGCGGTCGCCGAACTGAGGTGCGCCTTCCGCTGCCTCGCGGAAAGGACCGTAGTAGCCGGAAGCGTATTTTACGGAATAGGACATGAGCGGCAGGTCTTCGTAGCCGTTTTCATCCAGAATTTCCCGGATGGCGGCAACACGTCCGTCCATCATATCCGAAGGTGCAACCATGTCCGCGCCTGCCTTGGCGTGGGAGAGGGCTGTTTTTGCCAGCAGGTCGAGGGTCGCATCGTTCAAGATGGTCTCGTCCTTAACCAGTCCGCAATGGCCGTGGGAAGTGAATTCACACAGACATACATCAGTACAGACCAGCAGTTCGGGCCAGCGTTTTTTCAGCATGCGCACGGCCTGCTGTACAATGCCGTCCTCAGCATAAGCCTGAGTGCCTGCGGGGTCCTTTTCAGCGGGGATGCCGAAGAGGATCAGGCTTTTCAGACCGTTTGCAACAGCTTCTTCCACTTTGATTTCCAGCTGTTTCAGGCTGAGCTGAAACTGGCCGGGCATGGAGGAAACTTCTTTTTTGAAATTTTCATCGTCTGTTTCATAGACGAAGTAGGGCATCATCAGATCATTGGCGGAAAGGGTTGTTTCGCGCACCAGATCACGAATAACCGGGGTACGTCTGAGTCTGCGTCCCCTATGAAAATCGAATACCATGTGAATGCCTCCGGCGGCCCTTCGGGGACCAGAGAACCTTTTTGAAAAAAGGTTCTCTGGACTCTCCAAAAACTTTTATTAGGGCTTCGCCTTGTTAGCGATATGAAGTCTGTTATAGCCTCGGCAATTAAAACCCTTAAGGATTCCAAAGGGGATTATCCCCTTTGGCCGCCGGAGGCGAAATCATTTTATCAATAGCGCGAAGCGCATCAAAATAAATAAATCCCGGCAGACCTAGTGGCCCGCCGGGATTTAATAATCTTTATCGTCGACAGGACGACCGTCTTGAAACGTTTATCAAAACAGGCGGGCCTAGTCCTTCTTGATTTCCTCATCGGTGAGGTAACAAGCCGGATCTTCTGCCCAGATGTCGCCGTGGTATGCTTCAGCGCGGGCACGGAAGTTACCGCCGCAGATGTTCAGGTAACGACATTCTGCGCAGCGTCCGCCAACGTATTTTTTCTTGTCTTTGAGTTTGTGCAGCAGCTCTATGTTCTCGTCCATCCAGATTTCGGAGAAGGGACGTTCCAGAACGTTGCCGAAGGTGTGGTTGCGCCAGAACTGGTCGGCGTGAACCTGACCGTCCCAGGAGATACAACCGATACCGCGACCGGAGTTGTTGCCTTCGTTGAACTGCAGCAGTTCGAGCACTTCCTTGGCGCGTGCGGGATCTTCTTTCAGCAGACGCTGGTAAACGTAAACACCGTCAGCATGGTTATCAACGGTGAGGATTTCTTTAGGCATGCCTGCATCGTAGAGAGCCTTGGTCTCGTCCATGATCAAGTCAAGCAGCTGGCGGCTTTCAGCGTGGGTCAGATCTTCTTTGATCAGTTCGGAACCACGACCGGAGTATACCAGATGGTAGAAACATGCTCTGGGAACTTCGAGGTCTTTGAGAACCTGAAATACGGAAGGAACTTCAGTCCAGTTGCGTTTGTTGATGGTGAAACGCAGACCGACTTTCAGACCTTCGGCTTTACAGTTCTCAACAGCTTCAAGAGCTTTTTTGTAAGAACCGGGAACGCCGCGGAATTTGTCGTGGGTCTCTTCGGTACCGTCAATGGAGATACCTACGTAGGAAAGGCCGACTTCCTTCAGTTCGCGTGCTTTTTCCTTGGTGATCAGGGTGCCGTTGGTGGAGATAACCGCACGCATGCCCTTGCTGGTGGCGTAGCTTGCCAGCTCAACGAGGTCTTTGCGGACCAGCGGTTCGCCGCCGGAAAAGAGCATTACGGGCGCGCCGAATGCTGCGAGATCGTCGATGATCTCTTTTGCTTTTGAGGTGGAAATTTCATCCTGACCATCAGGGTCAACAGCCTGTGCGTAACAGTGAACACATTTCAGGTTGCAACGTCTGGTCATGTTCCAGACAACAACAGGCTTCTTGTCTTTGGAAAACTGCAGAAGATGAGAAGGCAGTTTGCCGGACTCACGTCCGTAGCGCAGGGCATCGGAAGATTCTACCGCGCCACAGTAAAGTTTAGAAATACCAATCATTTATAAAAATCCTCCCTAGCTGCGTATCACGCGCCAGGCTATCAGTTTTGACGATGTTTTCCCGTGTTGTGAAGTAATAATAATTACTGCTTATGGACCGTCAACCGGGAAAATCAATCGGTTATGCGTAACGAGAGAGCGAGTTTTGAAGTAACACAAATGAAGGCGGGGGAAAAGGGCTAATTGGGAGGTTGTGCAGTCTAATTTAACTATTTGAAAAATATGATTAAATAGTTGAGATTAGTTATCAATTGAAGGGCTTTGGAGTTGAAAGACCTCCCTGTTAGGTGTGTTTTGCAATGAGGTGGCAGCTTAACCGCTGAAACGCCTGTTGATACGAAGCGGCGAAGCCAACTAAAAGGTTTTGAAGGGGATGGGGTCTGGGGAAGGGGAAACTTTTGCAAAAGTTTCCCCTTCCCCAGCCGCCGGAGGCATCAAATCTTAAGGCGCAATAGAAACCTGAACCCGCCTGTTCAGCAGCTTATTGTACTTGCTTGTATTGGGCACCAGCGGATTGGATTCGCCGAATCCTGTTGTGCCGATGCGTTGCGGCGCAATGGGGAAGTTGTCGGTCAGATATTTTTTGACCGCCTCCGCCCGTTCCTTGCTGAGTTTGGTGTTGTATTCAGGTGATGCATCGGAATCAGTATGGCCGCCGATGATGACTCTTTTGTTCTTAAGGTTATCGCTGATGAGCGCTTTACCCAGTTCGTTAAGCAGGGTGTATGATTCCGGCTTGATTTCGGATGAATCCACGTCAAATTGCACCGCGAGGTTGATGGAACGTGGTTTGGCTTTAGCTTTGGAATTTTGCGCAGGAGCGGCTGCCGGGGCTGCCTGTTGCTTGGCTGGCTTAGATGCAACGGATTGATTGTCCGGAGTCATGTTTTTTTTCTGCAAAGGCTGTCCGTTCTGCTGTGGAGCCTGCATTTCAACCATGTTCGGCATCAACCCGGCTACCATGCCCTGATTTGTTTTTTCATAACGGGCCCATGAAGTGAGCGGTACGGCCATATCCTGAGCAATTGCCTGAATAATTTTGTAGAAAGCTGAATCAGGCATGCGGTGCTCACGTTTCACAAAGATAAAATCATCATCCATTTTCTTTTCAATGCGCCCGCTTTGTTCAAAGGAGCAGACCATCTGACCTCGTTTGGTTTCATAGATCCGGACCTGAATGGTCAGGGCGGAATCGTCCATGGTGTGCCCTAAATAGAGGTAGGGAACAACTCCCACCACCAGCAGGTCGTAGCCCCTTGACCGGGCGGTGAAAAGAGCTTCATCAAGTCCCCGGTAGGTCAGGCTTTCATCATAAACCATGGACGGGAAAATCTGCAGGCTGGTCCAGTTCTGCCAGACTCCTTTAGCTACCCGCTGACCCCAGTCGCTGCCTTTGTACATGGTCTGGGTTACATGAAAGGGGTAAAAAAGCGCGGATAGCGGTCCGTAATGGGGCTTGTCCGGCCTTGAGTAAACCATGAGCTGTGACAGGGATACTTCGGCGTCCTGATAATACACGGATTGGGTGGCGATCTGCGGTTCGAAATGGGTGCAGGCCGAAAGAGCCAGCAGAATGATAAGTAGATATTTTTTCATGTTGTTAACCGGGGCTTTGGTTTTATTGATAGTGTCTGAAAATTGACCATACTACAGGTGCTAGTATATCAGCAATATTTATGCCGTAAAGGTGCTGTTAAGTAAAAAGGGCGGTTCCTCATATGAAGAACCGCCCTTGGTTTTTTTATTGTATCAGCTTGGTTGGAGATGGTGCCGCCTGCATGGATTCCAGTATTTGTTCCCGTGATTGGATCAGGCTCTGGCGCAGTTCCATTTTGCGTTGAACAGAGAGTTTTTTGAATTCCGGCTGATGGGTCAATTCGGTGAGCTGATCCATTTCGCCTTTTATCTTTTCCACTCTTTGCAGCAGTTCGCTTTCCGGCGAACAGACCTGCGAACAGGCATCGGCCAGAGCGGTTATCTCCCGGGCCATGTCCCTGAATGTGCGGGGGTTGATTTCTTTGGCAATGCGGATGCGCTCCTTGGCATTGTCCATCTTTCCTTTAATCCATCCAAACATATATATCCCCGGTCAGCTAGATTGTGGGCTGATTGAACTGCATGTAAAAGCCCAGAATAACCAATAGTAACACAATAGGCATCACCATTGAAAGCACAACCCGCATGTATGTCGTATTGTGGATGTTTTTGTACGCGATGATGGAAATTGCCATGCTGATCAGCGCACCTACCATATCGCCTACAAGAGGGATAATGCATAAAACCATGGGGGCGTATGAGTAAGTCGTAGCCCTGAAAGTTGCCTGAAAGCCGCGGTCTCCGGCTCCGAATATCATGAGCAGGACGTGGGTCACGCCTATGAACGGAAAGCTGAGTGCGGCCAGCACCAGCGGATAAAGCAGTAGCGAGAATAAAGCTGAGACTGTTCCGTCTTGCAGGGAGCTGGCAATCATGGAATCATCCATGAATTGGCCCACTTCGGGGCCCATGGAACCGACCAGTCCGGTCATACCCCAGACGAAATTACAGATTTCCTGAAATTCGGCCATCATGACGAAGAAAAATAGAGGCATCAAAAGCCCCTTGAGCGGCATATCCTTGAAAAAAATTGCCGGGGAAAGGATGATCTGTTTGATGGTCAGGAAAAGGCCGGGAAAGAAACCGTATTTTTCCAGATTTTCAAACGGAACCTCATTACCGCCGTCCGGCGACTCGGCAGCGTATGCATGCTCTTCATCATGAATGTCCTCTTCGGGCTTCATTGAATCAAGACGCTGCCAGATATCTGATTTTTCTTCCTGAACAGACTCTTCCCGCGCTGGTTCACCTTGAGCGGCTTCCCGGTCACCGAACTGTTCATCGAATGGAGCAGGCTGTTCGTATCCGTGTTCTGCTGGAGCATGCTCATCATTGGCATGCTGCTGAACATAAGCCGCCGCATCCCCGTATTCTTCTTCGGGTTTGGCGTGGCTGATTTCCTGCGGATCCAGTCCCGGCACGGGATCTGGTTCCACTTCAAAGTCTCTGAATTTAAATTTAGCCTGACATTTCGGGCATGTTGCCAACTGGGCAGTGGCCGGGATTTTATCTTCCGGAATTTCACTGCTGAAATTACACTCGGGACAAGTAACTTTCATATTAAATCCTTGAAGCAGTTTGTCTGAATAGTTTGGTCAGACCTAATAAATTTTATACTGTTAGGCAATGCCAATTGTGCATGAACATCATGACAGATTGATGTCCGGAAGCAGCAGGGGGCCGACTCTTCTGTCTTTTCGGGGGCTAAGCAATTCCTTGGGGATATGTGGAAAATCATTCCCCAGCCGATGGCTGAATCTGCCTTCGGTGGAGTTGTTGAAATTTTTCAGTTTGGATTCGATTTTTTCCCTGCTTTTTAAAATGTGGGTCAGGTGCTGAATCGGGCAGTGCGGAAGAATGCCGGACGGCCCTTTGATTCCGGTCAGCTGTTCGTGGATTTTATTTACGAATTTAAGGTCTTGTGTGTTTTTAAAGAGCCTGAGTTGCAGATCCGGCCACAAGCCGTAGCCGATGCGACTGTGTTTGTTGTCCGGGTAAAAGGTCATGCGGGGCAGATACCAGCCGTTGCAGTTTTCTATTGAAGGTATACGTCTGATTTTCTCCCAACTGTCAGCGTCCAGTCTTTCGTCCGCATCCATATAGATTACCCAGTCGCCGGAACAATGCTCAAGCATGCGGTTGCGTTGTGCAGAAAAATCAGCGTTCAGGGGCTGGCGGATGTTGATGATTTCTGCTTCATGGAATCCGCTCAATTTCGGAGCGTGGTCGTTTTCTGCGCAATCCCAGACCAGCACAATTTCATCAATCCAGTCGGGAAAATTGCGGATGAACTCTTCCAGTTCCGGTTCATCCGGGCTGAGAATGGCACCCGCGGAAATTGATCCGCTGATTGTTTCAGGTTGCTCAATCTGTCTTGTCCCGGAAAAAAGTTTTTGCAGGTTCTGGTGATTTTTCTTGCTTTCGCCTTCCAGTGCGGGATTGAGGATCAGGTGGCAGTCCTCCGTGGAATAGCCGTTCTGGATGAGCAGGAGCAGGATAGCCCATAAGGAAGAGTCGGTCAGCAGGGTGCAATTGGATTGTTTTGAAAAGTCGATGCAGTTTTCTGCATGTAGTCTCCTGACCTGTTCCGGGTAAAGATCACACAGCAGCAGTTCCTGATCCGGCAATTTCATCTCCGCAATGGCTTCGGCAAGCTTACCATCTCCCGCACCGAAGAGAATTACGGTTCCCGCATTGCGCCGCTGTGTAAAGCGGAGGTGTTTTTTCGCTTGTTCATCCGAATCTCCGGCGTCCGGGGTCAAATCTTCCTGTTTTTGCCCGGAAAGGTGATAGGCCAGAATTTGTTGCGAGTAGGTGCTGAAAATATGGTCCATGGCTTAGATAATATTTTTTGTTTTGAGCAGTTCCAGATAAATACAGCCCAGCTTGGCGGCAATGTCCTGAGCACGGAAAAGTTCTGCTGCTTTTGTCCGTCCCTTTTCGCCCATGCGGCGGGCTTCCTGTGGATTGCTCAGCAGGAAATTAACTGCCTGCGCGTACTCATCTGCGTTGCTGGCAATAAGGCCGGTTTCTCCATGATCGACAAGCTCCAATTGGGCATTATCCCGTAAATCCCGGCTGGGGTGGGTGATGACCGGAAGTCCTGCGGCCATGGCTTCGGCAATGACCAGTCCGAAAGATTCCCCGGTGTCATTGGCGTGCACCAGAAATGAGATGGAGTTGAGAAATTCGGCAATTTCATTGTCCGTCAAAACCGGCGATAGGAAATTTACGTATTTTTGCAGATTGTTGTCTGCAACGAATTGTTTCGCTTCCGGGATTCCGCCTATTATCTGGTAGTTGAAAGGTGGCAGTTCCTTTTTCTCAACCAGTGTTTTCAGGATGGGCAGAAAATCAAGGGCCAGGTTGGACCATTTCCCTTTGTCCGCCCGGGAAATCCTTCCGAAACTGCTTTGGGGAAACTTCCGGTCTGCCGGGCAGTTGTCGCGGAACAAGTCAGTATCTACCGGGTTGTAGAGTACTGAGAATTTCGGTTTGACTGCCGGGATAGAATTTACTTTTTCGAATCTCTTTGCGCAAAAGTGGGAGACAAAGAGGTGGCGGTCAATCAGGTCTGCTTCCGGGCTGGGATCGTGGTGCCCGAATACATTTGTTTCCACCAATACAGTAGTCCGGGCCAGCTTGAAGGGGCGCAGTGATCCCGGCTCGGTCCAGCCTGCGCGATGGATGTGGGCTACATGGGGCCGGAATTTTGTCAGAATGGAGAACAGGTCCGGTCCTATGAAAGTAGGGATTCCCTGTTTGCGAAGAAGTTTTCCTCGCGGACCGTCAGATGAAGAGTAGACAGCTGTATGGAATTGTTTTTTATCCAGATTGACGGCAAAGGACTGCATTACCTTTTCCGTGCCGCCCAGCCCCAGAGACGGGGAGATTTGAAGTACCCTGATTCTGTTAGCTTTCATGATTGAAATAAATGACAGATAGGACGCTCTAAGTAAAGAATATACTTAATGGTGTGTTGGTCTGGTCAATGTAAAACAGCCCCTGCCGTAAAGCAGGGGCTGTTCAGTTAGTTAAGCTTGGAGCAAATTCCGGTTTTGTCTTACGCTCCGCCGCCGTATGCATTGGCAGCTTTTTTCAGCCGCATGGAATTGGGAGCGGGCATATTCTGCGGTGCAGCTTGGGGCATGCTGAAGCGTGAATCATTTGCAAAGCTGCGGTTTACGTTTACGCTTCCTGCATTTGCACTGGCTGTGGTCTGCAGGGGCACTGCGGCCTGCGCTTCTTCTGTGGGGATGATTTCCCGGTAAGCGGAAGCAATGCCGTCGATGATCTTGATCACTTCGTCAAGCTTTTCGGTGTCCATTTTCAGGTTAGCCTGCAGAAGTCTGGTGTTGCAGAAGATGTAAAGTTGGCTGAGGTTTTCGGCCAGCTCTCCACCTTTTTCCTTGTTCAGGCTGGAAGTCAATTCAGAGATAACTTCAATGGCTTTGGAGATAAGGATACCCTTGGCGGCGTAATCCCTTTCGTCAATCTTGACCTTGGCCTGCTTCATGAATTTGATCGCAGCATCATAAAGCATAAGGAGAAGTTCTCCCTTTGAAGTGGTATGGACCTGAGTTGAAAGATAAGCTTGAGCGGCTTTTTGCATATATTTGCTCCTCCTGACTTACTGATCGGCAGTCCTTTTTGAAAACCTTAGAGGATTTTTGAATTTTTATTCTTAATTTATATTAAGTTTGGATTTACTTTACATTAATTACTGTTAAGCCCGTTGATGCTTGAAGCCAACTGGGCCTGAATTCCCTGATAGTTACCGAGCAGTGCGTCCAGTCGGGCATACTTTTCAGTCAACATTTGTTTTTTCAGATCAATTCGATCTTCTTCAGATTCAATTTTTTTATCGATATTCTTCATGATCGTATCGTAGTTATCCTGAAGAATTTCGAGCGGGCCGTCTTGGCTGGTGATTTCACCAAGGATTTCGACCATTTCCCCAATTTTTCCAAGCTTCAGATTGATGTGCATTGCATTGGGATCATCTGTGTTGGAGCTGCCGTATACTCCGTCAGTCTTGTTTTCAACACGGATGGCCATACCGGAAGCAGAAGAACCTGAGGCACCGGTTATCTGCCATGTGGTCGAATCCACTGATGCAGGTTCGCCGTTAATCCATGCCTTGGTAAGCACGCCGCCGGAAACTTCGTATCGAACATTGTATTCCCCGGCTTTGGTTGTGCCGTTGATGTGGGATAAGTATGTCAGGTTCGGTGAGTCGGATTCACCAAGGTAGTTGGCGGAAAACAGTTTAGCTACGGCCATGGGATCATCATTAAGGGCTTTTGTTAACTCCTCAGTATCGAGTTCAAGCAAGCCCATATTGGCACCGCCGCTGTCGGCATTTGTTTTAATGCCCAGCTGTGCGAGAGATGAATACCTGTCTCCGGAGGTGTTGCCCGTGGATGGGTCTTCATAAAACCATGAAAAGCCGATACCTTTGTTGGCTACTACTTCCTTCAGTCTTTGCCCGACCAGAAGTTCAACACCGTAGTTACCGGTCAGAATTGAACCTTTAGCTGAATCGGAAGAGGTTGTGACGTCCGTCAGGTCCTTGATCATCTGCCGGACAGTATTGACCTGATCAACAAATTTCTGGACGTTCTCGACCATCCCGTCCTTATCAGTTGTTACACCGATATTCATACTTGCCCCGGAAGCCATTGCCTGCTTCAGGTTTAAGGTCACGCCCGGAATAACATCGTCAATAGTGTTTGACTCCCGTTCAATCCAATAATTTGGAAGATATGGATAGCCGTCTACTTTGATCTGGGCGTTCTGGGCATCCTGAGAGCGGTAATATGTCGTTTCATCAAAAATTGATCCATGAATACTGCTTAATACTATCTGGTGGCTTGCACCAAGATCCAACCCGTAAATTTGCAAATGGACAACGCCGCCGTCGTCGAGGGTTGCAGCTCTGATTTTATCCCGGCTGTCCGCATGGTTGTTAATCATATTAACAAAACCTTGCATGGTGGTCCCGGCAGGAATGTTACTGAGCGTGATTTTGTCACCGTCGTAATAAAAGGTAAATGATCCGGCAGCAGAGAAATAAACGTCACTTGCCTCAGCAGTGCCACCAAGTCCTACGATAATATCATTTTTGGCCAGCTGATGTACTTCCAGAGAGTGAGCGGTGACGTCTGCCTCAGCGGATGCTGTGGCAGTTGCTATGTCTGAATTTGTGCTGGATACGGTCTTAGTCATGAATTCATCAAGTGTATCCATGGACTTGAGCGTAGTCTGCAGACCGAGCAGGGCGGTATTCAGTTCCTGAAATTTTTCAACCTTATCGCTCCACGAGCTTTTCCAGCTTTCGAGCCTGTTGATATGGGTTCGTTCAAGCTTGATAAGTCCGTCAATGAGCTGCTGGAAGTCTGTTCCAGAGCCGAGACCGGTAAAGTTGATATTTCCTGAGGTGTAATCAGACATAAATTTCTCCGGGAATTTTTTTCCCTGGTTCTATTCTCACCTCATCCGATGCAATCAGGATGCCAAATATTAATGCCGGGTTAAGATGGTGTTAATGGTTCTTTGTTTTGTACTAATATGAAAGCCGGGCCGGCAAAACCGACCCGGCTGTTCACATTGGTCTGACTTAGTCAGAATGTTTCATGCTGCTTTCAGGTTATTAACCGATGAGCTGCATAGCCATTCTGGGCATGCTGTTAGCCTGCGAGAGCATAGCTACTGCGGACTGGGTCAGGATCTGGTTGCGGGTGAACTCGGTCATTTCAGTTGCAACGTCAACGTCGGAGATCTGGGACTCCGCAGCCTGAACGTTTTCTGCCTGGATGGACAGGTTGGTAATGGTGTTTTCCAGCCTGTTCTGCAGGGCACCGAGGTTAGCGCGGATCTTATCCTTGGAGATGATCGCGTTGTTCAGAGCGTCCAAAGACTTCTGTGCCAGTTCCTGAGTCGAGATGCTCTTTCCGTCGTTACTTGCTGCACCTGCACCGACACCGAGGGCCGAAGCAGTAGAAGTGCCGATGGAAACATAGTAGTAGTCCTCTGCGCTGTCGTTAGCGGTACCGAAGTGAACCTTTACAGGACCAGTCGAGCTGAGAGCGGCCCCGCTGTGGGCAGAGTTTTCACCGGACATGTTACCATTGAGCAGGTGAATACCGTTAAAGTCAGTTGCGTTAGCAATACGGGTGATTTCTGAAGCCATGGCCTGATATTCGGAGTCGATGATCAGACGCTGGTCAGAGTTGTAGGTACCGGTTGATGCCTGAGTTGCAAGTTCCTTCATACGAATGAGCTTTTCATCAATAACACCGAGAGCGCCGTCAGCGGTCTGGATCATTGAAATTGCATCGTTGGCGTTACGGATACCCTGGTTGAGTGACTTAATGTCCGCGCGCATAAGTTCGCGAATTGCGAGACCTGCAGCATCGTCAGCCGCGGTTCCAACACGAAGACCTGAAGACAGGCGACGGGTTGATACACCGAGGTTACCATACGATTCCGCCAAGTTGCGGTTGGCATTCATAGCCATCAAGTTGTGGTTAATTACTAAAGACATGTTTTCCTCCTTGAAATGTGATCTTTGGCTTCCTTGCCAAAAACATTGCCTTGGAACTTCGGTTCACAAAGCGAAACTGGTCCTTCGTGACTACCTGATCGTCTGAAACATAGATAACTTTAGGGTTGGTGATTTTTTTTTGTTTTTTGAATAAAAAAAGGGACCTCCGTTTATGGAGATCCCTTTCTGTAATATTAATTTTTATAAAAAATGATTAGCGCGGCGTTATGTCCTTCAGCTTATCCCGTGCAGCTTTAAGGGATATTCCCCGTTTGCCGATGATGGTCTCGAGGTTTTCTTCAGCGTCCGAACCGCGCAGGTACATGGGGATAGGCATTTCAGTTGAATATTCAGCTTTTTCTGCAGCTTGCAGTATGTCATGCACAGCGGGAACGTTGAACCTTTCCGGCATGGCTGAGTATTGTGGATTTCCGGCCAGAAATTCGTCAAAGAATGCTTTGTTTTTCAGTAGACCGCTTCCGACAAGCACTGCTTTTTCCTGCCTGTGGGAAACAATAACTTCAGCCGCCTCATGAACGGAAACCGGAAGAGGGGGCGTCAGTGGCGTCAGGCTTCCTTCTTCATTGATGGGTGCGAAGCCCTGAACGTATACCTGCATTCGTCTGGAATGGGTAACCGCCCATACTGGCAGTCTGCTTACAACAGCCGCTCCTCTGGCAAGAATGGGCAGATATTCCAAAGCACTGACCGGGCAGCCGTTACCGGCGGAGATTCCGGCGGCAGCGGCAAAGGTCAGGCGCAGGCCGGTAAAACTTCCCGGTCCTGCTGCAAGGGCAATCCGGGAAATATACCCGGCATCATATCCGAACATTTTCAGGGAATCGTGAATGGTAGGGACCAGGAAGTTGACCGAGCGTCCTGGTACAACAAGGGTTTTGGCTTCCAGCAGGGAGTATGGCTCGTCCGCGTCATCCCGTTTGGCGATGACTATCTGTAAAGTCTCTTCTGTACCGTTGATGGCCAGCAGGATATCTTCTTTTTCTTCTATAGATGAGTTCATCGGAGTTACACTTATTTAGTGCTCAATGTTCTTACAATGTCGTTGAAAATTGCAAAGGCCATCAGGCAGAGCAGCAGCAGGAGTCCTACGCGGCTGGCAGCGGCCTGAAGCTTTTCATTAAGGGGTTTGCGAAGGATTGTTTCAAGACTGAAAAACAGCAGGTGCCCACCGTCAAGAACCGGGATGGGCAGCAGGTTGAGCAGTCCGAGGTTGATGCTGATGAAAGCTGTGAAACTAAGCAGCTCGAGCAGTCCGCGTTCAGACTGTTGTTTGATGGCCTGCGCAATCATGATCGGACCGCCGATGGAATCCATGGGCACGACCCGTTCAACCATTTTTACGATGCTGGTGCAGATCAGTTTGGTCACGTCCCAGGTCTGTTCCGCAGCAGCCACAGCTCCGTCCATTCCGTCCATTTCAACGGTTTTGGAGTCGCCTGAGGCAACGATGCCCACAACCGGTCTGCGGATGGTTTCCCCGAAGATATTCTTGAGCTCCTGAACCTGCGGTTTAATTGAGATTGCTTTGGTGCTGCCGTCTCTTTCGATAACGAAATCAAGGGTGTCGGACTGACTGGATTGAATGGTTTCGGCAAGGTCGGTCCAGAAGACAATTTTGTGCCCTTCAATGGAAAGAACCTTATCTCCTACTTCAATCCCGGCCTGCAAAGCCGGGCTGCCCGGCTGCAGCTGTCCGACAGTGGGAGCCATTCCCATCTGTCCGTGACTGATGATGATCCCCCAGAAGATAATCCACGCGAGCACGAAGTTGAAAATGGGACCTGCGGCAACCACGATCATGCGGTGCCACGGCGGACGGTTCATGAAAAGTTCTTTCTCGCTGAACCCGTTGTCTTCGTTCATATCCCGTTCTTCTCCGGCAAGGCTTACGTAGCCGCCGAGGGGAACCAGCGAAAGACGGTAGTTGGTGGCTCCCCAGGTGAAGCCAGCCAGCCTCGGACCGAAGCCCAGCGAAAAGGTTTTTACTCCGATGCCGAGCATGCGCGCCGCAAGGAAGTGGCCGAGCTCGTGGAAGAAAATCAGTCCGCCGAGGACTATAATAAAGTCAACAATCCAAGACATAATAGTTCCTTAGACGATGGCGTCCATGACGTCCCGTCTGGTTTTAATATCCAGTTCCAGAACAGCATCAGCTTCGCTGACATCACACCCGGCATGGGCTTCCAGTGCTTTGCCGATGATGGCCGGAATATCCAGAAAGCGGATTTTTTCTTTCAGGAAAAGATCTACTGCAACTTCGTTTGCCGCGTTGAGTACAATGGGATGGCTCTGTCCGGCTGCAAAAGAATCCGCTGCATGTTTCAGGCAGGGGAATACTTCAAGGTCCGGCTTCTCAAAGGTCAGCGTGCCTACTTCAGCAAGGTTGAGCTGCTTCAGTTCAAGAGGTACGCGTTGCGGGAAGCACATGCAGAAAGCAATGGGAATCTGCATGTCCGGTACGCCCAGATGCGCGAGCTGGGAGCCGTCCACATATTCCACCAGCGAATGGATGATGGATTGCGGATGGACCACCACGTCCACCTGTTCCGGCGGCAACCCGTAGAGATGGCAGGCTTCAATGAATTCCAGCCCTTTGTTCATGAGGGTCGCGGAATCAATACTGATTTTCGCGCCCATGTCCCAGTTGGGATGGGCCAGTGCCTGATCGCGGGTTACGGTTTCAAGAAATTCTTTGGATTTGCCCCGGAACGGCCCGCCGGAAGCGGTCAGGATCAACCTGCTGACTTCATCGCCGCCATGTCCGGCCAGTCCCTGGAAAAGAGCATTGTGTTCAGAATCTACAGGGAGGATTGTTGCTCCGGTGCGCTGGCAGGCATCACGGATGATGTGGCCGCCGAGCACAAGGGATTCCTTGTTGGCGAGGGCGATCATCTTTCCTTTTTGGGCTGCAGCGAGGGTCGGTTCAAAGCCTGCGGCTCCGACAATGGAAGAAAGCACCATTGATACTTCATCCAGCTCGGAAAGGGTGATGTAGGCTGCGGGGCCGGTCAGGATTTCCGGCTTGTAGTCGGCCGGGAGCAGGCTTTTCAGTTCTGCTGCGGCTTCGTCATTGAGTACCGCGAGATACTGCGGGCGGTGCTTGATGGCCTGCTCGGCCAGCAGCTTGGCATTTCTGGCTCCTGCAAGGGCGGTTACCTTGAAGAGGTCCGGATGCTGCTCAATTACTTTGAGGGTGCTGGTTCCGATAGAGCCGGTGCTGCCCAGTATGGAAACTGATCTGGGGAATTCCGGGAGTTTTGCTTCTGCCGGCCAGGGGGAAATATATGTTTGCAACTCTGTTTATCCGTCGTGTTTATGGACTCGTAGTCCGGTTTAAAAGAAAGCGTGAATCTGTCTTGCCAGAACGTAGATGGGCAGGGCAAGCACGAGGCTGTCGATGCGGTCCAGCACCCCGCCGTGTCCGGGAAGTATTTTGCCGGAATCTTTGATTTGAAGTTTGCGCTTGAGTGCTGATTCGAAAAAGTCACCCATCTGCGAGCCTATGTTGAGCATTGCTGCAAGGACTATCCAGTACAGGACCGGGGCGTGTCCGAAAAAATATCCGTATACGGTGCAGCAGATAATGCAACCTGAAAATCCGCCGATTGATCCGGCCCATGATTTCTTGGGGCTGATCTGGGGCCAGATTTTTCTCTTGCCGAAAAATGTTCCGGCATAAAAGGCGGCAGTGTCAGACGATGATGCCGCAAGGAGCACAAAAAGTATTTCCCAGCTGTTCATGGAGGTCATGAACTGCATGGTTACCGGGATGTATACCAACCCGGCGAAAAGGATCAGGCTGTCAACGTAAGTAGCCCGGTCCGGTTTGGCGCTGTATGAGAGCAGGAACCGGAAATTGAACAACCAGAATGCACCCAGCATGATCAGGAGCATCCAGACCGGGGAGACTGCAGCGGAGGTCAGGATTATTCCCGCTCCGGCGGTCAGACCTACAACCCGTGAAGCAAGGTGGGAACTGTCCTGCCAGAACATGGCGTAAAATTCATAGAGGGCGATGGTGCAGAAAACAGCCAGCCCGCCTGTTAAAACGTGTCCGCCCATGATCAGGGCTGTGGCAAGGGCTGCTATTAAGAGCAGGGAGGTGATGATTCTTTTTTGAAGGCTGCTTAAGGGCATGAAGTCCTCGGTTAAAATTTCCACAAAAAATGCAATTAAAATATATGTATACTCATTTGGAAGCAGGCTCTTTCCGCTCAATGGGGATGCCTGTTCTTCGCAAACAGTAAAAAGTCAGTACCGATTACGGGCAGATTATAATGTTAATCGTGCAAAAAACTCCATTTTTATAATTCATTAATAGGTGGCGGGCAAGCTGTTGACAGTTATTTTTCCATATTAATTCTGTCACAGCTGATTCAGGCTGAATTTGAATAATATTTTTTAAGAATATTGCGAGAAGGTTTTAGCTAAGGCTTCTTTGTGTTATGAATATGGACAGGTAAATAGAGTTAGTGCAGGCAAGTTGTTATTGTGATTGATATTAAGTTTGCCAAGATTGTCTTATACTTGTATTGATGATTTAAGCTATATTCAAAAATATAATTCGGAAATTATACTTGTTTTGGAGGGGATGGTGTCGCGGAAAGGTGCAACAGATTTAAGGGCGCGGGAACTGAAGAAAGTTCTTGAGGGTGCTGTGAGCGGTTTTCAGGGAACTGAATATCAGAGCGTTGTGCGCAGTTTGTGCAGTGAAATGGAAGCGGCACTTGAGCGTGATCTCGGTTCCAAAGATGATCTCGTGGAGCGTTTGACCGAGATCGGCCTTGCTCTTTCCGGGGAAACGCGTCTGGAGCGTTTGCTGGAAATGATCGTTGACGAGGCAAGGGTTCTAACCCGGGCAGACGCCGGAACCCTGTACGTGGTTGACCGCGAAGGCCGTAAGCTTGAATTTTCAATCCTTCAGAATGATACCATGCAGGTACGCATGGGCGGTACCAGCGGAAACGAGATCACCCTGCCTCCCGTTCCTCTGTACTCCTCCGGAAATACACCCAATAAATCTAATGTTTCATCCTATTGCGGGCTGACCGGTGAAACCATTAATATTGCCGATGTGTATGAAGCCGAGGGTTTTGATTTTACCGGACCGCGTAAATATGACGCTGCCACCGGATACCGTTCCAAATCCATGCTGGTGCTGGCCCTGAAAAACCACGAGCAGGATATTATCGGGGTTTTGCAGCTCTTGAACGCCCTGGATGAAGATGGTGAGATTATCGAATTTTCACCGGATGTGGTGGATATTGTGGGTTCACTGGCCTCACAGGCCGCCATTGCCCTGACCAACGCCCAGCTCATTCAGGGATTGAAGGATCTGCTCTATTCGGTCATCCAGAGTATTGCCGCAGCCATTGATGCCAAGTCCCCTTATACCAACGGTCACATTGAGCGTGTAGTGACCATCACTATGATGATTGCTGATAAGGTCAATTGCTTGAAAGAGGGTAAATACGCGGAAACCTGCTTTACTGAAGACGAGCTTGAGGAATTGAAGCTTGCCGCATGGATGCACGATGTGGGCAAGATTTCCATCCCGGAGCATGTGGTGGATAAATCCACAAAGCTGGAAACAATTTTCGACCGTGCTGAGCTGGTGGATGCCCGTTTCAGGCTTATTGCCGAGATCATCAAAAACAGACAGCTGGAAGAAACTGTGGCCGCACTTTCAAACGGCGTTGACCCTTCAAAGGTCATGGAAATAGAGATGCGCTATGCGGTTGAACTGGAGCAGTTGGAAGAAGACAGGCTGTTTATCAATTCCTGCAACATCCCAAAAGAGTTTATGACCGATGAACGCATTGAGCGGGTGACTGATATCGCGTCCCGGACCTATGAGAGTAATGGGGAGACATTCAACTGGTTGACAGATGATGAAGTCAAGAATCTCTGCATCCGTAAAGGGACTCTGACCGATAAAGAACGCACGGTAATTGAAAGTCATGCGGCAATCACCCATGAGATGCTCTCCCGGTTGCCTTTTCCCAAGCGGCTTTCCCGTGTGCCCGAATACGCTGCCGGGCACCATGAGAAGCTGGACGGCTCCGGCTATCCCAACGGACTTGGCGGGGAAGAATTGCCTCTGCAGGCCAGAATTATGGCAGTTGCCGATATTTTTGAAGCCCTGACCGCAAAGGACCGGCCTTACAAAAAGCCCATGAAGCTTTCGCAGGCGATTAAGATTTTAGGGTTTATGGTCAAGGACAAGCACATTGACGAGGATGTATGTAGCCTGTTCATCGAATCCGGTCTGTACATGGATTACGCCAAGGCCGAGCTTGATCCTTCGCAGATTGAAGAAGAATAAGAATTCTGTCTCGGACAATAAAAATCCGACAATAACAATACAAAAAGGGAATGCCGTTTGAGCGGCATTCCCTTTTTGTTGTTCAAATAGTTGGAACTATTTGCTGTATTTGGCTTTGACCGCTTTAAAGGCGTCTTTACCGTCTGCGGTTTTTACGCCTTCAAGCCATGTTTTTACTGTGTCAAGATTGTTAGCAATCCATTCGGAGGCTACGTCTGCAGCTTCCTTGTTTTTGTATCCGTGTTCGTTGATCCATTCGCTCTGGGTCTGTGAAGAGATAACAAAGTTTTCAAGGAGTTTTTGGATTTGAGGGTACTGTTTTACAAATCCTGCACGGGTCACGGTATAGACATCGCTTGCGCTGATCAAGTCTTCTGTTCCGGGAATGGGGTTGAGGAATTTAATGTCCATGCGCACTGCCATCCAGTGAGGTTTCCAGCAGCCGAAAACAACCCATTTGTCCGCTTTGATTCGGTTGCCTGCTTCTGCAAGCATTACCGGTGTGGTGGTGCCTACATGTTCCCATTCGCCAAGCTGGCCCACATTGTTTGCAATCATCTTGCTCATGGCGGTGTGCATTCCTGATCCAGGCTCAATGTCATAGATTGTTTTGTCAAATTTTGCGGCATGTTTATTGAGATCTCCAACGGACTTAACTCCGCCGTCCCATGCCTGTTTGGAAACACACATTCCGATCAACGCATCGCTGAGGTTGGTGCGTACTTTTACGGCCTCTCCTTTTTCTACCAGAGGATCAAGCATGGGGTTCTGTTGCGGTGTCCAGCCTGCAAGGAACACGTCCATGTCGTTCTGGCTCATGCTTTTGTAAATAATAGGCGGGCCGACTTCGAGCATTTCACTTTCATAGCCCATGGCGGAAAGCAACTGTACTACAACATTGGTTTTGACTGTTACTCCGGGCCACGGTGGAACTCCGAATTTAATTTTTGTATCAGCAGATGCAAATGCGGGAATGAATGTCGCAATACATAAAAAAAGGGTAATCTTGATAATACAAGATTTCATTGGATCCTCCAATTGGGTTATGGTGTTCTGGGTTTTATGAAAGTAAAATAGATGCAAGAACAAAGAATATGGTCCTGCAACGTGTTTGTATATGTGGATTTAAAGTAAAAATCAAGGCCCGTCATAAATAATATGACGGGCCTCTTTGATTGATTCTGAAATCGTGATGTCGGATTATCTTTTCTTATTATTTTCCTGCCAATGTGTCAGTACGGTGTCAATGGTGCGTAAGCGGGCAATTTTACGTGCGATATCGATTACAGCCAGCTTGATGAGGCGGTCCTTTTTGGGGTGCATGTATTCCCCGGTCAGGTTCAGGGCGTATGAGGTGGGCGGATCGAATTCAACGCCGAGGAAGTCGCCGTTGATGTCCACCAGTGCGGAGTACTGTTCGTAATCCTCATCATATTCAATGTCCACTTCCGATGCACCTATGACCACGTAATCGATGTAGTTGTCACGGGCGATGGAAATGATTTCGTCTTCGGTTACGGTCTGCTGTGAGGTGGCATATGACCTCTTGCAGGAGTCGAGCAGGAATCCGGTGATCATGCGGTCGCGGTGGGTCTCAAACCCGGCTTCGTTGAATTCCTGCTGCAAAGATTTATTCAGGTTGCGGAT
This sequence comes from Desulfovibrio sp. JC010, assembly GCF_010470675.1. Lineage (NCBI taxonomy): Bacteria > Pseudomonadati > Thermodesulfobacteriota > Desulfovibrionia > Desulfovibrionales > Desulfovibrionaceae > Desulfovibrio > Desulfovibrio sp. JC010. The sequence continues at coordinate 104,423 of NZ_VOIQ01000016.1, forward strand.
CAGGTTTTCGCATTCCTGCGGGGAAAGGTTTTCCCCTTTGATGCGCGGCACCAGTGAAAAGACAATGGTGGGTTTTCCGGTTTTCTTATAAATTTTGTACCCGTCTTTGCTTCCGCATACTCCGCTGGCGGCAAAGGAGAGTAACAGCAGGGAGCTGATCAGCGCACAAAGCAGGATTCTTGATATTTTCATTTTGCCTCCGTCTTGACCGCTATGGTCCTGTTTTACCTTTTACACTGGTTCAGATCACTCAGGGAGTTGATCAGGCTGTTGTACAGATTTACATCCGAAACCTTGGTATGCCGCTTGGCAATAGTGGCGGTCACACCCTTGATGCATTTTACAACCTTGCCGCCGCCTTGCAGGATGGCTGCTGTGGTGTAGTTGCGTTCGATAAATGCACCGAGGTCGTTGTCCTTGGTTCCGGTCTTGATTATCAGCTTGTAGACTACCTGCGGTTTGGGCAAACGCATGGTGGTCTGGTAGACATTATCTCGTTCGGAAAATCCGGATTTATCCGCCCCCTGCTGGAATGATACGCCGAACATGGATACCGCTGCATGCAGTCCGCGTCTGAACGCAGGCCCGCGCGATTTTGGCGGGAGCACAAGGTTCTCTTCAGAGAGAGCCTGCGACGCAAGCATCTGGGCCAGTGATTTATATTTGGCGTGGTTTTCGATACGTTTTTGCGTACCTTTGGAAAGCTCGATTTGTTTTATTTCGCACGTTTTTGTGGAAAACAGGTAGTCGAGATCGGCAAGGCATTTGCCCAGCTCGTTCTGGGCACCCGGTTTAAGTCGTTTTTTGTCAGTGAAAAAACCGACAATGGCGGCCCTTATCTGCCCGGCAAGCGGGTTCAGGCTGAAGCTTGGGGTTTTATCAAGATAGGGAACTGAGATCAGCATGGGGGCAGAGTATACCAAAGATTCCGTTGCGGCCTGAAAAAGCAGGAAGTTCAGGCCGATATAGACCCGCCCCTTATACAGTCGCTGTTCAGCTGATCCGTATTCGTCCACAAATGAAATCACATTGTCCACAAATAGCAGGGGGACGAGGATGGATTCGGGATCGAATTTGGTGTTGAATCCGGCCCGTTTTATGTTCACACCCTCGTTTTTAGCTGCAGCGCGCTTTAGAAATCCAAGCACCCCTTTGCGCAGGGCTTTTTTGAACTGCTTGTCTTTGAGGATTGTTTCAAGCTCTGCCTTGTGGCGGTCCTTTTCTTTATTGCGCACCTTGCCGATGGCGGATGGAATGATATAAAGCTCCTTCGCCTCGGACCATGCGGGACAAAGCAGCATGGCCAGTAGAACCGGAATTATGCACAATAAGCGGACCATATTTTTACCACTGGTGTCCCTGAATATTATCTTGGGCTTCCTGATCCTTGATGTCTTCTGTTTTATGCTTGGAGCTTTCTGTTTCATCTTTCAGGTCCCCGGCTGATTCACCTACGTCATGCATGGTGGTCTTGGCTGACTGGGCATGCTGGAATTTTTTTGCACAACCGGTGGAGCCGAGCAGCAGCATGGAGCAGATGATGAGCATCAGTATTTTTTTCATTGGTATACTCCTTTTGAATTTTGTTTAGTCTAGCATGTCTTCAGCCAGAGCAACAGAGGAAGCTTTCTCTTCTACCTGCTTAAAGCCGGATGCGGCCTGACTGGCAAGCTTCTTTTTCAGTCTGCTGCTTAAGGTCAGTTTTTGCTGGTAATAAGATTCGAGCATGGTGGTGACCTGCGTGTTTTTACGGCGTGCGGTCATGATAATGCTGCTGATATCTTTGCCCTGTTTTGTGATTACAGCCGAGTTGCCTTCAATGTAGTTGAAGTCGGCTTCAAAGTCGTTGAAAAGGCTTTGCAGGCTCTCAAATTGTTCCATGGTATCCATAAGCCTTGGAAGTGCAGCTATTGCCCCGATGGGGTTATTCTGGGCATTACTTATCTGTGCAACCAGTTCTGCAATGGAGAGGCCGATAATTGTCAGTTGTTTGGTAACTTCCGCACTCATCTGTTCGCCTTTTTCAGCATATGAGTTCATGGCCCGGTCAATGCTCAGGATAACATTGCCTGATTTGTCCATGCTCATGTCGTAAAGTGCATTGGATGCGTGCAGATTGGTGGAAAATGAACTGATGATGGAGTCGAGGTTTTGAAGCTGTGCTGCATTGAGCTGTGAAAAATCAGCAGCTTCTGATTTTATCCGGCTTTCCAGAGCCTTGAGCATCCTGCCGTTCTCGGCAATTTTTACCGCCGCTCCTTCGATTGAGTCGGTGGGCTCGTATGAAAGGTCTTTGATGAAAGCCTTGATGGAGATCTTTTTCATGCCTGTGGAGCTGACACCCCGTGCTGTATCTGCCGCGGCCTTGTAGTTCTGGTTCATGGCGGAAACAGTTTTGCCCACCAGAGATTGCAGGGCGCGGGTCTCGTTGAGTGCGCCGAGCATCTGCTCTCTGATTTCAACTGTTTTTTTTGCCAACTCCTTGCTTGTGTCCAATGTTTTCAGGATATTGATAAGAGCGTCGTTGGTGCTTTGGGGCTGGGCGGCCTGCATGTTCTTCTGTCCGCCACCCATAAGTGCCTGGGCAAAGGCACCGAATAATGCCATCGCGGCCTGATTGTCTCCGCTGCTTTTCTTTTTAACTGTTTTTTTCTTGGTTTTGGTGCTGGTCCTGATTTTGATTTTTTCTTTTTTGGGCTTGGGGGCAAACTTTTTTGCAGGCGTTGCCGCTGCAATATTGGTGGATCCGGAATCTTCCGGTACTACTTTGGCGGTAAAGGTTCTTGTTTCAGTCTTGGCTATGGGGGTCAGCGGGTCGGCAACACATACTTTGGTGAAAGCATAACCTTCAAAGTCTTCACCTTTGATCAGGTAAAAATCGTTTTCAACACCCATGATGTCGAAGGTGGTCTGGGGCTGCAGTATCCGGACGCTGGGAGATTTCTTGCTGGCTGCTTCGTAGACAACGGCTTTTTCTTTGTTGCGTCCTCTGGTGCCGAGGTAGTTTCCGAAATCAAGATTGATCAGCTTGTGGTAGACGAAGCCGGGCTTTCCGCTGCCGTCCATACGTTTGATTTTGTACCAGTTGCCGTTCTTTCCGACCAGTTCCACCTGTGTGTTTCTGGCCAGAATATCAACAATATCCGCTTTGGATGACGAGACTTCGCGGACATTGCTTTTAAGGAGTGATCTACCTGTAACAACGGGTGTGATGACTACTGTTTCTGTGCGCACTGCAGTTTTGACTGCGTTGTTCTGCTGTTTGTTCTTCTGCGGAATGCATCCTGCTGCAAGCAGGCATAGCGCAAGAGATACCAAAACGTATGATACCAATCTTGATGACATGAAATACCTCCCTATATTCATGTATATGTACTGGCCCTAAAGATTTCTATAGCTGACAGATTATAAAAATCATACCAAGTCTCGGCTTATGGCATATTTTCTAAATAGAATAAAGTAGTTTAACTTATTTTGTCGATAAAAAAATGAATTTTTTGCATGTCGCGCAGGGCGGAGGAATTTTGTTGGCGCGGCGTAAAAGAAAAAATCCCGTGAAGATCAATCATCACGGGATTTTTTACGATATTGCTAAGGCAAATTTAAATCTGATCGCCGGTCTTGCCGAAACGACGCTGGCGTCCGGCAAAATCGGCCAGAGCTTTATCCAGTTCTTCAGGGGTGAAGTCAGGCCAGTAGACATCGGTGAAATAAAGTTCCGAGTATGCGGCCTGATAGAGCAGGTAATTTGATAAACGCTGCTCTCCGCTGGTGCGGATGATCAGGTCCGGGTCGGGCTGCCCGGCAGTGTACAGGTAGCCGGACAGGGTTTCCTCGGTAATCTTATCTTCACTGATTCCTTCAGAAATCATTTTTCTGCAGGCCCTTACCAGTTCATCCCTGCCTGAATAGTTCAGGGCCAGATTGAGGGTCATGGACTTGCAGTTTTCCGTTTTTTTTATGGTGTGGGCCACAACTTGTCTTACGCCGAAGGGGAACTCAGAGAGTTCCCCCAGTATTTTCAGGCGTACACCCTGCTCACGCAGGCTGGACAATTCTTTTTTCAGGAAGACTTGCAGAAGATCGAATAGTGTTGCGATTTCGTCTTTGGGTCTGGCCCAGTTTTCCTTGGAAAAGGTATACAGAGTCAGGTGTTCAACGCCGAGTTCGCGGCATCTGGTGACGATGTTTTTCGCAGCTTCGGTCCCGGCCTTATGGCCTTCGCTTCGCTTTAGTCCTCGCGATTTGGCCCACCGTCCATTGCCGTCCATGATGACGGCGATATGTCGGGGCGTCATGATATTAGATTTCCAGAATTTCCTTCTCTTTTTCGCCGCATGCTACATCGCATTTTTTGACGTAATCATCAGTGATTTTCTGTACGTCGTCCTGAGCTTTGCGCTGTTCGTCTTCGGATATATCCTTGTCCTTTTCCAGCTTTTTCAGGGTGTCGTTCATGTCGCGACGAACGTTGCGGATAGCGATTTTGGAATCTTCGGTGTACTTTTTAGCGATTTTAACCAGTTCCTTACGGCGTTCCTCAGTGAGGGGCGGAATGGTGATACGCAGTACTTTACCGTCATTAACAGGGTTCAAGCCGAGGTCGGACTGCTGCAGGGCTTTCTCAATAAGCGGGAAAGCTCCTTTATCCCAAGGCTGGATGGAGATGGTCCGGGAATCGGGAATAGAAACGGAAGCCAACTGGTTAATGGGAGTAGGGGTTCCGTAGTAATCAACGGAAACGTTATCCACCAGCGAGGTGGCTGCACGACCGGTGCGCAGTTTTGCGAAATCGTTTTCCAGTGAGGTCAGTGCGCCTTCCATTCTTTTTTTGCCGTCGGCAAGAACTTCCTTAATCATTATTATCCTCCGTGAACAATTGTTCCGATCTGCTCACCTTTAACAACCCGTTCGATATTTCCTTTTTCGAAAAGGTTGAAAACAATGATGGGCATGTTGTTATCCATGGCCAGTGAAGTGGCGGTGGAGTCCATTACACCCAGTCTCTTTTCCAGAGTTTCAAGGTAGGTGATAGATTCAAATTTAACTGCATCGTCGTGCTTCATCGGGTCCTTATCGTAGACACCGTCCACTTTAGTCGCCTTGATGATAGCCTCGGTCTTAAGTTCCATGGCCCTGAGTGCTGCTGCGGTGTCGGTAGTGAAATAAGGGTTACCGGTACCGGCTGCACAAATTACAACCCTGCCTTTTTCAAGGTGGCGTACGGCCCTGCGGCGAATGTAAGGCTCGGCCACGGCCTGCATGGGGATGGCGGACATAACCCTTGTATCACATCCCAGCTTTTCAAGGGCGTCCTGAACAGCCAGAGCGTTCATGATGGTTGCCAGCATTCCCATGTAGTCGGCGGAAGCGCGGTCCATGCCTTTTGCAGAATCAGACATGCCGCGAAAAATATTACCGCCGCCGATGACCAGAGCGACCTGAAGTCCTTTCTTGGCAACCTCTGCAATTTCGCCTGCAAATTGGCTGATTGCTGAAGGTTTGATACCGAACTGCTGGTCGCCTGCCAGTGCCTCACCGCTGAGTTTGATCATTACCCGTGAATAGCGCAACTTGTCCATACTTTCTCCCGTTTTTCCGCGGATCTTGTCCGGTTATGAGTAGATATATCGGCCGGAGATTGAATTATCTGGCGCGGGAGGGGCGTTCCCTCCTGTCTTCCGGCTGTATAATATGTTTTTCCCGTTTCCGTTCAGTTGCCCGATGTTACCAGAAAATCCCGCGTCCGGTAATCAACAGGTCAGAAATTGCTCCTTTAAAAAGCTCAAACCCATACGGACAGGTTCCGTATTGATTTGAGCTTAGAAAAATATCCACCGCTGAACTTTCCGCATATTGTTTCGGTCAGTTCGTTTTCGCGGCTTTAGGTCGCTGTGAGGAGCAGGTAGTCGGTGTTTCAAATTTATCCTTGGTCGGAGGTGATCCGCTTGTTAAAAAAAGGACAAAAAAAACGGGCCTTGCGGCCCGTTTTAATGAAGTCTTATTCAGCTTCGCTTTCTTCGGCTGCTGCTTCCGCGAGGTTGATGCGGGCGAAGCGACCGATCTGCATGTTCTCACCGAGAACTGCGATGGTGTCGTTGAGGAGGTCTTTAATGGTCTTCTTGTCGTCCTTGATGAAGGGCTGCTCAAGAAGGCATACTTCTTTGTAGTATTTGTTTACACGGCCTTCAACGATCTTTTCAGCGATGTTTTCGGGCTTGCCTTCGGCAATAGCCTGCTGCTTGTAGATTTCTTTTTCTTTCTCAAGCATTTCCTGAGGCAGATCTTCGGGCTTTACACAAACAGGGCTGGTAGCTGCAACCTGCATTGCGAGGTCTTTGGACAGCTGGATGAACTGTTCAGCCTTAGCAACGAAGTCGGTTTCACATTGGAGTTCAACCATAGCAACGAGTTTGCCGTTGCTGTGGGTGTAAGTGCCGACCAGACCTTCGCTGGTAGCGCGGCCTGCTTTCTTGGCAGCCTTGGCGAGGCCTTTTTCACGCAGGTGCTTGATTGCTTTTTCTTCGTCACCGCCGCATTCTGCGAGGGCTTTTTTGCAATCCATCATTCCTACGCCGGTTTTCTCACGCAGGGCCTTAACCATCTGTGCGGTAATAGCCATGATTATTTTGCCTCCTGAGGAGTTTCTTCTTTAGCTTCAGTTTCTACAGCTTTCTCAGCAGCTTTGGTTTCTTCAGCTTCCATAGCTTTGTCTTCCTTGCGGCGTGCTGCGCCTTCGAGGCAGGCATCAGCCATGTGGGAAGCGAAGAGCTTGATAGCGCGGATAGCGTCATCGTTGCCGGGAATGATGTAGTCAACCATATCGGGATCGCAGTTGGAGTCTACTACTGCAACTACGGGGATACCGAGCTTGCGGCATTCCTGAATAGCGATCTGCTCACGCTTGGGATCGATGACGAAAGCAACAGCGGGTGCACCGTTCAGGTCTTTGATACCGCCGAGTGCGAGGTTGAGTTTCTTAACCTCACGACCCATCATTACGATTTCTTTTTTGGGGAAACGTTTGATGGAACCGTCTTCGAACATTTCTTCAAGCTTTTTGAGGCGATCGATGCTTTTTTTGATGGTCTGGAAGTTGGTCAGAGTACCACCCATCCAGCGGTGGGTCACGTGGAACATGCCTGCGCGGGATGCTTCAGCAGCGATGGCTTCCTGAGCCTGACGCTTGGTGCCGATGAAAAGAACTTTGCCGCCTTTTGCAACGGAGTCTGCGATGAAGTCGTGAGCTTTACGGAAAAGCTTTACGGTCTGCTGCAGGTCCATGATGTGGATACCGTTACGTGCGCCGAAAATGTAAGGACGCATTTTGGGGTTCCAACGACGGGTCTGGTGACCAAAGTGAACACCGGTCTCCAGCATCTGTTTCATAGTTACGTATGCCATAATTTCCTCCTGGGTTTTTCCTCCATCCCGGCGATAATGAACCTGCAACCGTTGCAGGCACCCATATTGAGGCCGGAATGTGTGATTTGGCTACGCACCATTACAGGGATTAGCCGCAAAAGGCAACCCTAGGTGCGATGTTTTTTGAAAATTCTTACTGCACCGGCGTGTTCAGCGAATCATCGTCAACAACCGGGTTGCTGAGCTTGCCGATTCCTTCAATCTCCACTTCGACCCGGTCTCCGGCAGTCAATGTACCGATTCCCGGAGGTGTCCCGGTCAGGATAACGTCACCGGGATTGAGGGTCATGTGGTGTGAAATATAGCTGACCAGTTCTGCCGGGCTGTGCTGCATGTCGGCAATGGTGCCTTCCTGCCGGACCTTATCATTAACTATAGTACGGATGCCCAGTCCGCTGACGTCAATATCGGTTTCAATGCAGGGACCGATGGGAGCGAAGGTGTCGAAGCCCTTGGCCCGGGTGAAGAGAGTATCCTTGCGCTGGAAATCCCGTGCGGTCACATCGTTGGCGCAGGCGTAGCCGAAAATTCGCGGCGCAATATCATGCGGCATCACATTTTTAGTTGTCTGCCCCATGACTACGGCCAGTTCTCCTTCATAATCCACCTGTTGCGAGGCGGAGGGGATGATAATTGCGTCGTTATCCCCGATCACCGCGGAGGGCGGTTTGAGGAAAATCATGGGTTCGTCCGGGATGGCCATATCCAGTTCCGCTGCATGGGCTTTGTAATTGAGTCCCACACAGACGATTTTGGAAGGCACAACAATGGGCAGGACCGTGCATTCAGAGGTCGGAATAGGTTCGGAACCGGGCTGTCCGGTAACCAGACTTTTGAAATATCCTTCCTCTAAAGTTGCGTAAAATATTCTTTCGCCATGCCTGATCCTGTAGACTTTCATCTATTCTCCCGGTCTGAAGTTGACTGCAAATCGAAGATTAGCACAAATCTGAAATTCATTAAACAGCGGCAGTGTTTTTATAGGATGCATTTGTCACATTTGGCGTCGATGTCTTTTTCTTCATCTCCGGTCAGGGATATGGCCAGCGGGATAACCACCGGATCGCGGCCCAGTACCTTGCGGAAAAAGCGGCGCAGGGCGGAACGGATGCGTTCTTTGAGCTTGTTGGTGTGCCCCGGAGGAATGTTCTCGAAAACATCAAGTACAATGCATTTGGCATCTTCCAGCAGGTGGGAGTATTGCTGTTCGAAGACAAACCCCTTGGATGTGACTTCCGGTCCTTTGAGGATTTCTCCGGTTTCCACGTCCACCACAAGGGCGACAATGACCAGCCCTTCCCCGGCCAGCAGCTGGCGTTCCTTGAGTACGGTCTGGCCTACGTCACCTACGCCTTTGCCGTCCACGAGGGTGCATTGCACTGGGACGTTTTCTTCAAAGCGGATGCCGTGCAGCAGGAATGTGACCGGTTCGCCGTCTTCGATGACCAGTGCCCGTTCCGGGGCGACTCCGGTCTCAACGGCCAGTCGGGAATGTTTGATCAGATGCCTGTACTCACCGTGTACAGGGATAAAATATTTGGGACGTACAGTTTCCAGCATGGTGCGCAGTTCTTCGCGGTGGGCATGGCCGGAAGCGTGGATGCCCTGAACTTTTTCATAAAGGACTTCCGCACCGAGCTTGTAGAGTCTATTGATAACTCTGGTGATGGCCTTGGTGTTGCCGGGAATAAAGCGCGAGGACATGAGCACCAGATCGCCTTCCTTGATGGAAAGCTGGCGGTGGTCCCCGGTGGAAAGGCGCGAAAGGGAAGCCAGTGATTCGCCCTGCGATCCGGTTACCAGCAGGACTACTTCATCATCGCGGTAATCGGGCAGGTTTTCAAGGTCGATAAGTGTTCCGCCCGGAAAGCGCAGCTTGTCCAGATCGCGAGCCAGATCGATGTTACGGGCAAGAGATTTGCCGCTGACCCCGACTTTTCTGTCAGTTTCTACAGCAAGGTCGAATATTTCCTGCATGCGCTGGATATGGCTGGAAAAGAGGGTGACCAGAATACGGCCTTCCGCTTCTATAAAAAGGTCGCGCATGGTGTTTTTGATTTCACTTTCAGTGAGGGCGTGTCCGTCCTGTTCCACGTTGGTGGAGTCGGAGAAGAGCAGGCTGACCCCCGGCTCGGAAAATTTGCTGATTGCTTCAAGGTCGGTGGCGTGTCCGTCCAGCGGATTGCGGTCGATTTTGAAGTCTCCGGTATGAACTACCCGGCCCACAGGGGTTTCAATTCCCAGTGCGTAGCCTTCGATGATGGAATGGCAGACCGGGAAAAAGTTGAAATGCATGTCGCCCAGTTCAATGCGTTCATGGGGCTTTACTTCGCGCAGGTCCACATAATTTTCGAGATTATGTTCGCGGAGTTTGTTTTCCACCAGTCCGAGGGTGAACTTGGAGCCGTAGACCGGAACATCAATATAAGGAAGCAGCCACGGCAGGGCACCTATATGATCCTCGTGACCGTGGGTCAGGATGATTCCCTTGAGGATGTCTTTCTTGGTCAGGATGTGGTCGAAGCGGGGGATGGCGATGTCCACCCCGAAAAGGGCGTCATCCGGGAAGATCAACCCGCAGTCGATGACCACCGCGCTTTCAGCGGTGCTCAGCATCATACAGTTCAGGCCGATTTCACCCAGTCCGCCCAGCGGGCATACTGTAAGCTGTGGATCACTCATCTTTCAGCTCCGCATAGGCTGCGCCCATGACTTCTTCAAGCTGCTCCTTGAGTTTAACCCGGTCGCGTACCTTATATTCAGAAATATCAATGGGCGGCAGGGCCTTGATTTTAATCTCCTGAAACGGATTCATCCACAGGCTGTGTTTTTTGCAGACCCTGTTGATGCCGTACATGACCACCGGGGCGATGGGCTTCTGGCATTTCAGGGCCAGAACCATTCCGCCGGTTTTAAACTCCATCAGTCCGTCTTTTTCCGGTGCCGGGTTGCGGGTGCCTTCGGGGAAGATAAGCGGAGAGAGGCCGCTGTTGGCGACATTGATGGCGTTCTGGATGTCGCGCATGCCCTGACGGCGGTTTTCGCGGTCAATGGAAATGTGATTCCCGGCAGTCATGGCATGTCCGAAGACCGGGAAATCGAAAAGTTGTTTTTTGGCTACGAATTTAAATTCCCATGGTGCAAGAAATTTGAAGAGCAGGGGGATATCGTAGAAGCTCTGGTGGTTTACCATGAACACATATGTTTCATTTTCATCCAGCGCGCTCAGGTCAACCCGGTTTGTGCTGGCGCAGAGCCAGACAACGAGTTTGCCCCAGTTGCGCTCACTCCAGTGGGCGGAGGTCTGGTTGCGTCCGATAATGGCCACGATGGAAAAGAATATCGTGGCCGGAAAAAATACAAGGTAGAAAAATAAAGTTCTGAGTACGTTCACTGTGATACTGGCGGTTAAACTGTTCTTATGAAAAATATGTTCATGGCAGGGGATTTTTCCACTCTGCCTGTCGGTCATTAACTAATATCAGATAAGCAACCCATTAAGTAGTTTAATTTTCCCCGCTGGACAAGGGGGCGAGGGAAAATAATGAAAATAGGGGAGGCTGGTCGGGAAAGTGTCTGTCAATCCCGCTGGACCTGAACAGGAAGTTTTTACAATTGATTTAATTATTGAATTTTTTTCTGAATAAGGCAGAGTTAGGTGAAACCCCTTAAAAGGAATGGTAGAAATGGAAAGTGGAACTGATAGCTTGTGGAAGGCCAAGTACCTTTTGGACATTGATGAAGTTGACACTCAGCACCGGCACTATTTTTCAATCTGTAGCAAAATAGTTAACCTGTGCGATCTTGCCCGGTCCGGCAAGGATGTTACTTTCGGTCCTTTTCTGGTCGCAATTTTTGAAATGCGTAGCTATTCATTCAAACATTTTCTCACAGAAGAAGCCCTGCTTGCCAAATACAAGTATCCCCGGTCATTTGCTCATATTGAATTGCACGATCAATACATAGAGGTAATCAGGCAGTTCACCAAGAAGATAAAAATTTATCATAAACAGGCCAAAACTGCAGTTGATCATGACTTTCTTGCCGAAGCAGAACAGCTCACCGAATTTGCCCTGAACTGGTGGGCTAAGCATATTATGGAAGAAGATAAAAAGTATGCGGATTTTATAAAGGACGCAGGTCGTGAGCAGGCCAAGGAAGAGCGGCATTTCGGGCTTAAGACCGAAAAGTAAGAATAAAGCGCGTTGCGTTGTTGCTGATACTAAGAAAGGCCGGGACACATGTCCCGGCCTTCCAGATTGCTGACTAACCCCGCTTTTCTCGGAAAGCGGGGTTTTATTATGCTTTCTTCCGTTCGATTTAATTTGAAAAGCTCAAGTTTGTGCGACCAAAGTCAGATTTGGGATCAGAAGGGAAAATTGTGTTTATTTTGGAGAAAAGTG
>NZ_VOIQ01000017.1 GCF_010470675.1 Desulfovibrio sp. JC010
TCCCAAGCAACGGTTCGGGTTAGAAGAACAAAGCATGACGACCCAAGCTCCGGCACGGTCTTAAAAAACCAAGGCAAAATCGGTCTGCCATGCAAAATTACAACTGTTTAATTGGTTAAACAACGTCAATCAAGACGTACTAGGCAATAAAATGCGTTTATTCTTTATAATAATGTCTTTCGTGTTCGGTGCACTTGCGCCTACACAAGCCGGGGTGAACCTTAAGCTTAAGGGCTTTGTGGGTGATCCTGTTCTGGCGGCCATTGTGTCGTTCAGCGTTGGAACGCTGAGCCTGCTGGCTTATGCTTATTTTACCAAGGTTCCGCTTCCGGAAGGGAGTGCTGTGCTTAAAGGGCCGTGGTGGATGTGGACCGGTGGTTTTATGGGCGCGTTTTTCGTGGCTGCTGCGGTGGTTGTGGCTCCGGTGCTGGGTGCGGGAACCATGATGTGCTGGATGGTGGCCGGACAGATGGCGGCATCTCTTGTGCTGGACCACTACGGGATACTGGGGTATGCCGTGCGGGAGGCTTCAGCCGGACGTATTGCCGGGGTTTTAATGGTTGTTGTGGGCGCAGTGCTGGTTGAAAAATTTTAGTTTAAATATCAAGGAGTGGGGTGTGAAAGATATTCTTTGCAAATACATGAAGAAGCTGTGGGAAAATATCGTGCTGGTCTGCCGGATGGTCAAGATTGAGCATTCCATCTTTGCATTGCCGTTTGCTTATATGGGAATTTTTCTGGCCAGCGGAACATGGCCGGAGCCCAAGCCTTTTGCTCTGCTGACCATAGCCATGGTGGCGATTCGTTCATTCGCCATGGCCGTGAACAGGCTTGTCGATATCAATATTGACAGTGAAAACCCGCGTACCCGGACCCGTCCGCTGGTGACCGGGGAATTGACCCCGTTTTTTACCTTCTGTTTTATCGTGGCTTGTGCAGTCGTTTTTGTTTTTACCTGTAAATACATGAATGAGCTTTGCTACAAACTTTCGTACTTTGCGCTGGTCTGGTCGGCCTTTTATTCCCTGACCAAAAGATTCACTTTTCTTTGTCATTTTGCCCTCGGTTCGGTTTTGGGGCTGGCCCCTGTTGCGGGCTGGCTCTGTGTTGATCCCAATTTTAGCCTGCCCGCGATTCTGTTTTTCTTCGGAGTAATGTTCTGGGTGGCCGGGTTTGATATCCTTTACGCCACGCAGGACCGCAAGTTCGACCGCAACCGGGGTTTGAATTCAGTTCCCGCAAACCTCGGCATCGAGAAAGCCCTGACCATCTCCACTTTCAGCCATGTGAATACGGTTATCTTTTTCGGGCTGGCCGGACTGGCCGCTGGTTTGAACTGGATTTATTTCGCAACTCTTGCCCTTGTGGGCGGAATTCTAATCTGCGAACATCTCGTTATTTCTGCTGAAGATATGAGCCGGGTCAACATGGCTTTCTTTACTCTGAACGGGGTTATTTCGGTTCTGTTGTTTCTCGGCACTCTTGCAGCGATAATGTTCTAGTTGCTGGGTACATTTTACACTTTGAGTCATGTTACCAAGGTGTCGATAGTGATTGTTCTGTATTAAGGAATGGTTACAGAAGGCCTGCCGTTACGGCGGGCCTTTTCCGTTTTTTTATCCTGAATTGAACAAGAAAACGGCTAGACAAGCCCTTATAAAGGGTTTAGAAGCGATTTTGCGAGGTTAGTGAAGGTTCGGTTTTGGAAGGCTGAAAATTCCTGATTCTACCGTTGCTGTGTTACACTGGATTAATATTGTTTCTGTTCTTTTTTGAGGTGGACAGTCCGGACATGGCGTATGTGAGAGCGGCTGAAGAGGGGATCGAATAATTTGTGGTTATTCGTTTTTAGCTGGGAGAACTGAAATGGAAAATGGAAAGTTTCTGCGTGTAATCGCTGGAATTTATTTTGGAGTGTTACTTGTCGCAGCAGTATTGTGCGGCGCAATTCTAACTGCCTACAGCAATGAATCATGGGCACTGACCGGGCTGGCTTTCGGTTTGATTGGGCTGCTGTTTTTGCTGGGAATCTGTCTTTTTACCGTCCTCAAAGCACAGGTCGCCCGACCTGTGGAATGTCTTACAAATTTTGCAAATCTTGTGATCAAAGGCGAGTACTCCGAAGCTGATAAATGTAACAGCCCGGGGCTTGATGGTTTGCGTGCTGCGATCAGTGAACTGAGCGATGTTTATAAAGAACGCCTCGGTTTCAGCAACAGTATTCTTGAAGGTCTGCCTCTTGGCTGCTGTATTGTTGATCTCAAAGAACATATAAATTTCCTGAATAAAGAATGCCTTGAAATGATCGGCTCTGATGAAAAGCCGGAATCTTATCACGGGCGCATGATTTCCCAGATCTTTTATCACGATGACCGTAAATCACTGATCGGGCACTGTATGGATGATGATACCCGGGCCATGAACCGGGAAGTTATCTTCAAGCATGTGGACGGCAGTGACATCAACGTGTTGGCCAACCTTTTTCCTCTGCATGATGTGGTCGGCAATGTTATCGGCGGTTGTTGTTTGTATATCAACACAACCGAACTTAAACAGCGTGAAGCTCATATCCTTCAACAGAACGAAGTGATTGCCAAGGCTGCTGATCAGGCTGATTCCGTGGTTTATGAACTGAGCAGTGCAGCCGAGCAGCTGCGCGGACTGGTGGGCGAGGCCCGCAAGGGGGCCATGGTTCAGAGTGAAGAAGCCGGACAGGCCGCCACTGCCATGGAAGAAATGAACGCCACTGTTCTTGAGGTTGCACGCCATGCGCAGGAAGCTGCCAGTGACGCTGATAAAGCAAGGGCTGATGCGGAAAAAGGTGAAGATACTGTAGCCGGTGTGGTCAGTGCCATTGATGAAGTTTCCGGTCAGGCTAATTCCTTGAAAGCTTCCATGGAAGATCTGGATGTGAAGGCTGAAGCCATCGGTAATGTACTGGGTGTGATCGAAGATATCGCAGACCAGACCAACCTGCTGGCTTTGAACGCGGCTATCGAAGCTGCCCGTGCAGGTGAAGCCGGGCGCGGATTCGCGGTTGTTGCCGATGAAGTTCGCAAGCTTGCGGAAAAGACCGTGCAGGCCACAACCGAGGTTCATCAGGCTGTTTCCAATATTCAGCAGGGTGCCAAGACCAACGTGCAGGCTACGGAAGCGGCTGTTGAGTCCGTTACCCGCAGCACTGCGCTGGCCGGGGAGTCCGGTGATGCTTTGGCGCGGATCGTATCCATGTCTGAAGAGACTTCCGACCGGATCAGGTCCATTGCCACTGCCGCTGAGCAGCAGGCCGCAGCCAGTGAGCAGATCAACCGTTCCACTGAAACGGTAAACCGCATTTCAAACGAGACCGAGCAGGCTATGTTGGAATCATCCGAAGCCATTGAAAAGCTGGCCCAGCTGGCGGATAACCTTTCTGATATTATCCATGGAATGCAGAATCAGTAAGAGTACAAAATAGACTGAAATAGAAGCGGGCAAATCCAACCGGATTTGCCCGCTTTTTTATTTAATTAACTGAGTAATACTCGAAGCGGCGAAGCCTAATAAAAGTTTTTGAAGAGTCCAGAGAAACTTTTTCCAAAAAGTTTCTTTGGCCGCCGGAGGCGAAATCTGTCCGTTAAATCGCGCGTAGCGCGCACTTATCCCTCAGACCTGAGGAATCTACGTTTCTTTTGTCAAAATCCGTAGCGCAGGTAATCTTTGTCCTTGCGGTTGATGAGCTGGATGTAGCGGTAACGGCTCTTGACCTGAGCTTCTTCGAGCAGGGAGTAGCCCTGATTGCGGCAGGAGTCACAGGCTGCGGCGGGGATTTCCAGTCCAAAGCCCATGGGACCGCCTTCGCGCTGGGTTTCCACTTTGAGCAGGCCCCGGCAGTTTTCGCAGAGCAGCAGGGATTCGGTCTGGGATTCAGTGAACCCTTCGGTGTCGTAAAAAATATTGCGATGTCGCACGGACCAGTCTCCGCTGATGACCCCTTCGCTGCTCTCTGTGGGCGGATTGAAATAGATATCCTTCACGCCTTCGCAGATCTTGGCGATATAATCCATGATCTCATCTGATTCTTTGAGCGTTTCGGGGTTGAAGCCCGGTTCGCGCACGTGTGAATAATCAATCCCGGCCATGGCCAGACTGATGCCGAGGTTTACGTAAGGCAGCGCGCCCTGAATGGCATAACCGCCTTCTAGCACTGCGATATCCGGCTTGAGCATGGAATTAAGCGCGGCGTAGCCCTGCGCAGAGAAATTCATGTTGGTGATCGGGTCGGTGAAGTGGTTGTCCTGCCCGGCGGAGTTGATGATCAGGTCCGGCTTGAAATCATCCAGAATGGGCATGACCGCATTTTTCATGACCATCATGAACCCGGCGTCGGATGTTCCGGGGGGCAGGGGGATGTTCACCGTGCGTCCGAGGGCCTTGGGACCTCCGGATTCTTTGGGGAAACCTGTGCCGGGATAAAGGGTGCGTCCGTCCTGATGCAGGGAGATGAACAGGGTGTCCGGATCATGCCAGTAGACATCCTGTGTGCCGTCCCCGTGGTGGCAGTCGGTGTCTACAATGGCGATGCGTTTGGGACCGTAGTTTTCGCGGATGTATTCGCACATGATGGCTTCAATGTTGATGGCGCAGAACCCGCGTGAACCCTGCACTGTCTTCATGGCGTGATGCCCCGGAGGACGCACGAGGGCGAAGGCCCGTTCCCGTTCGCCGTTCATGACCAGTTCGGCGGCTTTAATGGCTCCGCCTGCGGAAATGCAATGGGAGCGGGTGGCAACGGCCTCGGCTTCGGGAAAGCAGAAGTGGACCCGTTCGATATCTTCGCTGGAAGCCACTTCGGGTTTGTATTCACGGATGCCTTCGATGTCGAAAAGACCTTCCTCGCGCAACTGGTCCTGCGTGTAGAGCAGTCTTTCTTCCCTCTCCGGGTGGGTGGGCGAGATGGCCCAGTCAAAGGCGGGGAAAAAGATGATTCCCAGACTGTTTTCAGCCTTGAGCATTGTTGTCTCCGTTTATGAATATGTCCGGTCCACGCCGGGTTTGATCTGGCATTTGACCCTGATGTTGCGTCCCACGGTGCTGGCTCCATTGACCATATTAAATGATGATGAGCTGGTGATCTGGGCATTGGAACCGTCCGAAGCCACGTGCATTTCGCCCAGATGGGCCAGCAGGTGGTTCATGGCATCCTTTTCAGCCTGTTCTATATTGTAATTGCGGGGGATGTTCTCGCGGTGTCCCAGCGAGGGGATGAACATGAGTCCGCGTTCAGTATCGGCGAAAAGTTCCAGCTCGGTGGTTGTACGGGTCAGGGCCGCGCCGATGGCGTTGGCAACATCGTAGTTCTGCGGAACTTCGGTGGAAAGACGGAATTTGCGGAATACATCCATTTTCATGGCCTGTGCAGGGCCGCCCATGATGTAGATTTTGCGGGGGATGATCTTCCGGTTCTCCAACAGTTCATGGATGGTGTAGACTGGCTGCTGGTTGATTTCATCCACCATTTCACGGGTGGAATCATGGATTTTATCCACTGCGTACCCGATGGCCTGATCCGCCAGTTCTGCCGGGTCGAGTCCATGCTTGGCGGCAAAGGAAGTGAAGCCCGCTTTAGATTGTTTTACGTTTCCGCAATCACAGGAATCCTTCCAGATCAGCGCGTCAGTAAGGGTGGGGATTTCGCCGCCGAAGGCAATTGACGGGCCGAGACGGTTGGGGCCGACACGAACCTGCCCGTCCAGAATTGAAATGGCTGAATCCCCGCCGATGCCGATGGAATGGACCTTCAAGGCCCGTACAAGGGTGGGGTGGGAGCCGATATGGATGCCTTCCTGCTCGATGAGCGGGCTGCCCCCGGCGAAAATGGCGATGTCGGTGGTGGTGCCGCCGATGTCGTAGATGATGGAATCGTGGGTGATGTTGCACAGGGCGATGATGCCCATGACGCTGGCTGCCGGACCGGAAAAAATGGATTGCACCGGAACCTTGCGTGAGAGATCCAGCGGCATGGTTCCGCCGTCGGCTTTGAGGATATTTACCCGGATGTCGCCCAGCCCCATCTCATCAAGGGTGTCGGCAATGGCGTCGGCAAATTTGTTGAAGACCCGCCAGACAGCACAGTTGTAAAATGCGGTGGAAATGCGGCGCGGGAAATTCAGCCGTCCGGTGAGTTGGTGCCCGAGGGTGATGAAGTCGGCGTTATCGCCTACTGCCAGCTCCATTTCTTTTTCGTGGGCCGGGTTGCGGGGGGAAAATTTGGTCACTGCGGCGTATACTTTGATCCCGGCCTTGCGGCAGGAGACAATGGCTTCTTCAAGGGAAAGGTTGTCCAGCCGTTTTGTTTCCGAGCCGCGATGGTCCAGTGAACCGGGAATGACATGGAAATCCTTGCAGGTCATGAATGAATGGGGATCGAGTCCCGGACCTGCGGAGACTATCACGCCCACGTCTTCGTAGTTCCCTTCCACAATGGAGTTGGTGGAGAGAGTGGTGGAGAGGTTGAGCTGCTTTATGCGGGCCGGGTCCGTGTGGCGGACGATTTCCCCAAGGCTGTTTCTGATGGAGGCGAGCAGGTTGTCGTGCTGAGTGGCGACTTTAACCTGCGCTTCCAGACCGTCAGGCCCTATGGCAACGGCGTCCGTGTGGGTTCCGCCGACATCAATTCCGAGAAGGAGCATCTGGTAATCCTTGAACTGTTCTCCCGGTCTGTGCGGGAGGCTGGTGAGCTATACTATATAATGATATGATCCACCTGTTTATCTAGCATCCTGTTAATATCGGAGTCCAGAGCTTTTACCGCGAGTGGTAAGATGCTTTCCGTGAATGGTTGTCTTTATATGATTACAAGCGGCGAAACCCTAATAAAAGGTTTTGGTTTTCTTAGCCGTTCTTACTGATCCCCAGTTTCTTCATACGCGAATCAAAAGTAGAGCGGTTCACGTCCGCAGCACGGGCGGCCCGGCTGATGTTCCAGCGGTATTTTTCCAGCAGCTTCATTATATATGAATACTCCATTTCCTTCCAGGTCAGGGCACTGAAGTCCTCTTGCGCTGCAGTCTGTTCCTGAATTGCGGGCGGGGTCTGCGGCTGTGCTTTTGGGGGCGGTGTTGCACCGGGATGGACAATGTGCAGGGGCAGGTCGCTGTCGGTAACGGTGTCGCCGGGAACCATGGCCTGAAACTGCTTGACCATGTTTTCCAGTTCGCGAATGTTGCCCGGCCAATTGTAATTTTTCATGGCGTCCATGGCTTCTGCGGACATCTGCTTGGGCAGCATGTGGCTGTGGGCTGCTTCGCGGTTCAGGAAATGCTCGGTGAGCAGGTGGATATCTTCCTTGCGTTCACGCAGGGCGGGCAGCTTCAGGGGCAGGACATTAAGCCTATAATAAAGGTCTTCCCTGAAGCGTCCTGAACGCACATCTTCTTCAAGATTGCGGTTGGTGGCCGAAATGATACGGATGTCGATTTTTTTGGTCTGGGTCCCGCCAAGGGGTTTGATCTCGTTCTCCTGCAGCACGCGCAGCAGCTTGGCCTGCAGGTTGATGTCCATATCGCCGATTTCATCAAGGAATACCGTGCCGCCATCGGCAGCCTCAAAGAGGCCGGACTTATTGGTCGTGGCTCCGGTAAAAGCTCCTTTTACGTAACCGAAAAGTTCACTTTCCAGCAGGTTTTCCGGGATAGCGCTGCAGTTCTGGGTCAGGAACGGTTTCTGGGCCCGTGCACTCTGGGCGTGGATTTCCTCGGCAAAGAGTTCTTTACCAGTCCCGGATTCGCCGTAGAGAAGGACCGGATAGCTGGTGGCTCCGTAGTTTTCCACCAGTTTCATGGCTTTGTTTACGGACTGGCTCCGGCCCACAATGGTTTTGTTGTTCCTGATGCTGCTCAGGGTTCTGCTGAGCTGGGCAAATTCAATGCGCTGTTTCTGGAATTCCAGTGAATTGCTGAGCGATATGGAGCCGATATCCACCAGATCCTGCAGCATGGTCAGGTAGGCGGGGTCCTGATTGAGTTGTTCGCCGGAAGTGCTTGTGTCGATAACCTGTACGGCACCGTACACCTCCAGTCCCTTGAGGTGCAGGGGGAAGCAGAGGATGAGCTTGCTTTTTATTTTGAAGTCACGCTCAAAGGAGCTTAGGTGGCGTGAATCCCCTGCTTCGGCAACGGTCATTTTTCCATTCTGGATCACCCAGCCAACGATGCTTTTTTCCTGCGCTGATATTTTTGCCCCTTTTACATTTTCGCTTTTGTCACCGAGGGCTTCAACGCATTCATACATGCCGTCCCGTTTCAGCCACAGGGATCCGCGCTCGACATTTTGCAGTTTAAGCAGCAGGGTCAGAATCTGGGTCTGTAGTTTTTCCGGGTCGAGTTCCTGCGAAAGGGCTTTATAGTCATTAATGGATATAGTCATAAAAATCTGCTGTGATCAGGTTGTTTGATGGTATTATTTAGTGCTTTTTATGAAATATCGGTAAAATGGCATTAGGTCAACAGTGATTACAGCATAAATAATTTTCGGTGGCTTTTGATTTTGGTCATCAATCCTTTAGTTTAGCATGATCTGAGAGGTTTGAAAAGTTTTGGCACGGATGGTGCTGTATGGAGGGTAGCTTGTTAGTCAAGTATGGACCGGAGAGCCCACTCCACCTCCCCGACCCCTCCGGGCTTTCCGGTCCATAACCTTTTTCAGAAGCAAATCCGACTCAGTTTTTTCAAATATACGGAGATGGTGTGATGAGCAATATTGAAACTTTAGTATCCATGCATCGCGAAGATATGGCCCTTTTGCGCACTGAAGCAAAGCAGGCCAGACAGGAAAGGCTGGACTGTGAGCGTGAGATGAATCAGGCGTTTAAGGAGCTGCGCAGTCAGCTGGCTGCTGAAATGCCGGTTAGAAGTTCTTATTCTGTAACTCTTCGAGCTCCTATTGCCTTTATGGCCACCCTGATGGGTGTGTTCAGCTTTTAAATTGTTTTGCGTGCGGCTCCTGATCTTATGATGGAGCTGGATAATCGCCAGAAAAAAGATCCGCCCTTCTGTTTGGAAGGGCGGATTCTTTTTTTAGTGTTTCTTTGCAAGGGCTGCTGCGGTGCGGCGCAGGTTGTCTGCCCAGTCTTCAGCAAGGGGGTTGGCTACAAGTACAGCCGCCCCTATGGAGTCGGCTATGGTTTGCGCGCTCTTTTTGGAGAACTGGGGTTGGACAAAAATGGCTTTTGCTGAATTCTTTTTTGCGAGATCGATCAGCTGGGCCAATTCTTTGGGGCTCGGATCTTTACCTTCCATTTCAATGGGAATCTGGGTCAGGCCGTAGGTGTCGGCAAAATACCCCCACGAGGGGTGGTAGACCATGAATTTGAAGCTGGTTCCTTTTTTGGAGAATATCTCCAGAAGGTCGGAGTCCAGTTTGTTTATTTCAGCTGCAAATTTCAGGTAGTTGTCGATGTATGTCTGGGAATTTGCCGGGTCGTGTTCGATCAGGGTGTTTCGGACTTTCTGGCAGATGGTCCGTACCAGCGGCGGGGACAGCCATACGTGCGGGTCTTTGATGTGCGGTTCTTCGTGGTGTTTGGCCTGATGTCCGTGGTGATGTTCCTCGTGTTCATGGACATGCGCTTTCATCGCCCTGTGGATGACTGTTTGGCCGAGGTGCACGATCTCAAGTTTTTTGTTGGCGGATTTAAATCTGGGCAGCCACGCTTTTTCAAAAGGAACGCCGATGGCAAAGTAGATTTCTGATTTGCTTAAGTTCGCCATCTGTTTGGGTTGCGGCTCATAGGTCGCCGGACTGCTTCCCGGTTTGACCATGATGTTTACCTTTATGTTGTCTCCGCCGATTTTTTTCACAAAATATTTCATGGGTACGATGGATACCGTGGTCTGCAATTGTCCGGCAGCAGCCATGCTGCAGCTCAGTATTGTAATTACAGTCATCAGAATGCCTGTCTTTAATATTCTCATGTGTTCTCCGTTTATTTGCTGAAAATGATTCTCAATTAACTTTTGTATGAATCATATCTTATATGAAGTCAATCGCGGTTGTCATCATTTTCCCGTTTTGTGTTTTTCCAGCTGGAAATAATTTTGCTGTATTAATGCTTTTGTCGAATGGATTTTCACGGTCTCAGCAGGTGGAATGTATTTTATTGTTTAAAAGCTGTGAGAGATGAAATTTTATATGAAGTAAATTTCCAAATATGTTTTTTAGGTGTAGTTTTATTTGCTTTCCGGGTATTGAATTTCCTGTTTTGGCACAAAGCGTGCTAAATAGGTATTGAAAATGCATTTTTGAAGGCTGGTTTTTCTAAAATTGTAAAAATAGAATCTACAAAAACGATTTTAGAGACATAATTGTAAAAATGACACCTTGAATCAACGGGGGTTGATTAAAAATGAATTCGGCGGATACTTCATTTATACTTATTTGTGCAGCTCTGGTTATGTTCATGACTCCGGGGCTGGCTCTCTTCTATGGCGGCATGGTGCGCAGCAAAAACGTTCTGGCTACCATCATGCAGAGTTTTATCATGCTCGGACTGGTTTCTATCGTCTGGGCGGTTATCGGTTATTCCCTTTCTTTTGGTAGTGATATCGGCGGTGTAATCGGCGGGCTGGATTTCTTCGCCCTTAATGGCGTAGGCATGGATACAGTCAATAGCCCTGCGGACAACCTGCCCCACCTTCTTTTCATGGTTTTTCAGTGTATGTTTGCGGTCATCACCCCCGCACTGATCACCGGAGCCTTTGCCGAGCGCATGAAGTTCGGCGCATTGCTGATTTTCAGCACCCTCTGGGTTATCCTTGTTTACGCTCCCATGTGCCACTGGGTCTGGGGCGGCGGATGGATGGGCGACCACGGTGCTCTCGACTTCGCGGGCGGCGCGGTTGTGCACATGAGTTCCGCTGCTGCGGCTCTGGCCGGTTGCCTGATCATCGGTAAACGTAAAGGATACGGCAAAGAACCTTTTATCCCTCACAATCTGCCCATGACCCTGCTCGGTGCCGGCATGCTCTGGTTCGGCTGGTTCGGTTTCAATGCCGGGTCCGCCCTTGCGGCTGACGGCCTTGCTGCCAACGCTTTTGTAACCACCCACCTTGCCGCAGCTGCAGCAGTTCTCGGCTGGTTGCTGGTTGAAGCCATGCATGGCGGCAAACCCACCACCCTCGGTGCTGCTTCCGGTGCTGTTGCCGGACTGGTCGCCATTACCCCGGCTGCCGGTTTCGTAACACCCATGGCTTCCATTGTTATCGGTTTCGGTGGCGGCATGGTCTGTTACGGCGGAGTACTCATGAAGTCCAAATTCGGCTATGATGATTCTCTTGACGTGGTCGGTATCCACGGTCTCGGCGGAACATACGGCGCAATCGCCACCGGGCTGTTCGCCAGTATCGGTGCTGAAGGCCTCTTCTACGGCAATGCTTCCCAGTTCTGGATTCAGATTGAGTCCTGCATCGCCACCTGGGGCTACTGCTTTGCGGTCAGCTGGATTCTGTTCAAGGCTATCGACAAGTTCTACGGTCTGCGTCCTTCCGAGGAAGAAGAAGTTGCCGGTATGGACGTTTCCGATCACAGCGAAACCGGATACCAGTTGTAAGACAGGGTATTGATGCGCTTCGCGCTTTGTTGAATTGATTTCGCCTCCGGCGGGCAAAGGGGATAATCCCCTCTGCACTCCCTAATAGTTAAAGCAGGGTAATTAAAATGAGAAAAATAGAAGTTATTGTCAGGCCTTTCAAGGTCGATGATGTTAAGGACGCCATTGCAGGGCTCGGGCTCAAGGGCATGACTGTTACTGACGTGAAAGGTTTCGGTCGTCAGGGCGGGCACAAGGAAGTTTACCGCGGTGCCGAGTATCAGGTGGATTTCATCGCCAAAACCAAGATTGAGATTGTGGTCGATGCTGACCGCGTTCCCGAAGTTATTGACGCAGTCAGTGCGGCCGCCAAGACCGGAAAGGTCGGCGACGGCAAGATATTCGTTATCCCGGTTGAAGAAGTGGTGCGTATCCGTACCGGCGAGACCGGGCCGGAAGCCATCTAAATGAACGCTGAAAATCCCCCCGGATTGTCCCCGGAATTGTCAGTAGACCGTTTACTGGCGGGACGTGAAATACTCCTCGCGGCATGCTCAAAGAGCATGCCGCGGGATTTCCCGCAGCAGATGTGCTCGCTTGTGGATGATTATTTCCGGGCGAGAATCAGGGAAGCCGTATCCGAGGGGATTCTTTCTTCGTATGATGACCTGTCCATTGTCGCGGTGGGCGGTTACGGGCGCGGTCAGCTGGCCCCGTTTTCAGATATTGATGTCCTGATCATCACTGATCTTTCTGTGCAGGAAGATCTTGAGGATCTGGCTTCCTTTTTCTTTCATCCTCTCTGGGATCTTAAATTTGACGTAGGCCACGGCGTGCGCACTGTGGAGCAGAACATTAAACTGGCAAAGTCCGATTTCAAGGTGCTGGCTTCGCTTCTGGATCTGCGTTTCATTGCCGGGCGTGAAGAACCGTTCCGGCAGCTGGTCAATGAGTTCAGGGAGAAGGTGCTGACTGTATCCGGTGATGAGTTCTGCCGTATCCTCTGGGAGAACCGTTCCGAAATCGGGCAGGGCATGGATTCTGTGGTTCTGGAGCCGGATTTGAAAAACGGCTGGGGGACCCTGCGTGATGTGCAGTTTATCCGCTGGTGTGCGGACATCAAAGGGGATTACTCGCCCCTGAATCAGGGCGACCTCCTTGATCTGTGCAGGGATGAGAGTTTGCTTATGCAGGCCCGCTGCGCTGTGCACCTGCTGCGTAAGCGCAAACAGGACAAGCTGATCATTGAGATTCTGCCCGACGCGGCTTCCCTTTGCGGTTTCAAAGGGTATGATCCGGCCAAGCGCGGCAACGAGTTGCTTACTTCCATCCATCGGGCCATGGTCCGGGTCCGCTCCATGGGGGATGCCCTTTTCAGGGAATCATTTGATGCTGAGTCGAGATCTTTCATTGATCATTGCGGTATTGCCGGGCTTAAGGCCGGGCTGGAGGTTTTCGGCATTAAATCCCGCACCGGAGCACCGCTGACCCGTGAGGCCCGCCGTGCGGTTTCAGCCATAGATTCCGCTGAAGGAGTTAAGCTGACCCGCTCCCTGAAGATGCTCATTGATATTTTCAAGGGCGAATTCGGCTGGCGCGCTTCGGTTGAGATGCTCGACAGCGGGGTTTTTAAATCATTCCTGCCTGAATTTTCAATGGTTGCGGACCTTGTGCCCTATGACGGCTACCACCAGTATCCTCCGGGACGTCACTCCCTGCTTACCGTGCATAAATGCTGTGATATTTTTCGCGATGAATTTTCCGAGGGCGGTAAGTGTATTTCTTCAGCAGACTTTGATGCTTTGATTCTGGGGGCGTTTTTTCACGACATCGGCAAGGGCAAGCGTAATCACAGTGAGCGCGGGGCCGGTATTGCTGAAGAAATTCTTTCGCGCACTGATTTTCCGTCACGTTTTAAGGAAGATGTGGTTTTTCTGATTCGTGAACACCTGCTTCTGGTCCGTGCTTCCCGTTCCATAGATCTCAGTTCTGTAGAAGCTTTGCAGAAGATTGCCGGGAAAATCGGTTCATTGCGCAAGTTGCGGATGCTTTTCATCCTTTCCATGGCCGATTCCATGGCTACCGGGCCGCGGGTCTGGAATTCGTGGAGCGAGTCTTTGTTGCGGGAAATTCATGCCGGTTTGGAACTGCTGCTTACCGATGATGCTCTGGTTGATCTGGGACCGGAAACGCAGTTGGCTGAAACCCTGCGTCGGGTCCGTGAACGGGCCAAAGGATACATTGATCCCGGCATGGCGGAATCCCTTATCGGTTGCATGGACGAACGCTATCTTCTGGTGGAGGACCCGGATGAAATTGTGCAGCACATGCAGCAGGTGTTTGAATTCAACCGGGTTTATGAACGGGATATGGTCCGCAAACCAGCAGGCAAGGGCGGAAGAGGCCTCAGTCTGGTCCGCGCTTTTGAAACCGAGGATGAAAGACGGGTCAAGCTGGTTATCACTGCCAAAGATCAGGATTTTCTTTTTGCCGCCCAATCCGGGGTGCTGGCCCTGCACTCAGTGAATATCCTCTCTGCGGATATATTTTCATGGTCTGACGGAACGGCAGTGAATATTTTTATTGTGGAAGCCCCATCCGAAAACTGCCCGGACGACATCTGGAGCAGGGTGGAGCGTTCTATCATGTATGCCCTTACCGGGCGGCTGGCCCTTGATTTCCGGCTGCATAAGAAGCGCAATTCCTTCTTGAGCCGCGCTGTTCCCTGCCGGGTACCCACCCGGATCAGCATCGATAATGAATCCAGCGAGGAATGTACCCTCATTGAGGTTATCACTCAGGACCGTTCCGGCATCCTTTACGACATGGCCGCGTTCTTCTCGCGCATGAATATCGATCTGCGCATGGCCCGTATCTCTACCACCGGGCAATCTGTTTTTGATGTTTTTCATGTGGAAGGTCCGGAAGGCGGAAAGATTGAAGATAAAATCCATTTGAAAGAGCTGGTTGGAGCTCTTGAATACACCCTTACCGGAAACGTCTGATTCTTTTTCCGGCTTTTGTGGCCGGGTATTTCATAATCTGCCCATACCGCTGACAGTCTGGCTCGGATGGTGGATATTTTTACTATAGCCGCAGCTGTGGTCAGTGTTTCCGTTCTTGGTGGACGCGTTGCTGATCTTGATGATATGATCGGTGTGTTTAAGCTGGTCAGCAACATCAGCGGCCAGTGGCAGAGCTTTGCCGAGGACGGTTTCGCCTGCGGAAAAGACTGGTCCGGCCGGGAATGGTTCAGTGCAGTGCTTGCGGATCAGACCATGTATGTGTCCGATGTTTATGAAAGTTCCGCCACCGGAGAGAATTGCATTACGGTTTCCGGTCCATTCTTTGATTCCAAGGGAAAGGTTCTTGGAGTTATTGCCGCCGATGTGAAAGTGAACGGATAATTATTTCAGGCGTACGCATTTTCTTGCCAAATCTGCAATATTTATCTAAGTGATGCTTGCTACCAAATTAACAGTTTGGGGACCACTATTACCCACAGGTCACATTAGCTCAATCCCAAGAGGAATTATTTCATGAAAATACTTGTTGTAGGTTCAGGCGGGAGAGAACACGCTCTGGCTTGGAAAATCAGCCAGAGTCCCAAGGTTTCTGAAATTTTTATCGCCCCCGGTAACGGCGGCACCCGGTTGCACGGCACCAACGTGGACATCAAGGATGACGACCTGCCCGGGCTGGTCAACTTTGCCAAAGAAAATAAAATAGACCTCGTGGTGGCCGGACCGGAGCTGCCCCTTGTGCTGGGCATCAAGGAAGCCCTCTCCAAGGAAGGTATTCCCTGTTTCGGTCCTGGGGCTTACGCCGCCAATCTTGAAGGCAGTAAAGCTTTCTCCAAGATGACCATGCGTGATTCCGGCGTACCCACTGCTCCTTTTCAGGTCTTTGATGAATATGAGCAGGCCAAAAAGTTCGTTGAAGAACAGGGCGCGCCCATCGTGGTCAAGGCCGACGGCCTCGCTGCGGGTAAAGGTGTTGTTGTGGCCGGAACCGTCGAAGAGGCTCTTGAAGCCCTTGACGACATGATGGTCAAAAAAACATTCGGTACTGCCGGGGAACGCGTTGTTGTGGAAGAAGCCCTCAAGGGTGAAGAAGCTTCCTTCCTCGCTTTCTGTGCCGGTGAAGATTACGCCCTGCTGCCTTCCGCACAGGACCACAAAGCCGTGGGCGAAGGCGATACCGGACCCAACACCGGAGGCATGGGCGCATACAGCCCGGCCCCCATTCTGCCCCGCGACAAATACGCTGAGACCGCCGAACTGTGCATCAAGCCTATTCTCAAGCTGCTTGCCGAGCGTGGCGAGCCTTTTACCGGCATCCTTTATGCCGGACTCATGTACACTGAAAACGGTCCTTCCGTTCTTGAATACAATGTTCGTTTCGGCGACCCCGAATGCCAGCCGCTCCTGATGCGTCTGGATTGTGATCTGGTCGAAATCATGCTGGCCTGCGTTGAGAACCGCCTCCCCGAAGTGGAAGTGAAGCTCAAGGACGAGACCACCCTTTGCGTGGTCATGGCTGCGGGCGGCTATCCCGGTTCCTACGATAAGGGAGCGGAGATCACCGGTTTCGAGGAAGCTGAAAAGATTGAAGGCGTCAAGGTCTTTCAGGCCGGGACAAAGTTTGAAGAGGGTAAAACATTAACCAGCGGCGGACGTGTGCTGGGTGTTACCGCTCTGGGGGCGGATCTTGGAGCAGCCCAGAAAAAGGCTTACGAAGCAGTTGAAAAGCTCAGCTTTGATAAAGCTTACTTCCGTCGCGACATAGGTGACAAGGGTCTTAAAAAATGAGTGCAAAAGTAGCTATTTTTATGGGGTCCATTTCGGATAAGGACACAATGCAGCCTTGTTCCGATCTGCTGACCAAACTCGGTATTCCCCACGTTTTCACTGTTTCCTCCGCCCACCGTACTCCGGAAAGGACTGCGAAGCTGGTTAAGGAACTGGAAGATAACGGTTGTGAAATCTTCATCTGCGCTGCGGGCCTTGCCGCGCACCTTGCCGGTGCTGTCGCAGCTAAAACCATCCGTCCCGTACTGGGCGTGCCCATCTGCGGTTCCGCTCTCGGCGGAATGGATGCCCTGCTGGCAACCGTGCAGATGCCTCCGGGATTCCCCGTAGGAACCGTCGCCCTTGATAAGGTCGGCGCAAAGAACTCCGCATGGATGGCCGCCCAGATTCTGGCCCTGCATGACGAAGCTCTTGCAGGAAAGATTCGTGAAGCCCGTCAGGGTTTCATTGACTCTGTTGAAAAGGCTGCAGCTGAGCTGGAAGCCTAAGAGTCACATGTAAATTGATATTAAAAGGCCGTGTCCGATTTTATCGGGCACGGCCTTGTTCTTTTTGGGAGTTAAATCCATGTCCATTGAATTTTGGGGAGTATACGTACTGACTGTTTTTCTGGCTTCCATCATACCGGGGCCGAGCATGATTCTGGCTTTGACCCATGGAATTAAATACGGGGCCAGACGGGCAGTTGCCACCGCTCTGGGAAACAGTGCCGCTTCTTTTCTGCAGGCAGTTGTCTCAATTGCCGGACTGGGTGCCCTGCTTGCTGCATCCGAAACAGCTTTTATGCTGGTTAAATATGCCGGGGCCGCCTATCTGGTCTGGCTTGGTATCGGAGTGCTTATATCCGGGGATTTCAGTTTTGAAGAAGGCGGCGTTGAAGCAGCTGGAAAGACTTCTGCCCGGAAACTGTTTTTACAGGGGTTCTGGGTCGCGGCAGGGAATCCAAAAGCCATTGTTTTTTTCAGTGCTCTGTTTCCCCAGTTCATCAGCAGCGGACAGGCTTCCCTGCAGCATTTTGCCATGCTTTTGGGGCTGCTTACCGTCATCGCTTTCGGGTGTATGATGATTTATGCCTGCGGTGGCGAAAAAATTAAGGAAATTATCAAGGGTACTGCGATTTGCAGGTATATCAATAAAGTGCTGGGGACTGCTTTTGTGGGGCTTGGCGTAAGTCTGGCCTGTTCCAGAAGATAATTTCAAGGGCTGGAAGCCTAAGCCAGCATGGAGCGCACTGTGGTCAGAAAATCGTCCTGAGAAAATGGTTTGACCAGTGCTTCTTTCGCGCCAAGGGCTTTGGCCTGTTTCAGGTATTCCAGCCCGGTGAATTCACCGCCGCCGGAAATAACCAGAATGCTGGCTTCCGGTTGTTTCTGCTTCATTTCAAGAATGGTCTGGATGCCGTCCATATTGGGCATGAAAATATCGATGATGACCAGATCAACGGCTTTGCCGTCAAAAACAGATAAGCCTTCCTCGCCATCCGCAGCGGTGAGTACATTGACCTCTTCTTTTCTGAGGTAATGCTTGAGAAGTTCAAGCATTTTAGGGTCGTCGTCGACAATCAGGATCGTTTTCATTTTATATTTATATTTAGCAGTTGATGAAACCTGTCTTTGCCTAACTCATGGTCGGCAAAAATGAAAGCGGTGGGTTTATTAGCTTTTTTATAAGTTTATTTCGATTATTTTGCCATTGTTGCTGTTGATTCCGGCAGATATTCAATTGCCTTTGTTATTTCGTTTTCCAGTTCGGGAAGAATCTCCCGGGCAGCGGAGTTGTCTCCATTTCCTGCTGCTTTTTCCATTGTCCAGCTCACGGACTGAGCTTTCATTGCTCCCACTGCTCCGCATTCTCCTTTAAGCGTATGAGCATAGTTCGAGGCTTCCTTGAGTTCTCCCCGTTCAAGGCTCTTTTTTATTCCTCCAAGATGTTTAAGTGCTTCCTCCTTGAAAATTGCAATGGCTTCATCCAGCAGTTCATAATCCTGCGCGAACCTTGCCAGGGCACTTTTCAGGTCGAAGTTCTCCGAAATGCATTTGGGTTCCATTCTTGTCTCCGTATAGCTGAACTTTTCGGCTCAGTATTTTGGCCGACTAGTTTTATAATATCGTAAGCAGGGGGCAGCATCAACATCGATTTGAAATATGTTGAAAAAAATCCCCGGCGGAAAATTTCCACCGGGGATTTTATGCATTTTTTTATATGAAATGACTAGTCTTTCTTTTCCAGTTCGGCATACCAGCCGCCGGCTTTGGTCAGCAGGCTCTGGATGCGGCCCACAAGGGCGTGGGGGTCGTTCAGATAGCCTTCCAGCAGCAGGGCGGATTCAAGGAGCTGGTTGGAGGAAAGGGCGATGAACTCGTCTTCCGGGTTGACCTTGAAGATTTCCAGCATGGAACGCAGCAGCGGGTGGTCGGCGTTCACTTCCATGGTCTTGGTGGGGATGGAGCTGTCTTTGTTCATGGCCTTCATGAGTTTTTCCATGGAAGAGGTCATGGCTCCATCCGGGTTGACCAGACGGCAGGGGGAATCGGAAAGTCTTTCGGAAACCTTCACTTCCGCCACTTGTTCACCGAGGACTTCTTTCATCCTGGCGATGAGCGCGTCCATGTCTTTTTCCTGTTCTTCGGAAAGAGGTTCCGGCTCATCTTCTTTTTCAGCGGACTCAAATTTGTCCAGCTTTTCAAGGTCGGCGTACTCGGCGGCTACGAAGCTGAAGTCTTCGTATTCGCGGATGGATTCCATGACGAATTCATCGATAGGCTCGTAAAGGTAGAGTACTTCGATATCCTTGTTACGGAAGATTTCAAGGTGCGGGTTGAGGTTGGCGGCCTCGCGGCTGGCTACCACTGAGTAGTAGATTTCCTTCTGGTCTTCCTTGGCGCGTTCGATGTAGTCAGCGAAGGAAACAAGGGTTTCACCTTCAGCTTTGGAAGAATCAAAGCGGAGCAGGTTGGCGAATTTCTCGCGGTTGATAAAATCCATGTGCCCGGCTTTGAAAATTTTGGAGTGGGCTTTCCAAAACTTGGCGTACTTTTCGGCGTCATCCTTGGCGAGTTTTTCCAGCTGACCCAGAACCTGTTTGGTCAGGGTTGTGCTGATTTTGCCGATGAGCAGGTTGTCCTGCAGGGTTTCGCGGGAGATGTTCAGGGGCAGGTCTTCAGTATCGACCACACCCTTGATGAAGCTCAGGTATTCGGGAAGCAGGTTTTTGTTCTGCTTTTCGATGAGCACGCGGCGCACGTAAAGGTCCAGTCCCCAGTTGTCGCGGTCCATGCCGAAGATATCGAGGTCTTTTTCCGGGATGAAGAGCAGGGAGTTGAACTGTACCGGAGCGTCCACGGAAAAATGCAGGGTATCGATGGGAGGCTGCACATCGTAGGTCAGGAATTTGTAGAATTCTTCGTACTGTTCCTGCTTGATCTGGAATTTAGGTTCACGCCAGAGGGCGGATACTGTGTTGACCCGCTCACCGCCGATCATGATGGGGAAAGATACGAAGTTTGAGTGGCGTTTGACGATTTCCTTGAGTTTGTCATCGGAATCGAAACGTTCGGCGTTGTCTTCATTGAGGTGGATTTCAATGATGGTTCCGTGATCCATTTCCGGTTCGATCTCGGTCAGCTCGTAAGCGTTTTTGCCGTCGGAAACCCACTGGATTGCGGGCTCGTCTTTCTTGTATGACTTAGTGCGAACAACAACGTGATCGGAAACCATGAAGATGGAGTAGAAGCCCACACCGAAACGGCCGATGAGGGAATCGAGGCTTTCTTTTGATTCAGCTGCCTGCTTGACGAATTCGGCAGAACCGGAATGGGCGATGGTCCCGATGTTGGTCATCACTTCTTCGCGGGTCATGCCGATACCGGTATCGGTCACGGTTACGGTCTTTTTCTCTTCGTCATAAGCGATGAGGATTTCAGGTTCCACTTCATCTTCCAGCTCAGGATTGCTGTTAATGGCGAAGCGCATTTTATCAAGGGCGTCTGATGCGTTGGAAACCAGTTCGCGCAGGAAAATTTCGCGGTTGGTGTAGAGAGAGTGGACCAGGATGTCCAGCAGCTGGTTTACTTCAGCTTTGAATTCGAATTTTTCTGTCTGGGCAGTCATTTTAATTCCTCCATAAACATAAAATTCCTTCCGGCTGCGCAGGTCAGCCGGAAGGTCTTGTGTGTAATTTTTAGTGTCCGTTTCCGGGGGAAAGGACTAATCTTATTTAGTAATGGTTTTCAGCTTGTCAAGCAGGTATTTTTCCATTTCGCGGCGGTCTTTGCGCAGTCGGACCAGCTCCGCTTCCATGATGGAGAGCTTTTCTTTGAGTTCGTTATTCTCGCTTTTCAAGCCTTCAATGCTTTCATTCTGGGCATTCAGGTCCGCGCTGGCTTTATCCATGCAGGCTTTTACGTCTTCGGATATTGTTCCCTGCGGCATACAGGATAACATGCCTTTCAGTCCTTCATTAATGGACTTGGCTATTTCCGTACCCATGGCTGCGGCCAGCTGGATGGCAGGTTCAAGGTTGGCCTGTTGCATTTGGGCGGGAGCGGCAGGCGCGGCCGCGCTCACTTCCGGCCCCTGCGGATCAATGGCCACGTTGACCGGATATTTGCGGGAAAGTTCGGCCATGACATCTTCGGCGGTATGACCCTGTTTGAGCATGGAGGCGATAATTTTAAAAATTTCAACTGCTTCAGATTTAAATCTTTTCTGCCTGTTGCGTCCTGTGCTGGGCAGGTACTGGGCAAAACGGTTTTTCCAGTAGTGCAGGGTTGATTCAGGGACTTCCAGCAGGCGTGAAATCTCCGCAATGGAGAGAAGTTTTTTGTCTGGCACGGCATGCTCCGCATTGGGGTTCATGGAAAATTCAAAATTTTTTGATGATTTATTTTTTTTAATTTTTAATTCAACCCAAGTCAATAAGCTATCAAATTATTACAAAAATGTTGCATTTCGAACATTTTTGTGTTCACTTTCGATCAGGAAACCCTATTGATTCCTTCTCCAGAATGGAGTACGCGGTGGTCCAGACAGGTCTTAAAAGGCTGACTGGAAAGAGAAATCAATTGCGATTTTCGTTTTTCCAACGGTCTTTGAAAACAGACTTAAGGTTGTACCATAATTGTACCGCAATCATGTTTTTAGTTTTTGCGGAATATGGTATTAGACTTTGGAGTAAGAATCCAGCAAGCAGCGGAGTCCTCTTTGAGTTCGGAAACTATTTTACTTTTTGATGTGGGGAATACCAATACCAAAATCGGTTTTTCCACCCGTGATAAAATCGGTCCCTCGTTCACCCTGCCTACCGATCCTGGCGGCACTGCTGATTCATGGGGGCTGAAGCTGGTTGAAATCTGCCGGGTGGCCGGTTTCTCCAATGAGGACATCATCGGCGGGGCCGTGTCTTCGGTTGTTCCGCCCATGAACCCGATCCTTAAGCGGGCCGTGGAAAGGTTTTTCCCCTGCGAACTGCGTTTTGCCCCGAATTCCATCCCGCTGGCCCTGAACAACAAGTACGAAAGGCCGTGGGAGGTGGGGGCTGACAGGCTGGTTACCGCCTTTGCGGGCCGCCAGCTCAGTGACAGCGAGAACCTCATCGTGGTTGATTTCGGAACCGCCACCACCTTCGACTGTGTGGTGGGCATGGATTACATGGGCGGGCTGATCTGTCCCGGTGTGCTCTCTTCCACCAAGGCACTGGCATCCGGGACGGCCAAGCTGCCGCATATTTCTTTAGAGATCGAGTCCGACACCATCAGACCGGGCAAAAGTACCGCAGACAGCCTCAATCAGGGGCTTATCTTCGGGTTCGCGGCCATGGTTGAAGGCTTGAGCGAGCGACTGGGCAAGACTCTCGGCGGGGAGGTCGAGCTAATCGCCACCGGAGGTTTTGCCTCCAAAATTGCTGAAGTCTGCCGGGCAATCGACCGTGTGGAACCGACCCTTCTTCTGGACGGGTTGCGCATGGCTTGGTTCGGCAGTGAAAAATAGTTTAGTGTAGGTTTTTTGGCCGGGAATGTACCCGGCAGTTTAGTAACCGGAAAGTGTTGATTTATTTTTAAGGAGTAATGTTATGAGTACTATTACCGCAGTATGGGCGAGAGAAATTCTCGACTCCAGAGGTAACCCCACCGTAGAAGTTGAAGTTGTTCTTGAATCCGGCGCCACCGGCCGTGCAGCTGTTCCCTCCGGAGCATCCACCGGTACCCGTGAAGCCCTCGAACTGCGTGACGGCGATAAAGACCGTTACAAAGGTAAAGGCGTACAGGTTGCTGTTGCCAACGTTCGTGAAGAAGTCGCTGAAGCTCTGGTCGGTCAGGATGCCCTGCGTCAGGTTACCATCGATAACATTCTCATCGAGCTGGACGGCACTGAAAACAAGGAACGTCTCGGCGCAAACGCAATGCTCGGCGTTTCCATGGCTGTTGCCCGCGCTGGCGCAAACCTGCTCGGCATTCCCCTTTACCAGTACCTCGGCGGTGTAAACGGCAAGCTCCTGCCTGTTCCCATGATGAACATCATCAACGGTGGCGAGCACGCACCCAACAACCTCGATATTCAGGAATTCATGATCATGCCCATCGGTGCTGAGACCTTCGCTGAAGCTCTGCGCATGGGTGCTGAAATTTTCCACACCCTGAAAGGTCTGCTGGCTGCTGACGGCCACAACACCGCTGTTGGTGACGAAGGCGGCTTCGCGCCGAACCTCGAGTCCCACGCACAGGCTTTCGAATACATCATGAAAGCCATCGAAGCCGCAGGTTACCGTCCCGGTGCTGACGTAGCTCTCGCTATCGACGCAGCTGCTTCCGAATTCTACAAAGACGGCAAGTACGTACTGGCCGGTGAAAACAAGGAATTCGACGCTCAGGGCATGATCGATTTCTACGCTGACTTCGTAGAGCGTTTCCCGCTCATCTCCATTGAAGACGGCCTTGCAGAAGGCGACTGGGAAGGCTGGGTAAAAATGACCGACGATCTCGGTGAAAAAATCCAGCTCGTTGGTGACGACCTTTTCGTAACCAACCCCGAAATCCTTGCTGAAGGTATCGAGCGCGGTGCTTGTAACTCCATTCTGATCAAGCTGAACCAGATCGGTACCCTGACCGAAACCCTCGACACCATGGAACTGGCCAAGACCGCAGGCTACACCAACGTTGTATCCCACCGTTCCGGTGAAACCAGCGACCACTTCATCGCTGACCTCGCAGTAGGTCTGAACGCAGGCCAGATCAAGACCGGCTCTCTGTGCCGCTCCGACCGTCTCGCCAAGTACAACCAGCTGCTGCGCATCGAGGAAGACCTCGAAGATGATGGCATCTACTACGGTCCCGCTCTGAAGGAAGCTTTCTTCGGCGAAGACTAGGAACAGCTAGACTGTTTAGTTTATTACAGGGCTGCGGGGTTATCTCCGCAGCCCTTTTTGTGTATATGGTATGTTAGTTTTTATGTTGGCGGGGGAATAGTGTATTGTCTTCTTGCCAGTGGGTGAAAATTACAATATGCCTTTTTCACCCACAGGCCCAAAACAGCGGAGAAATTTCAATGCAGATTTTGAATGGTAAAGAAACAGCTCTTACTATTCGTGAAGAGCTGAAAGTAGAGATAGACGGACTTAAAGAAAAACACGGCCGCGCGCCCGGTCTGGCCGTTATTCTGGTCGGCGAGGACCCGGCATCTCAGGTTTACGTGCGCAACAAGGAAATCGCCTGCGAAAAAGCGGGTATTGTTTCCACTGCCCACCGTATTGATGCGTCCGTTTCTCAGGAAGATCTGGAAGCCCTGATCCAGAAGCTCAACGCAGACGAGACCATCGACGGTATTTTGCTGCAGCTGCCCCTGCCCAAGGGACTGGACAGCCAGCGTTGCCTCGAACTTATCGATCCCGGCAAGGACGTGGACGGTTTCCATCCCATGAACGTAGGCAAGCTCATGCTCGGCCTGCCCGGTTTCCGTTCATGTACTCCCGCAGGTATCATGACCCTGCTGGAACGTTACAACCTGCCCACCTCCGGCAAGAAAGCCGTAGTGGTAGGCCGTTCCAACATCGTCGGTAAGCCTCTTGCCATGATGCTTATGCAGTACGGTGATTTCGCAAACGCCACCGTGACTGTCTGTCATTCCCGCACCGACAACCTCGCCGAGGAAGTCAAAGTCGCAGATTTCGTTTTTGCCGCCATCGGCATTGCCAAGTTCATCAAGAAAGATATGGTCAAAGACGGCGCAGTCGTTGTTGACGTAGGCATCAACCGCACTGATGAAGGTCTGGTGGGTGACTGTGATTACGCCGCCCTTGAAGACGTGGCATCCGCCATGACTCCCGTTCCCGGCGGAGTCGGACCCATGACCATTGCCCAGCTTCTGATCAATACCGTACAGGCTTATAAGGAGCATGTGGGGGCGTAGGGTTTAGCTGGTTGATATATTTAGGATTGAAAAACTCCCTGTCTCGGTTGAGGCAGGGAGTTTTTTAGTTTGCTGGAAGTTGACAAAGCAAAATATTCTACTAGAATAATTCCAAGAGAATAAAATCAAATGCTCTACTAGAATAATTTGGAGTATGTCATGAATAATCCTTTCCGCTTTAACACCTTACGCCCCAGCGATCCTTTCTGTGACCGTGAAAAAGAACTTGTCGATTTGATCACGCACGGCATGAACGGCGCGAACGTGACTCTTTTTTCTCCTCGTAGATATGGGAAAACCTCTCTAATCAAACGTGCCCAGAATGAGTTGCATGATCAAGGTGCTTACGTCTTTTATGTTGATTTTTATCGAGTAATGTCGGTGGAAGACCTAGCCTCGCGGCTTGCGCGGGCGGTTTACGAAGGACTAAGCGAGTATGTGTCCTTTTTTGAGAAGGGCAAAAAAGCTTTGTTGGAATTTTTCAGGACTTACCGCCCGGTATTTACTCCAACTGAAGATGGCGGGATCGAAATAGATGTGCGCGCTACTGAGGGCATTTCTGGTTATGATTTGCTTGAATCCTTACTCAAAGAAATAGGGCGGTTTGCCGAAAAAGCGGACAGACCCGTGCACATCGCCATGGATGAATTTCAGGATATTGTGGAAGTGGACAAGGGTAAAACCGAAGCCTTGTTGCGGACCCATATCCAGATGCATGGAGCCGGGTATATCTTTGCGGGCAGCAGGCGGCGTATTCTCAA
The DNA here is from genome assembly GCF_010470675.1 of Desulfovibrio sp. JC010. Lineage (NCBI taxonomy): Bacteria > Pseudomonadati > Thermodesulfobacteriota > Desulfovibrionia > Desulfovibrionales > Desulfovibrionaceae > Desulfovibrio > Desulfovibrio sp. JC010. The sequence continues at coordinate 25,542 of NZ_VOIQ01000017.1, forward strand.
ATCCATGTTTACGGACAGGCACCGTCCATTCTATAACAGCACACTTTTGATGGAGTTGCCCCCGCTGCCCCATGAAGATCTTGTGGAGTATATCGTCGATCTTTTCAGCAAAGGCGGTAAATCTATTTCACGCGAAGCCGCTGTTTTGGTTTCTTCTCTCGTTGATCAATATCCGTATTACGCCCAGCTGTTCAGCTACTTGTTGTTTGGAATGGGGACTGACCCAAGCCTTGATGATGTTGATGAATGCTTTGAATCATTGTTGGCGAGCGAAAGATATTCTTATCAGGGAATTGTAGATGGTTTGACTCCGGTACAGCTTGCCTTGCTGGTCGGGTTGGCAAAGTTTCCCGGAAGCAAAGTTACCTCGCAGGTCTTCCTGAAAGAAACAAATCTGTCATCCGGCGGGGTGCAAAAAGCTTTGAAGCATTTGAGTGTGCAAGACTTGATTAGCGATGAAAAGAACGGCTGGGAACTTGTCGACCCGGTATTCAGGAAGTGGCTGATCAGAACATTTTAAATCAAAAACTCCCCCTTCCTCAACAGCCGAGAAAGGGGGAGTTCCATTTTGCTCTACTAGAACACTAAAAATTATTCCAATAGAATTATTCTCCTAGAATAATTTCTTTGATTTTATAAATCAACCCAATCCCTACCCCTCAAAAACCTGCTCAAAAATAGCTACGCACTCTTCTTTGCTCATCTTGTAAGGATCAAGGTCGAAGAGGAAACCCATGGCGGTCATGGCGTTGTCTGCGAGGGCTTCGCACTGTGATTTTTCGAGTTTGAAGTCCTTGATACTCAGGGAGTCGCAGTCAATGGCTGTGATGAGCTCTTTGAGTGCTTTGACGAAAGCCATGGGACGTTCATTTTCAGGCAGGGCGTCCACGTTTACGCCCATTGCTTTTGCCATGGCCGGGAACCGTTCCGGGGCTTTTTCAGCCATGAAGGTGAAGTAAGGGATGCTGAGTAAGATCAGCCCTGCGCCGTGGGGCACTGCGGGGTCGAATGCGGAGAGGGCGTGTTCCATGGAGTGCTGGGAGATGCAGCAGGATGTGGATTCCACCAGACCGGACTGGGTGCTGGCCCATGCTAAGGCGGTGCGGGCTTCGAGGTCGGAACCGTCTTTTACTGCGCGGGGCAGGAATTTATTGATCAGCTCAATGGAACCAAGGGCGAAATGGTCGCTGGCGGGCTGACTGACAGTGGCAAGGTAGCCTTCGGCTGCGTGGAAGAATGCATCCATGCCCTGATAAGCGGTCAGATGCGGTGGAATGCTGACCATGAGTTCGGGGTCGACGATGGAAATTACCGGGAAGGTGTCGGGCACGAGACCGAAACCGATTTTTTCCTGGGTTTCCATGTTGGTGATAACGGTCCACGGGTCGGCTTCGGTTCCGGTTCCGGCGGTGGTGGGGATGGCTACCAGCGGCAGGACCGGTTCGGTAACGGATTTGCCTTTGCCTGTTCCGGCAGGGATGTAATCCCAGTAGTTGCCGGGGTTGTTGACCATGATGGCGATGGATTTGGCGGAATCAATGGGGCTGCCGCCGCCGAGTCCGATGATGAAATCGCAGTTGCTGTCACGGGCAACCTGCGCGCCTTCCATGACGTGATCGAGGGTGGGGTTGGGCAGGATTTTGTTGAATACTACGGATTCAATGCCATGCTCCCTAAGCGCGTCTTTGACCATGTCGAGGTAACCGAATTTGATTACGGATTTACCGGATGTGGTCACGATGAGTGCCTTTTTGCCGGGCAGTTCCATTGATGCCAGTTCCTTGATGCGACCGGGGCCGAAAACAATATTGGTGGGAATGTAGAAATTGAAAGAAGAATTCATTATGCTGCTCCTAATTATTAAATATTAAAAAAGTTAGTAACCTTTGTTTGTCTTCGTTGAATGCAATATGGCAGAGCGGGCGCAAAATCTGAATACCTGTTTTTGAATAGTTCTTGCCTGATTCTGCAAACGGCTTGATTCTGATCAGGGTCAATGCCATTTGTTCCGCAGTAACCCCATCTAACAGACTGGACAGCCACATGAAAGGACTCACCGAACTCATGACCTGTATTCAGGAAATTTCCGGCGGAAATTATTCCAATGACATTATGCATCTGACTACTGAGGAATATGATCCTTTTGTGCGGGAACTGGCGGAATCCGTGGGTTTGATGATGGTTCGTATTGAGGCCCGCGAGTTCGCTCTTGAACAGGCCAATGACGATCTTAAGTGTAATATTGTGGCGACCATCAAGGCTGTGGCGCGCGGACTCAGTTTGCGTGATCCGTATACCCGTGGACATGCGGAACGGGTCGGGCTTTATTGCGAGCGGCTGGCCCGGCGTATGGATTTGCCTGAAGACGAAATCTGGACCATGCATGTGGCCGGGACTCTGCATGATATCGGCAAGATCGGATTCAGTGACCGCTTGATCCAGAATGTGGATACCAAGGTGGATGCGGACATGCTGGCTGAGATCAAGCAGCACCCGGAATGGGGATTCAGGATGCTGCGCGGGCTGGAATTTCTCGGTCCGGCTTTGGAATACGTGCGTTCGCATCATGAACGGCTGGACGGCACCGGTTACCCCAACGGCCTTGCGGGTAATGAAATCAAGACCGGTTCACGTATTTTATCCATTGCCGATGTATTTGACGCAGTAACCACCACCCGCACTTATCAGCAGGCCATGGATCTCGGGAAAGCCTTCTCCATCCTGCGCAAGCTGGCCGGACCGTCACTTGACCCGGAACTGGTGGAGCTTTTCATTGTTGAGATTGAAGAGCATGGTCTTGAAGATGTGGAAGATAATTTCAGCACCTGCACCATGGGAAAATCAGCCCATTCTGACGAAGCCACAAAAAATAATTAAGAACCATTCCTAATTTGCTTGCCTTCTGTGGGGAAATGCTTATTCTCTCCCTTCGTGTTAATTTTTCCTTAACAATCGCTCAGCACGGCGAAGGCATATTTCATGAAAAAAAATTCCATACATATTGAAGGTGCGCGTCAGCACAACCTTAAAAATTTAGACCTTGATATACCCCGCGACCAGCTGGTTGTGGTCTGCGGCCCTTCGGGGTCCGGTAAATCCACCTTATCTTTCGACATTGTTTACGCTGAAGGGCAGCGTAGGTATGTGGAATCCCTTTCCGCCTATGCCCGCCAGTTTCTGCCGCAGCTGGACAAGCCGAAAGTGGATAAGATCGAGGGGCTTTCCCCGGCCATTTCTCTGGAACAGCAATCCACCTCGCGCAACCCGCGCTCGACAGTGGGTACGGTGACCGAGATTTATGACTTCCTGCGTGTCTTTTTTGCCCGGCTGGGTAAATTCCACTGTCCGGAATGCGGTATCCCCATTGAAGCACAGACCTCGGACCAGATTCTGGACCGGATCATGTCCTTTGGTGAAGGCACCAAATTTATGCTCATGGCCCCGCTGGTGGACCACCAGAAGGGGACTCATAAGGATTTGCTTAAGAAGCTGAAAAAAGAAGGGTTCGTGCGTGTGCGCGTGGACGGTCAGGTCTATACCATTGACGATGTACCGGACCTTGAGAAGAATAAAAAACATAATATCGATCTGGTGGTGGACCGCCTTGTAATCAAGGGCGACATGAAAAAGCGGCTGGGTGATTCACTGGAACTGGCCCTGCGCTACGGAGATGAATCCATAGTGGTCTCCATCATCGGCGGCGAGGATGTTTATCTTTCGACCATGTCCACCTGTCCTTCGTGTAAAATCAGCATGCCCAAGCTTTCCCCGCAGCTGTTCTCGTTCAACAGTCCGCAGGGAGCCTGTTCGCTTTGTTCCGGCATCGGCAGCGTTGAATATTACGAGCCGGAACTGCTGGCCCCCAACAAGGGCCTTTCGCTGAAAACCGGGGCGGTCATCCCGTGGAAATCCCCGAAAATGTTCGAACGCTACGAACTTGATTTCAAGCAGCTGGGCAAAAAATACGGCTTTAAAGTGGATACCCCGTTGGCTGAATTTTCCGCAGCCGCGCATAAAGCACTTTTCTATGGTGATAAGGAACTTGGCTGGGAAGGCGTGGTCGATCTGCTTGAGGTGGGCCATAATCTTGGCCGCATCTGGCGCGATGAACTTTCCCGGTTCCGGCAGTCGCGGCCCTGTCCGGCCTGTGATGGCGCGAGGCTGCGTCCTGAATCGCTGGCAGTTAAGGTTGAGGGTGTTTCAATTTTCGAATTCTGTTCCATGTCCATCAAACGGGCTCTGGATTGGCTGGAAAATCTTGAATTTTCCGGTCATGAACTGCTTATTGCCGAACCGCTCCTCAAAGAGTTGACCCATCGTCTCGGTTTTATGGTCAATGTGGGGCTTGATTACCTGAACCTCGGCCGGAACATGGCTACTTTGTCCGGCGGTGAGGCCCAGCGCATCAGGCTGGCCGGGCAGCTCGGTTCCGGGCTGGTGGGCGTAACCTACGTGCTGGATGAGCCTTCCATCGGCCTTCATCCGCGTGATAATGAGCGGCTGATCGAAACCCTGCGTTCGCTCCAGTCGCGCGGCAATACCGTGCTGGTGGTGGAACATGATGAATCCACCATCCGTAATGCCGACCATGTCATTGAAATCGGTCCCGGTTCGGGCATGCTCGGCGGGGAGATTGTTTTTCAGGGCAGCGTTAAAAAACTGCTCGGCAAGGCGCAGACCCTGACCGCCAAATACCTGCGCGGTGAGCTGGCTTTGGACAAGCCCGAAGAGCGGCGTATTCCCAAGGACTGGATCAAAATGAAAGGGGTTCAGACCAACAACCTGAAGAATCTGGATGTGGATATCCCGCTGGGCGTGCTCTGCTGTTTTACCGGGGTTTCCGGTTCGGGAAAGAGTTCGCTGGTGGTGGATTCCATGTACAAGCACATCGCTTTGTCGCGCGGGGTGAAGGTGGATCAGCCCGGACGTATTTCCGGCATTGACGGCATTGAGAAGATTGAAAAGATTATCTCCATTGACCAGTCTCCCATCGGCAGGACCCCGCGTTCCAACCCGGCCACCTACACCAAGATTTTTGATGAGATCCGCAAGATCTTCTGCGCCACCAAGGAGTCCAAGAAGCGCGGCTACAAGCCCGGGCGTTTCAGTTTCAACGTGCGCGGCGGTCGTTGCGAAGCCTGTCGCGGTGACGGTCAGATCAGGGTGGAAATGCATTTCCTGCCCGATGTCTACGTGACCTGCGATGTCTGCAAGGGCAAGCGTTACAACAGCCAGACCCTTGAAGTTGATTACAAGGGCAAGAATATCGCCGAAGTGCTGGATATGACCGTGCGGCAGTCCAAGGCGTTTTTTGAGAACCACCCCACACTGAAGCGCAGGCTGGAAGTGCTGGAGCAGGTCGGGCTGGAATATGTGCAGCTGGGGCAGCCGGCCACCACCCTTTCCGGCGGGGAGGCGCAGCGGATCAAGATATCCCGTGAGCTGGGCAAACGCAGCCTGCCCGGGACACTGTACATTCTTGATGAGCCGACCACCGGGCTGCATATGCACGAGGTGGGCAAGCTGATCAAGGTTCTGCAGCAGTTGGTGGAAAAAGGGGCCACGGTTATCGTTATTGAACACAATACCGATGTTATCCGTGCTTCTGATTATGTTTTCGACCTCGGACCCGGAGGCGGGGAGTCCGGCGGGCAGATTGTTGCTCAGGGAACACCTGAGGAGATTATCGCCAACCCGGATTCAGTTACCGGGAAGTTTTTGATTTAAGAATTCCAAATACCATGTTGGCTCCAAACAGGATAAAATAGGTGTGCTAAACATCTAACCCTGAAGGAGGACCAACATGGCAGGTAAGAAAATATCATCAATTGTTAAGTTTGTAAGTAACTCTATGGATATGTCCTTTTAATTGGACACCGTGAATACGATCTCCTTAAAACTTATACTTCAAATTAAAAAACGCTCCGAAAGCGGCTTCCTGATCTTCTGCCCCGAACTTGTTTCCATGCTTGTCGAAAAACTTGGTCTCACGGGAGAATACGTATTCCGGGCCGATAGAAATAGAGCAGTTCTTGACCGGCTGGTAGTCATAATAGACCCCGACTTTCATGCTGCTGGTCTCTACGTATCCGGCATCGGAAACAGTGCTGTCGTCTTTTAAGCGGTAGGTTTTGCCGTCAAAATTGAAAGCCGCACGCAGGGTGTTGGCATCGTTGAAAGAATAACCGACCTCTGTAGCGGGCATGCCGAGGTTCATGAAATAGCCGGAACCGTCTTCAGCGTAATCGGTAAAGTTGATGCCGAAATATGGCATGGCCGAATAGCGGATGGCGTTTGCAAAACCGCGCACCCCGATAAGTGCTCGCCAGTTGTCATTGAAAACATAGCCGATGTGTCCGCGCAAGGCTCCACCAAAGGAATCTTCCATTTCCTCTTCAAAAGCGGATGTTCCGGTAATGCCGACCCCGTAGAACCAGTTCTTGTTGATGGCACCGTTAAAATTATAACCGATGCTCAAGCGATGCAGGGTATTCCACGGATCGTCCTGCCCGTTACCGAAGTTGAGCTGGTCCACATTGTCCCATGAGTAATGCTGTGCTTCGTAGCTCAGTGAGAATCCCCCGGCTTTCAGACGGGCCTGCCCGCCGATAACAGAGGATGAGCCGTCACTGTCCTTGTAGTCAGCATCGGAAATATATTTTCCGGTAGCCCGGATGGATACGGGCTCAAATAGGCTGTGCTCTCCGGCTGCGGCACTGCTTGCACAGCAGACAATCATAAAAGCAAGCAGAATATTGGTAATTTTGATCATGATGAAATAATCCCTCCAGGGCGAATCATTATTGAATTCAAAACTGAATAATCTCCGCAACGTGAACAGTAAGTAATCAAACTGTGAAATAATCGTGAAATACTAATTTTCCAACACAAAAAGAACTAAGTCATCTTAAGAAACAATAAGTAGAACTTATTAAGTCTCACCCTTGGTTGAGCTGAAATCAATGGAAACAACAGTACCGCCGCCACTGCGGTTGCTGATGTAAAAAATCCAACCAAAACGGTCACAAAGCCTCTGGACGATGGATAATCCGAGTCCGAAGCCGCTGCTGTTCTCGCCTTTTACATACGGGTTTGAAACATTCTCCAGTATTTCATCCGCAATACCCATCCCGGTATCCCAGACGGTAAGAACGGAACCTTTCAGGCTGACTCCCACCGAACCATTGGGAGTATAATTGAAAGCATTGGCCAGCAGATTGGAAAGGACAATAGAAAAAGCGCGCTTCGGGGCAGTGTTGATATCGTCTCCCTCCAACTCAATCACGAGGTCAATATTCTTACTCTCAGCCAAAGGATGCAGGCTTTGCACTACTCCTTCCACCGCTTCTGAAAGACAGAACGTACTGCCCGCAACATCTCCGCTCTCCTCGCGGGCAATCCAGAGCAGGGTTTCGATGATCTCTTCCATGTCCGTGACCGAGCGTTCAATGCGGTCCAGCGGCTTCTGCATTTCAGGACGCTCTGACTCCGGGTACAGCCGGATCAATTCCATGGCCCCTTTGATCACACTCAGCGGAGTTCGTAACTCATGACTTGCGTCGCGGGTAAATTCCTGTTCCCTTTTTATGAAACAACGCACTCTTTGAAACGAGTTCTGGATATTTGAGGCAAGAAGACCTACTTCATCCCTCCGTTCGGACTCGGAAAAAACTCTATCCAGATCATCCGGAGCGTAGGCCCGCAATTTGCCCGCCAGTGAATCAAGGGGATAAAAAATAATTTTACCTATGAAAAAGACCAGCAAGGTTCCCAGCACAGCAGTGAAGACAAAATAAATAACCATTATGCTGGTGGACCCCAAAGAACAGGAATGCTCGGCAATCACGTGGCTGGCATCATAAACAAGATACAGCCGTCTATCTCCTTCAGGATAGGTGCGGACCAGTATATTGTGAGAGTCAGGTCCCGGAATCGCAAACGGACCGCTGGTTTCATAAACACCGTCCCGCATCATTGGAAGTTTGGCCCTGAACTCCGGAAGGAGCTGTTCGGGATCATTAAACGCACGCATATGGCGCATTTGGGGTAAGCGGGTATCAGGGTCTGCATCATAGCGGTTGAAATAATCATCGGCCTCATAGCGGAGGATATTATTGAGAACCTCGTCCTCGGTAACCCGGGCGGTGCCGAACTGTGCCCAGCCGTACAAAGCCAGTAAAATAACCAACGATACACTGTAGAGAACTATCGCCTTGAAGCGCAGACTGTTAAATTTCATCTTCTGCCGCCAGCCGGAATCCCACCCCATGCACGGTCTCAATCATGGGGTAAGCAAAATTCTTATCAACCTTGAGCCGTAATTTGTAGATATGGCTGCGCAGGGCATCGCTGTCCGGCGGGTCTTCACCCCAGACGGTAAATTCCATTTCACTGCGCGAAAGAACATTTGGGTGAGTTTCCATAAGCTTTTTCAAAATCTGAAAGCAGACCCGGTTCAGCTTAACCTGCTTTCCGGCCCGGCTCACGGACATGGTTCCGCTGTCCAGAACAAGCTGCCCAACGGTAAGCTTGGGATTGCTGCGCCCCCTGCGGCGCAGGGTCACGGCATCGAGCCTTGCGCTGAGTTCCTCAAGGGCGAAGGGTTTGACCAGATAATCGTCAGCACCGGAATCAAAGCCGGAAAGTTTGTCCTGCAAAGTATCAAGAGCGGTAAGCATGAGTATGGCAGGCTGGACTATGGAGGATTCCCGGATGCGGGCGCAGACATTGATTCCGTCCAGACCGGGCATCATGACATCCAGTACAAGGGCGTCATAATTCCCGGTCACCGCCAGATGCAACCCTACAACTCCATCAGGGGCATAATCAACTACATGCCCCAGTGCTGAAAGATAGTCACATATATTTTCGGCTAAATCCTGATGGTCTTCCACGACCAAGACTTTCAACGGCTCCATTTCACTCTCCCGGTTCAAAATCGGTATCTTCTTCATACATGGTCAGCCTGAAAAAGACGAGGCCGTGTATGCAGAGTCACTAGCCGGGAAGATGTGAAATGTTTGTGACCGCGCTTACCCGACCTGACTTTTCAAACGCAATTCACGATCCACAAACTGGCTGAGTACAAGGGATACCAATGACAGCGCGGCCGCTCCCAAAAAGACGATACGATAGTCCTGCATCCAGGCCAGACCGCCCAGAGCAGGCACAAAGACCGCCGCAATGTGGTTGATGGTGAAGCTGACCGCCATGGACGGCGCAATATCAGGCTTGTCGGCAATCTTCTGGAAGAAGGTCTTGATGGCCATGGTGAAATTAAAGAAAATATTGTCCAGAATGTAGAGCAGCGCGCCCACCAGCGGACTGTCCGTGTAGGCGTAGGCGGTAAAAATAAAAAACAGGCTGGCGTACTCAAGGGTCAGCATCTTGCGCTCCCCGAACTTATTCACGCACTTGGCGATGATGGGGTTGGCAAAATAGTTGATCACGTTGTTGAGCACAAAGAGGATAGCGATGTGCTGCAAGGAAAAACCGAATTTCTTGACCAGCAGAAAGACTGCAAAGGCCACAAAAATCTGCCTGCGCGCCCCGGCCATGAAGCTGAGGGCATAGAAAAGCCAATATTTGGAGCGCAGGATCATTTTCTTGTGCTGCGGGGGCAGGTCCGGGGACGAAGGGTCACGGGTCAGACAATAAAACCCGGCCAGCACCGCAACCATGCCTGCACCGAAAAAAATTTCTTTATAGCCCATGAAACCTGAAATGGAGATGACCACCACCCCCACGCAGATATTTGTCGCCGCCGCCAGACTGCGCAAACGGCCCATGACCAGCGGGGCCTCGGAATAACCGAAATACTGCAGGGTCAGGGACTGGTTCAGGGTTTCGTAATAGTGAAAGCCGAAGGACATGAGCAGGGTGGTAAAGGCCAGTCCGGCAAAAGAAGGCATGAATCCGGTTATGCTGATACCCGCGCCCATGACAATTACCGAAAGAGCGGCCAGACGGTGTTCCTTGATGAACATGAGCACGTAGATTACAAGCAGGGCAAGGAAGCCCGGAATCTCACGAATGGAACCGATCATTCCGAACTGACCGCCGTCCAGCCCGGCCACTTCCACGGCAAAGTTGTTGAGCAGGGTCCGCCAGCCTTGAAAACCGACAGTGGTGGCAATGGTCAGTACCAGCAGGAATATATACATCTTACGGGAAGTGAAGCTTTTTGTAGACACGGGTAATCCTTAGAAATGGTGAGATTATGATAAAGAGCTGCATGAGCAGGGACGCCAAAAGTAATCCCGCACCCAACATAAAACAAGTCAAAACTTAACAGGCAAAAAATGGCAGATTTTCCCCCCCCGTACACGGTGCGGGTCAGCCCGCGGGCAAAAAACGTAATCATCAAACTCATTCCGGACAAAGGAATTGAGGTAGTACTGCCCAGAGGCGTAAACCAGCGCGACGTTCCCTATTTTCTGGAAAAGCGGCGGGAATGGATTGAACACAACATCCGCAAGCTGGAAGGAAAAGGATTATCCCTGAATCCGCCGGAACTGGTCCTGCCCGATGAAATCTGCTTTGCGGCCAGCGGAAAAGTATACATGGTCAGACGGGTCAAAAACCGGAAGCCGGGATTACGCATGCGCCGCAATGTGGACAAGCTGCTCTTAAGCGGTGAGGGCTGGTCGCCGGAAGAAGAGCTTGAAGTTTTGACCCGTTTTGTACGCAGCGAAGCCCGCGAATTCCTCGTCCCGGAACTTAAAAAACTTTCCACAGAACTGAACCTGCCCTTCAGCAAAGCCTTTATCCGCGCCCAGCGCAAACGCTGGGGCAGCTGTTCCGCCAAGGGTAATATCAACCTGAACATGAAGCTCATGTTCCTGCCTTACCGCTTAGCCCGCTACGTGCTTATTCATGAGCTCTGCCACACTGTGCACCTCAACCATTCCGCTAAATACTGGCGGCTGGTCAAGATGGTGGAACCGGACGTGGAAAAGCTGGAAAAAGAGTTATCAGAGGCTGGTCGTCTGGTTCCGGCATGGATCAATTTACTGTAAGGACAAGCTGTAATTCTCTACTTCCCCTTTACAAACCTCCGCAAATGAATGAAGTTTGTACTTTAATAATAAAAAAAAGAGCACTCACATATATTTTTTAAGGAATTGCAATGGAAATCAACAGCAAAAAGGTCGGCAACGTACTTATCATGTCCATAAAAGGACGTCTGGACGCCCTTACCTCAACTGAACTCGAAGGCAAAATGTGCAAGCTCATCGAGGACGGTGAAACAAAAATAGTATTTGATCTCGGCGAACTTGAATATATTTCCAGTGCCGGATTGCGGGCCATACTTTTCTGCGCCAAGAAACTTAAATCCACTGACGGAACCATTGCTTTTGCCAATATCACCGGGATGATCAGTGAAGTTTTTGAAATTTCCGGATTCGGAACCATGTTCAACATCTACAATTCCGCCCTGACCGCAGCGGAAAAAATATCCTGAGAGATTAAAGAATGTTCCGCGCATTGCCTGCCCTACTGCTCAGTGCAATTTTCGTTTTCACCTCTTTCTGCACAGCCTCAGCACAGACGGTGTCCAAAGCTGAAATACGCAACATCCTGAAAAACAATCCGCAGCTCATCTTTGAAGCCCTTGAAGGGCATGAAGAACAACTTTACGATCTCCTGCAGGTCGGGCTGGAAAAAAAGAACAAATCCCGCATCAGGCAGGGCCGACTCAAACAGTTGAAGAACCCGAAAGTCCCGGCCCTGCATCCGGACCGCCCGGTCTGGGGTGCTGCCAACGGAAAAATCAATATCGTGGTCTTTTCCGATTTCCAGAGTGCCAGTTGCGCCAAAGCGGACAAGACAATTCAAAAACTTTTACAAGAATATCCTGAAATCAGCTTCCGCTACCGCCACAATCCGCTGGGCCTGCACAAGATGTCCCTGCCTGCAGCCCGCTATTACGAAGCTCTCGCCCTGCAGGACCATGGCAAAGCCAAGAAACTGAGCAGCCTGATTCTGCAGAACAGAATCGCTGTTAAAAAAAGCGGGATAAAAAAACTTGATGAGCTGGCAGAAAAATGCGGCGCGAATATGGCACAGCTAAAGCGGACCCTGAATTCACCGCAGGTCAAAGCACGCATCGACGGGGACAGAAAAGAAGCCCGCAAGTTCGGCTTTACCGCCTCTCCGGTCTTTCTGGTCAACGGAGTAACCGTCACCGGAGCCGCCCCGCTGGATGAATTTGAAGAAGTCCTTCGCATGATCCACGGCAACTAGGCTTTTTCGAATATATTTACCGTATTATTTTTTAAAGCTGCATAACGTAAAACAGCACAATAATACTGGGCATTAACGCAATAGTAATATATTGTTACGGGACAAGCTTAAAGCTACAACCCACGGACGAAATGAACATAATGCCACAGAAAGATTCCGATATACGCCGCGTTTTCCTGCACACCGGAGATGCATACATTGGCGTAAAACCGACCATAGTATCCACTGTACTGGGGTCCTGTGTGGCGATATCCATGTTTTCAGCACGCACCCGGCAAGGCGCAATCTGTCATGCCTTCCTGCCTTCCCGCTCGGAAATAAAGGACGTTAACGAGCCCTCCCTGCAGATTTGCAGATATGTAGACACGGCTGTGACCCATTTGCTAAAGAGTATGAATCGTCTGGGGGTCAAAAAGAATGAACTCGAAGTCAAGCTCTTCGGAGGGGCGACCGGACTGACCTATTCGCAGGTACGACCGTCCTGTGCGCTGGGCATCGGCAATAGAAATATTGACGCTGCCCTTGAACACCTCAAAGCACAAGGTCTGAAGCCGCGGACCATGGATGTAGGCGGCAATGTGGGCAGAAAACTGCTCTTCTGCACCTACACCGGAGATGTCTGGATCAAAAGACTCGAAAAAAAAATGTTTTAGGTCCGCATAAACCGGACCAAACCGGATAACGACCATGAACATCACTAACAAGCTTTCTTCCTCAATTCTGTTTATTGCTCTGGCTCTTTTCTGTCTGCCCGGTTTTTCCGCAGCAGACGGAACCATCTACCAATATTCCATCATCGACTCACTGCTGGTGGGCAACTATGACGGAGAACTGACCATCGGCGGGCTGAAAAAGCACGGCGACACCGGACTGGGCACCTTCAACCGCCTTGATGGAGAGATGGTTTTCATTGACGGTGAAGTCTACAAAATCACCGCCAAAGGCAAAGCCGAAAAAATGGAAGACAAAGCCCGTACCCCTTTTGCCGCCGCAGCCTTCTTAAAAACTGATAAAATCATCAAGCTTGATTCCGCAAAGTCGCTCAAAGAACTTAACAATAAAATCTCATCCGCCCTTGACTCTGAAAATCTTTTTTACGTGATCCGCATTGACGGCAAATTCCAGACAATGAAAACTCGCAGTGTCCCGGCCCAGACCAAGCCCTACGTGCCGCTGGTGGATGTGGTAAAAAAACAATCCATCTTCCGCTTCAAGAACATTGAAGGTTCACTGGTGGGCATAAAAAGCCCGGCCTATGTCAAAGGTGTCGGCGTGCCCGGATATCACTGGCACTTCATCACCAGGGACCGTACTGCCGGGGGCCATGTCCTTGATTGCGTTTTCACCGACCTGGCTGCCAAGGTCGGTTCCTACAACGATTTCTTCCTGCAACTCCCGGAGACCAAAAATTTTCTGGGAACCGAATTTAACCAAGACAAAGAAAAAGAATTAAAAGCAGTGGAAAAAGATTCCAAGAAGAAGTAATATTACTCCCAAGCACCTGCATAATCTTTGTATTTTAACATCTCAGCCGGGAGAATATAGCTATGAGTGAACGTTTTGTTATTCAAGTGGATGAAGATCTGGAAGCCATTATGCCGCGCTATCTGGAAATCAGGCAAAAAGAATTAGCGGAACTTGAAGAAGCCGTTGCCGCAAAAAACTTTGAAATAATACGTTTGCTGGGCCACCGCTTGAAAGGGACCGGTTCCTCATACGGACTTGATGAACTGACCCGGCTGGGCACCCTCATCGAAGACAAAGCAGTAGATGAAGACATGTCCGAAGTCCCGGAACACACCGCCGGAGTCAGGCATTTTCTTGAGCATCTAGACATAGAATACGTCGAAATGGATGAATAAAATTAAGGCCGGAAGTCGATAAAACTTCCGGCCTTTAATATTTCTAACAACTTACCAAGCAACGTGGCGAAGCCTTAACACAAAGTTTTGGGATTCTTGCATTAGCTCTTAGGCGAGCGGTCTCCCGCGAGAGAGGTAGCGACAGTGGAACAAACCCTTTCCCAAAAGGGTTTAAGGTCCCAGGCAGGGTCGCCAAAGTCATCTTACTTAAAACCTGCAATAGCCTTCTTAAAACCCTCACGTGATCTTTCGATTACTTCAGTGCCGACACAGAAGGCGAGACGGAAGTAACCGGGGCAGCCGAATCCTGTTCCGGGCACGGCGAGGATTTTTTCTTCCTGCAGTGCGGCGCAGAATTTTACATCGTCGCCGCCGGGGGCTTCGGGGAAGAAGTAGAATGCGCCCTTGGGCATGGTGTAGGAATATCCGGCATCTTTAAGCACGGAATCCATGGCATTGCGGCGTTCGAGGTAGATGTTCTTATCCACCTGAGAGCCGAGGGCCTTTTCAAGCAGCTTCTGGCCCACTGCGGGGGCGTTCACAAAACCGAGGATGCGGTTGGTGAGCACCAGCCCGGCGGTGAGCTGCTCTTTGCCGGGCATTTCCGGGTTGAGCAGGGCGTAGCCGACCCGTTCCCCGGCAAGGGAGAGATTCTTGGAAAAAGAGCTTACCACGATGCTGTAGGGGTAGAGCGGCAGGATGGAAGGCACTTCCACATCATCGAAGGCGAGGAAACGGTATGGCTCATCGGCAACGAGGAAGATGGGACGCTCGCGGCCTTCGTTTGCTTTTTTGAGGATGGCTGCCAGCCCTTCAAGCTCCGCCTTGGTGTAGACAGCCCCGGTGGGGTTGTTGGGGGAGTTGATGAGCACCACGCGGGTCTTTTCGTTGATGCCCGCTTCAATAGCGTCGAGGTCCAGTTCGAAAGTGAGCGGCTTGGAAGGTACGGTGACCAGTTCTCCGCCGGAGTTCTGGGCATAGAAGCCGTATTCCACGAAAAAGGGCGCGGGGCAGAGAATCTGGTCGCCCGGCTCTAAAATGGCCCGGTAGAGGGCGTTGATGGCTCCGGCTGCACCGCAGGTGATGACCAGATCGGCACCTGCAACTTTAACACCCTGCTCCTCGGAAACTTTTTCGGCCAGTTTTTCACGCACTGCGGGATAGCCGAAGTTGGGCATGTAGCCGAAAGCAAAGGGCTTGTCCGCTGTCTCGGAAAGTTCCTTAAGGCCTTCCGCAACTGCTGCGGGAGCGGGAACGTCCGGGTTGCCCAGTGAAAAATCGCAGACAGCGTCTTCACCGTATTTTTTCTTCAGTTCCATACCTGTTTCGAACATCTTGCGAATCCAGGATGAACGTTCGATGTACCCTTCCACTTGGGTTGAAAGAAGTTTCATTTCAATTCTCCGTTATCTGCGTTTTTTATTATAGTTCCCGCTGCGGCCCTTATTCTGGGAGTGGTTGCTCTTGGGCTTGCCACGATAGTTGTTATTACGGGGGCGGGATTTTCTCTGCGGTCTGGGCTTGGGTGCCGGGGGCTGTTCTGCACGGGCGTGCAGGGATTTCTGGTACAGTTCGTCCAGCAGCATGCCCACGAGAATACACTGCTCGTCATCCTCGGCAAGCTGACGGACAAGGTCTTTATAGCGTCCGATGCGTTCCCTTTCAAGGATGGTTCTGGAGCGGAACTGACCTTCAAGGATGGTGGTCAATCTTTCGTTGATGGTTTCCAGCACCTGCTTGTCGTCCGGCAGTTCGCGGACTTCAAAATTGATGTTGTAGGCGGTGGCGATGCGCTGCAGTTCGATCTTCTGGATGACGTCTACAAGAGAGATTGCCACCCCGGAAGAGCCTGCGCGTCCGGTACGTCCGGCACGGTGGATGTAAGATTCCTTGTCTTCCGGCGGTTCGTACATGACCACGTGGGAGAGGTCCGGCACGTCGATTCCGCGCGCGGCAATGTCGGTGGCTACGAGGAAGCGCACATCACCGGAGCGGAGCTGGGCCAGTACCTTTTCACGTCTGGATTGCGAAAGATCCGAGGTAAGGTCTGCGGCATTGAAGCCGAAGTTGTTGAGCACGGCGGCCACGAATTCCACGTTGGCCTTGGTGTTACAGAAAATGATGGCCGAAGTGGGATTTTCCATTTCAAGGATACGCATGAGCTGGCGTTCCTTACCCATGGAAGGCACCTCGTAATAGGCGTGGTCGATCTCGGTTACATGCACCTGCTTGCTGCTCAGGCTGAGCATCTGCGGCCTGTACATGAATTCTTTGGAGAGACGGATCACGTGCTCCGGGAATGTTGCCGAGAACATGTAGGTGGAAATGGGCCTGCGCGGCAGGTAGGATTTTACTTCGCGCATATCCGGGTAGAAACCGATGGAGAGCATGCGGTCCGCTTCATCGAAAATCAGGGTTTCCAGATCTTCAAGGTCGAAGGTGCGTTTGAGCAGATGGTCGAGAATTCTGCCCGGTGTACCCACAACCATGTGCGCGCCTTTTTCCAACTCTTCGCGCTGGTGGCCGTAGCCGACGCCGCCGTAGACGGAGAGGACCCGCAGCCCGGAGCCTTCGAAAATTCTTTCCGCTTCACGTTCAACCTGCCGGGCAAGTTCGCGGGTGGGGACGAGGATCAACGCCTGGGTGTAGTTGATATTGGGATCGAGTTTTTCCAGCAGGGGCATTACAAAAGCACCGGTCTTGCCGCTGCCGGTTTTGGCCTGCACCATGAGGTCCCAGTTTCTGAGCTGATAGGGGAGAGATTTGGACTGGACCGGGGTCAGTTTTTCCCAGCCTGCTTTGTCGAGGGCGTTCAGTATGGATGGGGGGAGTTCTTCTTTGGTGATTTCCGGCAGGGAGTCTTCTGGTTCCACTACTTTATCCGGTTCATCGTGAACGCTTTCATTATGCATTTTCTGCGTGTCTTGGTCGTCTTTTGAATTGGTCATAAATGTTTTTCCTATTAAAACTTGAAATATCCGCAAAACACTACGCTATAAGTATTGGATTTTGCAAAGGGTATTTTGGCGTGTGATTGGTGGTATTAATAAAACAAATAAAAGAGCTGCAAACCGATTAGGTATAACTATTTGATCTTGGAGCAAAACTGTATGTAATTCTAATTTATTAAAACTTTTTTGAACGGGTGTTGCAATGGTTGATAAATTGATGTCCAAACAGGTTTATTTTCTGATCAGGTGTGTGTTGGCTGCCGTGTTTTTATATGCGGGAGCGGGAAAGCTCACGGATATACAGGGATTCTCCACGGTCATCAGCGGATACGGATTGCTGCCCGGACAATTGAATTACGTAGCGGCACTGGTGCTGCCGCTGGCGGAGATTCTCATTGCTTTTGGACTGCTCTGGGATGTGAAGGGTTCTCTTTCATCATATTCAGTGTTGCTGCTTGTGTTTATGGCTGTACTTGCCCACGGCATCAATATGGGACTGGATGTTGATTGCGGTTGCTTTGCTCCTGATGACCCGGAAGGGGAAGCCTACCACTCCCTGCGTGAGGCCCTGCTGCGTGATGCTTTTCTGCTTTTAGGATGCGGTTATCTTTATCTGATGCGTCGGATGAAGGGGTACCGTTCGCGTTCTATGTTGACTCTGATTGCCCGTTAGAATTCTAAATTTGGAGGATGGTTGAATGAAGATGGTTAGGAATATTTCTGTAATTGCGGCCCTCTGCGCGCTGATGTTTGCAATGACCGGCTGCCTCGGTTCCGATAAATTCGCTCAGGAAGTGGAAAAGGAAAAAGGCGCGGTAAAGCTGCTCAAAGAAGTGCAGCGCGGCGGTTATGACATCATCACCACCCCGGAACTGAAAGCTCTGCTGGATAAGAACAAAGACGTGATTGTTATCGACACCATGCCGTACGAAGCCAGCTACAAAAAAGAACACGTACCCGGCGCCAAGCAGTTCCTGTTCCCCATTCCCGATATGGTTGAGTGGGACGTAAAGGAAACCGACGGCAAGACCAAAGAGCAGTTCATTGAAATGCTCGGACCTGACAAAGACGCACCCATCGTAATCTACTGCGGTTTCGTAAAATGCACCCGCAGCCACAACGGTGCAGCATGGGCCAAGAAGCTCGGCTACACCAACGTTAAGAGATACCCCGGCGGTATCTTCGCATGGAAAGGTGCCAAATACCCCGTCGGTTCCGTAAAATAAGCCATTAGAACTGTATAAAAACGGTTCTCTCCCTGCCCCGGTGCATTGTGTGCCGGGGCTTTTTTGCGTCTTGCAGCGGATTTTTTTTAGTTGCCACAATTTTTACAGGACAGAGAATTTCATGATAAGGAGACACGAAGTCGGGAAAGTTAAAAGAGAATTAAAGTCTACAAATTATGTAAGTTTTGGGGATGCTAGTGCTGCATAAATTTCTACTGACATTAATGTTTTATGCTCTATTGTGCGGTCAGGCGTATGCTGGAGATATTGACCCAGCCATCTTTCTACCCTCTGCCGCTGAAAACATCATCCTAAAAGCACAAGACGGCAGCACCACAAAACGCCGTTGCAAGTCTGTATCTGATGGAAATTTTCATATTGAGGAACGTACAAGACTGGCTGCCGGAAAAATTCAAGAAGGTGTTGATTGGTCGCAATATCCTCCAGATATGCAGCAGATTATGAAAGGAGAAAAAGATATTGTTAATAATTATATCTTGCGGGCTGACGGCCCAAGAATAACCGCTGAAAGTCTGACATTCAAAGGAGAGGGTGACGTTCTTCTTGATTTGCAAAAAAAGCACTGGATTCAGCATGGAAAGTCAAACGGTAAAAAAATCAGGATTAATTGTAAGATTGTAAAGCGGAGCAAGAAAAAAATTTTAGGTAAGTTGCGAACATTGCTGCATGTGGAATTAACTTATGTCGCCGATGGAGCTACGTACAAAGAGTTGAAGATAATTGCTTCGGGTTTATGGGTCATTCATCGGAAAATTATGTGTCCCGGACCACCCACAGTTTTGATTACGCTTGAAGAAGATTTGAATTTCAAATGATTCAAGGCCAGCCTTTCCTGGTCCGGGAAGGCTGGCCTTTCAATTTAATCCTTTACCCTTCAACCCCAACCAATATCCCAGCCGTATCAGTTTCTTTTGAAAACTGCTTACCCACGATACGGCAGGTCAATTCCAGATCGACTCCGGTATGGCTGCGGCATGCTTCCATCAGTTCGCGGATGCCTTCCCCTTCTTTACTGAATGAGTTCAGCATGGCCGGACTAACCATGAATAAACGGTCTCTGCTGTTGATCTCGTATGTGGAGCAGGGCGGCAGGCCAAGGCCGAGGCTGCCGAGATTTCCGCTTTGTCTTTCGATAAGGATGTGGGCTTTGTCTGCGCGCATCAGGATTACGGGGAGCGAACCGGAGTTGACCACGGTCACGGTTCCGTCTTCACGGTCAATGTGAATGTAGCTGGCCGTGAGTCCGCTTTCACTGTTTTGGCGGGAAGTCAGGGCGGCTCCTATGTTGCGCACGGTTTCGGAAGGGCTGAAAAGCGGCCCGGTATTTTCTGCCAGCAGGGCTTTTATTTTTTCCTGCATGATCACCGACCAATCGCCTGTGCTGTTGAGCAGAAAATGGCTTTCACTTTTGTTGTTCAGGACTACGGTTTCATAAATGAATTGCCCAGCTGACGGCGGGGATGCCGGGAAAGTACACCTTGCCCCGGCTGGTGGGAAAGCTGTTTCGTTTATGCGTAGCGGGGTATCTTGCAGAGCTGCTCTCTGCATCTGTCTGGCGCAGGAGTTCAGCTTGAGGTGCAGCTTTATGCGATTGATGACCTCTTTGTATTCAAAGGGTTTGACAATGAAGTCCACGGCCCCGGCGTCATAGCCGCGTGAGGTGTTGCTCTCGTCATCAAGGGCACTGAGAAAGATGATGGGTATTTCAGATGTTTCCGGTGAAATCCGCAATACTGCCGCGCATTCGAAGCCGTTTTCATCAGGCATCATGATGTCCAGCAGAATCAGGTCGGGCTGTTCCTGCTCGGCCAGTTCTCTGCCGGTGCGCCCATTACCTGCGGTCAGGATGTTGTAGCCCTGTTGTTTCAATACAATTTCAAGGAATTCAAGATTGAAGGGCTCATCATCTATAATGAGAATGGTAGGTATATTATTTGGCTGGATGGGCATTTTGCTGAATCCTTTGCGTGTCTGGGTGGCTGTTGAGTGTTATGTTTCTGAAAAAAGGATTTAAACAGAAAAATAGTCACGGTCTAATGACGGCCGGTGTATATTATTCGTATTTTGCCGTTGCTAAGAAAGTTATAGTTGCGTTAGATTGTTGCATCATTTTAAACTTACAACTTTTTATCAGCAGGAGTTGACGACATGCTTATCGGTATCCCTAAAGAAGTTAAAACCATGGAGAACAGGGTTTCCATGACCCCCGGTGCGGTAGAAGCCTTTGTCCGCCGCGGCCATTCAGTGCTGGTGGAAAAAGGGGCCGGACTCGGTTCCGGGCTTTCCGATCAGGAATATATTGATGCGGGCGCGAAAATGGGGTCCGTGGATGACGCATGGGCTGCGGAAATGGTCATCAAGGTTAAAGAACCCATTGCTTCCGAATACAAATATCTTCGTGAAGACCTCCTGCTGTTCACCTATCTGCACCTTGCTGCGGACGAGCCTTTGACCAAAGCCCTGCTTGAATCCGGTACCACCGGGGTGGCCTATGAAACCGTGCAGCTTCCGGACGGCTCCCTGCCCCTCTTGACCCCCATGAGTGAGGTCGCCGGACGTCTGGCCGCACAGGAAGGTGCTTTGCACCTTGAAAAAACCAAGGGCGGGCGCGGTGTGCTCATGGGCGGTGTGCCCGGTGTGGCACCGGCTAAAGTCATGGTCATCGGCGGCGGCGTGGTCGGCACCAACGCAGCCAAGATTGCATCCGGCATGGGCGCGAAAGTTACCATCTTCGACGTGAGCCACGCCCGTCTGCAGTATCTGGACGATGTTTTCAATGGCCGCATAACTACCATGACCTCCACCGAACCGAACATCCGGGCCGGTGTTGCCGAGGCTGATCTTGTCATCGGCGCGGTGCTCATTCCCGGTGCCAAGGCTCCGAATCTTGTCACCCGCGGCATGCTCTCCACTATGAAGGAAGGAGCCGTTATTGTCGATGTCGCAGTTGACCAGGGCGGTTGTGTTGAAACCATCAAGCCCACCACCCACAGTGATCCTACTTATGTTGTGGATGGTGTTGTGCACTACGGTGTTGCCAACATGCCCGGCGCGGTGCCCAGAACCTCCACTTTCGCGCTGGTCAACCAGACCCTGCCTTACGCCTTGCAGCTTGCAGATAAGGGGCTGGGTGCTCTTCGCGAAAATCCCTGTCTTAAACTCGGCCTGAATACCATGAAAGGCAAGCTGACCTACGCTGCAGTAGGTGAAGCTTTCGGCATCGATTCAGTGGCTCCTGACGAAGCTCTCGGTTAATCCGGGTAACGTTATCATTTTCGAATTTACGGGGTGGAGGCAGATGTCTCCACCCTTTTTTATGATCTACTCAAGATTCGGCACAAGTCCTACAAATATATTTTTCAGGTGATAAAACCTGTTCTTTGGGTTATCATAGACTCCATTCTGAGGTGTATTAAGGAGTTGTTATGTCTGACAACCGAAAGATAATAATGGAAAATCTGGCTGTTGCAGCGGCCTACTGGATTGTGTCTCATCTGAACTGGGTCGTATTCAGCAGTGTGGGTGTGTTGCCCATGCCTATATGGCCTGCGGCGGCTGTTGCTATTATTGCTGCGTTATATAGAGGGTGGGCCATCGGTTCGGGCATAGCCCTGGGAACAATTCTGGCCAACCATTTTTCACTGGGCGCGCCGTGGGCTTTTGCGTGCTGCATTGCGGTTATGAATACGCTGGGTCCGCTTTTAGGGGCCTCGCTGATCAGAAGTAAAAACGGCGGCGGGCTGCATTTCAAGACTGCCGGAAATATGGGCTTTGCCGTGTTTGTCGGGGTTTTCCTTGTTCCGCTGCTGACTGCGCTCGGAGGAATCGGCAGTAAATTTATGTTCGGATTTCTGCCCGCAGGTAAGGTGGTTGTTTCAATTGCCCGTTGGGGTATGGCCCATGCTCTGGGAACGTTTGTTTTTGCGGTTCCCTATTTTGCATGGCTGGAAAGCAGGGTGAGCCATGAGCGGTAGTAAGAATCCCGGCAGATCCATGCTGCTGACCTTTCTTTTATTTGCCCTTTGCATGTGGTTTGTAGATTCAATTTTTGAATTGCTTTGGTTTAATGAAGAGGGGGCGGGGCTGGGTCATCACTTCTTTCCCATAGACGACCCGCATGAAATGTTCATGCGTATCCTGATGGTCAGTTCGATACTGCTCAGTGGAGCGGTTGTTTCTTTCATGTATGGGCGAGTGTCACTTTCTGAAGAACGGGCTCGTGAAAGTGAGCAGAAGCTGAAAACCATATTTAATTCCATCGGGGATGCGGTGATTGCCACTGATGCACAGGGGCGGGTTACCCGCATGAATCCGGTGGCCGAGCAGCTTACCGGGTGGTCTGTGGGAGCTGCGACGGGGCTTGCCCTGCCTGATGTTTTCAAGATCATTAATTCCGTTACCAAGCATCCGTGTGAAAATCCTGTGGATAAGGTTTTGCAGTCGAAGAAAGTGGTCGGGCTTGCCAATCACACCACACTTATTTCCCATGACGGAGAGGAGTTCCAGATTGCGGATTCCGCAGCTCCTGTGTTTGATAAATATGGCAATATTTCAGGCACTGTCCTTGTCTTCAGGGATGTTTCGGAAGACTATCGGCAACGGGAGGAGTTGCGAAAACTGCGTAATTACCTTTCCAACATCATTGATTCCATGCCTTCCATTCTTGTGGGGGTGGATGTGGATGGCAAAGTCACCCAGTGGAACATGACCGCTGAAAAGGCTACCGGGGTTTCCTCCGGCGATGCATACGGTAAACCTCTTGCTTCTGTTTTTCCGCGTATGGGGGCCGAAATGGATAAGATCAGGGAGAGCATCCGTTCCCGCCAGCCCCGGAATGAGGAACGTAAGTCCCGTCAGGGTGAGGGCGGGGTTCATTATGAAGATGTGACCATCTTTCCGCTCATCGCCAACGGTGTTGAGGGAGCGGTTATCCAGATTGATGATGTTACCGAGCGTTGTAATCTGGAACAGATGATGATTCAGACTGAAAAAATGATGTCTGTGGGCGGGCTGGCAGCTGGAATGGCTCATGAAATAAACAACCCTCTTGCAGCCATCTCCGGTAATACCCAGAATATTCTCAACCGTATTTATAAGGATCTGGACAAGAACCGCAGGGTGGCCGGAGAATGCGAAGTGGAGCTGGATAATCTGCGGGATTATCTTTCCCGCAGGGATGTTCCCAGAATGTTGAACGGTATTTCCGAGTCCTGCAACCGGGCGGCCACCATTGTCAGCAATATGCTTCGGTTCAGTCGCAAGAGCAAAAAAGAGTTCACTGGATGTAATCTGGCTGAACTGATGAATAATACAATTGAACTGGCGGCCAACGATTACGACCTCAAACGGGAATATGATTTCAGAAAGATCGAGATAATCAAAGAGTACAGCCCGGATCTTTCAGAAGTCCACTGCGAAGAAAACGAAATTCAGCAGGTTTTCCTCAATCTGCTGAAAAACGGCGCACAGGCCATGATGGAAAAGGAATATATTGATGACGGACCCTGTTTTATTCTAAGGTTGAAAAAAGAAGGCCGCATGGCTGTTGTGGAAGTTGAAGATAACGGTCCGGGCATGGACGAAGATGTACGCAAAAGGGTTTTTGAGCCGTTTTTCTCCACAAAGAGTGTCGGACACGGGACCGGGCTGGGATTGTCGGTGTCCTATTTTATCATTACGGATCAGCATAACGGATTAATGGAAGTAAATTCGGTTCCGGGCAATTGGACCCGGTTTGGGATTAAGATACCTATTTCAGGGCAGGAGGCGTAGCAATGCCACATTCAATTCTGGTTCTCGACGATGACGTGCATGTCAGGGAAAGTCTTGCGATAAGCCTTGAAGATGAGGATTTCGATGTCTACGAGGTCGGCAGTTCTGAAGATGCTTTGACTTTTCTGGATGGGCAGAAAGTGGATATGGTGATCGTTGATTTACGGTTGCCCGGAATGAACGGTACTGATTTTATTAATGAAGCCCGGTTAAAATGGCCGGCACTGAAATTTATCATTTATACCGGCTCTCCGGAGTTCAGTATACCGGTGGATCTGGCCGAAGTTTCCAGTGTTTCAAATTCCATATTCCTGAAGCCGTTGCCGACCTGCGAGGTTATGGTCAACGAAATTAGGCGCATGCTGGCTTAGGGTGTCTTTGTACTTCAGAAACAGTGTGAATTTGCAATAAGAGCGGGTTGCCGTTATCAGGTTGACAGAAGAACGGTTTTCCCGGAGTGAATTTTTGTGCCCCCGAAAAAAGAAGAGATAATATATATAGAAGCGAAAGCACCTGTGGAGCCTCCTCCGGAGGAGGGACTGCCGCCGTGGATGGCCACCTTTGCGGATATGGTTACCCTGTTGTTGTGCTTTTTTGTTCTGCTGCTTTCTTTTGCCAACCAGGATGTTGCTAACTTTGAGACCCTGAAAGGCTCCATGCGCGATGCTTTCGGGATGCAGACTCAGGATAAAACCGGAAAGCATATGGCTTTTTCCAAGAGTCCCAACTCCGCGTCTTCCATGAAAGCTGATGCCAAGAAGAAGATGGAGGCTCTTGAAGTTGATATCAGGGCTTTTATTTCCGCCGGTAAGCTGCAGAAGCTGATGGCGGTGAATACCGATCAGCAGGGTGTGCTGGTCAGGGTTCCCACCAGAGCCATATTCATGCCCGGAACTGCGCAGATTAATCCCAGAGCAACGAAACTGTTGGATAAAGTTGCCGGCATTATGAAGAAAAAGGATTTTAATCTTGTCGTCCGCGGGCACACGGATGACCGGGCCACGAAGAATAATATTTACAGTTCCAACTGGGAGCTTTCTGCTGCAAGGGCGGCTTCCTGTCTGCGTTATATTCTGAAAAAGTCCGGGGTCTCTTCCAAAAGGGTAAAAGCCGTGGGTTATGCCGGAACCAAGCCGCTGGTACCTAATACTTCCAACCGCAACAGGGCCATCAACCGCAGGGTTGAATTCTATTACCAGCCGCCATCTGATAAATTCTGATAGAAAGTAAAAAATAAAAACCCCGTCATTTCCATGAAGAAATGACGGGGTTTTTGGGATGATCAAGTTTTTTAATTCTTTTTGCGTTTTTCCCAGAGTTTCATCTCTTTCATTTTTTTACGCCGCTCACGCTGCAGGGATTTGCAGACCAGCGGTGTCTTTTTGGCGTATCCCCATTTTTCGCGGTACTCTTCCGGGGTCAGGCCGTATTTCGCGAGATGACGTTTGGTAAGCACCTTGAAAGATTTTCCTGATTCCAGACAGATGATGCTCTTTTCTCTGATGGCTTTTTTGGGATCTACCGGAGGGGTGGGGTCAGGGGAGCCGCTGTCGAGCATGCCTTCGCTGATTTTTTTGATTCCTGTTGCAAGCTTCTGCACCATGGAAGTTATTTCTTCTTCAGTCATGGTCCTTACGCTGGCTTGGGCTTTTACAATTTCAAGTGCTTCTTTCAGATGATCTTCCATATTATCTCCCTTTATCTGTTTAAAATTATTATTTGTATTGGTTTAAGTTGTATAGCACGGTATAAATTTGTGCTCTTTTTACCTATTATAAATTTCTAAATCTCTTTGTGTGGCAGTTGTGGCATTGCAGTTTGTGTTATTGATAACCTTTTTTTGCCACTGCCTATTACCAGTAACACTATCTATGGATAAAGGTGAAGTAGAATATTAAAAAACTCTATTCTTTTTTAGAATGCTGCAGGCCACTGCATGGGAGTCAGTTTGATTTAGTGTAAGTCAGGTTGTGAGTTGAGATTGGGGGAGGGGTAAGGTTTTGCTGTGTACCGGATTGTAACACTTTGTCGCAATCAAAGTGAAAGTTTGCGTTACTTTTTCACGCTAGTTGAGGTATAACGATGCAGTAGGTCTTTTGTCTGAGGGACGGGAATTGTTCCCGCGTACTATTGAATCAAATCAGATCCTGTAGATAGCGAGGTTTGTTATGCCCAAAGATATTAATGAATTTCTAAATGAAATAGGGGGAATGGATGTTGATTCCCTTGTGAATTGCGTCTGCCGCCACCATCTTTCATATCTGGGACGTGATTACAGCCGTACAGATATCTTCTCTCTCTATCAGGCTTTGGCTTATACTTTGCGGGACCGCCTTGTAGGTAACTGGATCAAAACCCAGCGTTCTTATTACAACCAGCGGGCCAAGAGTGTCTATTACCTCTCCCTTGAATTTTTGACCGGGAAATCTCTGGCCAGCAACACCTTGAGTCTTGGGGTGGAAAAAGAAGTGACTGAAATTCTGGATAAATTCGGGGTCACTCTTGATGAGGCCGAAAGTGCGGAAGCCGATGCCGGGCTGGGTAACGGCGGTCTGGGCAGGCTTGCGTCATGCTTTCTTGATTCCATGGCCAGTCTGGGGATTCCCGGTTACGGCTACGGGATAAGGTATGAGTACGGTATTTTCAAGCAGGCCATTGAGAACGGGGAGCAGGTCGAGGCCCCGGATGACTGGCTGCACAGCGGCAACCCGTGGGAATTCAACCGCAAGGGATTCATGTTTACGGTCCGTCTTTACGGGCGTGAAGAGCAGTACACCCACGAAGACGGATCGGTTCGCCATCGCTGGGCGGACAGTGCCAAAGTAATGGCCGTGCCCGTAGACATGCTCATTCCCGGTTACAAAAACGGCAACGTTATCAACATGCGTCTCTGGGAGGCCCAGCCGGCGCGGCGGTTCAATTTCGACCTCTTCAACAGCGGCGACTACATCCGCTCCATGGAAGATGCGGTCCGTTCCCAGACCATATCCAAGGTCCTTTACCCCAATGACCGTCTTAGTAAAGGACGGGAATTGCGTCTTGTGCAGCAGTATTTTTTTGTCTCGGCCACTATTCAGGATATGATGCGCCGCTTTGAAAAATTGAAACTTGATTTTTCCGAACTGCCCAACCGGGCCGTGGTCCAGCTCAACGAGACCCACCCGGCCATCGCCATCCCGGAACTGATGCGCATTCTAATTGACGAGCATATGCTCAACTGGGATGAGGCATGGCGCATCTGCCGCCGGACTTTCGCATACACTAACCACACGGTCATGCCCGAAGCCCTTGAAAAATGGCCTCTGGACATGATGAAAAAGGTTCTGCCCCGTCATGTTTCCATCATTTTCGAGATCAACCGCCGTTTCATGGAAGATGTGAAGGCCCGTTTTCCCGGTGATGAAGAGCGTTTGAAGCGCATGTCGATTATTGAGGATTGCGAATTCCCGCAGGTGCGTATGGCCTGGCTGGCCGTGGTGGGCAGTTTTATTGTGAACGGGGTTTCCGCCCTGCACGGAGAGTTGATCAAAAAGAGCATTTTTCAGGATTTCGTGGAAATGTTTCCCGGCAGGTTCACCTCGGTGACCAACGGCATTACCCCGCGCAGGTGGCTCAAGCAGTGCAACCAGCCGTTGTCCGACCTGATCAGTGAAAAGATCGGTGATGAGTGGGTGACTGATCTTGCTCAGCTGAGAAAGCTTGAACCGCTGGCTGACGACCCTGACTTTCAGGACCGCTGGTATGAATGCAAGCTTAAGGAAAAGCAGCGGCTGGTGGATTATGCCCGCAATGAATACGGACTCTACCTGCCTGCGGACTGGATGTATGATGTGCATGTTAAACGTATCCATGAATACAAGCGTCAGCTTCTCAATGTGCTGCATGCCATAACCCTGTACTGCCGTTTGAAAAAGAATCCGGATAGTGTGGCTGTGCCGAGGTTGAAGATTTTTGCCGGGAAAGCCGCTCCCGGATATTTTCTTGCCAAGCGCATTATCAGACTGATCAATTCCGTAGGCGCGGTGGTCAACTCCGATCCTGCGGTGAACCATAAACTGCGTATCGCCTTCATGCCCAACTACCGGGTTTCGCAGGCGGAACGCATTATTCCGGCTACCGACCTTTCAGAACAGATTTCCCTTGCCGGGACTGAAGCCTCCGGTACCGGAAATATGAAGTTCGCCCTTAACGGTGCCCTGACCATCGGAACTCTTGACGGGGCCAATATCGAGATTATGGAAGAGGTGGGCCGGGAGCACATGTTCATCTTCGGTATGGATGCGGATGAAGTGGAGGTTCGCCGCTACAACGGATACAACCCTTCTGAAATTGCTTCAGCTGATCAGGAGCTGGGCGAAGTCCTGCATTACATGGGTGACGGCACATTTTCCGAAGGTGACCGGGAGCTGTTCAAGCCGATCCTTGATGCTCTTTTTGATGGCGGTGACCAGTATATGGTCCTTGCCGATTACAGGGATTACGTGGATGCGCAGGACAAGGTTGATGAATTATGGCTGGACCGCAGAAATTGGCTGCGCAGTTCCATTCTTAACACTGCCGGTTCCGGGCATTTTTCCAGTGACAGGTCCATCATGGATTACGCCCGCAATATCTGGGGCATTCGTCCCATGGATTTGGAAAAATAGTTTTTAATTATTATAAACTTTAGCATGGCCGCCTGTTTTACCTTTAAAACAGGCGGTTATGTTTTGGCTCTTTCTGCTTAGCCCAGACTTTCTGCGGGATCAGCCCGGCTTTGCCAACTCGTTGAAATTTACATATATTGACGATCCCAAACCCACCCTAAGAATGGATACCAAATAATGAAAATGAAATTTCGTCCTTTTACTGCTTTGCTGTTAACTCTCCTGCTGTTGGTGGGAGTTTGCGCAGCAGCTTTTCACATGGGCTTTTTCGATGCTTTTTTTGCTGAAAAAGTGGAAATCGTCCAGCAACAGGAAGGGGAGGGTCCTGTTGTACGCCGTGAAGTGAGCAAACTGGTTTTACCGCTGGAGTCCGGTCAGCCCGGGGAAGCTGAAGGTCTCAATGAACAGGATCTTGCTGCAGGAAATAATTCCGCATCAACTCCTTCTTCAGAAGAACATGAACAGAACGGCCCGGATGCCGGGAATAAAACAGAGCAGGTTGTTGCTGAGAAAAAAATTTCTGAGTCCAAGCCCGAATCCAAGCCTAAGCCTAAACCGGAACCCAAGCCGAAAGCGAAGTCTGTCAAGCCTCTTTCAGTCAAAGGAGTGCTCAGAGGGATAGATGTTTCCTGTCAGCCGAAACAGGCTGCACTGGAGATCAGCCTTTCTTCCGCTGCGGGTAGAATAAGCTGGTTCAATCTTGATAAGCCGCGCCGTCTGGTTGTTGATCTGCACGGAAAGTGGAAGAACAAGGCTAAATCCGTATACCGGATAAAAGATTGTCCGGTTCAAAAGATTGTGCTTGGCGAACATCCCGGAAAAATTCGTCTGGTCATATATCTTGATGAAAAGGCAGCTCCTGCAAAGATAAAACCTGCTGTGCGCAGGGAGGATAAGGGGATTTTCCTGAAACTGGATTTTTAAATTTCAGCGGAAAATATTTTGTTGCGAACGGACTGGGGTGCTTTGCTGCCTCAGTCCGTTTTTGTTTCAACTAGTTTGTTTTTTAGCTCTAATGTAATGATATGTTTGGTTTTGATGTAAAGTGTGGCACGTAACACAAACGTAACAGCCGGGTCATTGCCCTGTAACCCGTGCCGGATAGTTAGTTCATGTCAGCTTGAGAAAGCTGGCTATTTTTTTACGGTGCGTATCACGTAAGATCAGGGATTCATCGAGCCTGATCCGATTTTATTTTTATATAATATTATGGAGATAGTGTAATGGGGCAAGCTGTTAAAATCGCTTCCAAAAATCTGGACTTTTACTATGGTGACTTCAAGGCTCTTGAAGATATTTCCATGGATTTTGAAGAAAACAGGGTTACCGCGCTTATCGGGCCTTCCGGTTGTGGTAAAAGTACTTTTCTGCGCTGCCTGAACAGGATGAATGACCTTATCCCCGGTACCCGCGTGGATGGTGACCTTACCCTTGATGAAGAAGATATTTACGCTCAGGGGCTGGATGTTGTTACCCTCAGAAGGCGTGTGGGCATGGTTTTCCAGAAACCCAACCCCTTTCCCAAGTCCATCTTTGAGAACGTTGCTTACGGTCTGCGCGTAAACGGCGTTAAAGATAAGGAATTTATCGCCCACAAGGTTGAAGAAAGCCTCAAGGGCGGTGCTCTCTGGGACGAGGTAAAGGATCGCCTCCATTCTTCCGCACTCGGGCTTTCCGGTGGTCAGCAGCAGAGACTGTGTATTGCCCGCGCTCTCGCGGTTGAGCCTGAAATCCTGCTTATGGACGAGCCTGCATCCGCTCTCGATCCCATCGCCACCCAGAAGATCGAGGACCTGATCCACGAGCTTAAGAAGAATTTCACCATTATCATCGTGACCCACTCCATGCAGCAGGCTGCACGTGTGTCCGACCAGACTGCATTCTTTTACATGGGACGTCTTATTGAGACCGGTAAAACCGAAACCATGTTCACCAAACCCAAGAACAAGCAGACTGAAGATTACATCACTGGTAGATTCGGTTAGAACGCTGCCCTAGTTCATGTATACAGGTCCGGCCTGCCGGACCGCAAGCCTACGGAGATTCTTATGGAGCAGCGTGCCCACTTTATAAAAAAAATGGACGACCTGAAGGTTCAGGTCCTCAGGATGTCCAGCATGGCGGAAACCGCCCTGCACAATTCAATAAAAGCTCTCAGTGAATGCAATGCCGAGCTGGCTGAAGATGTCATCATGAACGACATCAAGATCAACGAACTTGAATGCGAGCTTGATGAATACAATCTCAGTCTGCTGGCCCTTGACCAGCCCATGGCCCGGGACCTGCGTTTCATTGTCGGTTCCATGCGTATTGCGAGCAACCTCGAAAGGATTGGCGATCAGGCGGTTAATCTCGCCAATCATACGGTCTTTTTGAGCACCCGTCCTCCGCTGCCGTTCAACCAGCAGCTGGACCAGATGAGTGCTATTGCACAGGACATGGTCGCCAAGGCGGTCAAGGCTTTTGCTGATGAAGACCATGTCCTTGCTGCCGAAGTCTGCGGCATGGATAATGAAGCGGACAGCCTCAATGTCCGGATTCTTAAAGGCCTTATCGAGAATATGGTCTCCGAGACAAGAATTGTTGAGCGCGGTGTGCATCTGATCATGGCTGCCGCCAACCTTGAGCGTGTTGCGGATCAGGCCACCAACATTGCCGAGTCAGTTATTTTCATCAGTCAGGGTGTAAACATCAAGCACCAGTGCAAGGGCTAAATCCCGCAGTATGTGTTATTAAGATATGTCTCACAGAAAGAGCCGGATTTGTTCCGGCTCTTTTTTTTGCCTTAAGCATTGAGTGCAAACGATTTCAGGTGCTGGGGGCATGCTGGATGAGGTTTACATAAGTTCTTTTTTAGGATAGAAGCAGTTCTCTTAATCTCAAGCTGGGAATTTTTATCACCCGCATTGAAAAGTGCAGATGGATGATTATCTTAATAGGTTGAGAGTATCCCGTAACGGGCATTAGGGACGAAGTACGGCTTTTTAAGCCAACGGACAATCTGGGCATCGGCTGCCTCGGAACGCGTGAGCAGGTTGATTCCAATGTACTTATCCCATCATATATGTCGAAATTTTGTCCGAGGACATCGTTGTTGGAGGTAACCCATGGAAAACAATGAAAACATGAACGCCGAAATGGAAATGGATATGGACTTCGAGGCTGCCCTTGAAGATTATCTTAATGCCGATTTCGGAAATCTGGACGAAGGCAGCATCGTTGCCGGTGAAGTAGTTAAAGTTGATAAAGACTTCGTTCTCATCGACGTTAACTTCAAATCTGAAGGCCAGATTGCAGTATCTGAATTTCTGGATGCTGACGGTGAAGTAACTGTTGCAGTTGGTGACAAAGTAGACGTTTTTGTTGCAAACAAAAACGAAAACGAAGGCACCATTCACCTTTCTCGCGACAAAGCCAAGCGCATGCAGCTCTTCGACAAGCTCGAAGAAGTGCAGGAAAAAGAAGGCGTTGTCGAAGGCAGAATCATTCGCCGTATCAAAGGTGGTTACACCGTTGATCTCGGTGGCGTGGAAGCATTCCTGCCCGGTTCTCACGTTGATCTTCGTCCCGTTCCCGATATGGACGCTCTCGTTGATCAGACTTACGAATTCAAGATTCTCAAAATCAACCGTCGCCGCAGCAACGTTATCGTTTCCCGCCGCGTTCTTCTCGAAGAACAGCGCAACGAAATGCGTTCCCAGCTGCTCGAAACTCTCGAAGAAGAGCAGACCGTTAAAGGTAAAGTCAAAAACATCACCGAATACGGTGTGTTCATTGACCTCGGCGGTCTCGACGGTCTTCTGCATATCACAGACATGTCCTGGAAGCGCATCAAGCATCCCAAGGAAATGGTCGCACTCGGTGATGAGCTCGAACTGAAAGTTCTGAACTTCGACAAAGAAGGCCAGAAAGTTTCTCTCGGCCTCAAGCAGCTCGTTCCCGATCCGTGGGAAGACATCTCCGGCAAATACCCCGAAGGTGCCAAGTACACCGGTAAGGTTACCAACCTCGCCGACTACGGTGCATTCGTTGAGCTGGAAGCTGGTGTTGAAGGTCTGGTTCACATTTCTGAAATGTCCTGGACCCGCAAGCTCCGTCACCCCTCCCAGATGGTTCGCGTTGGCGATGAAGTCGACGTAGTTGTTCTGGGTGTGGATCCCGACAAGAAGCGCATCTCCCTCGGTATGAAGCAGGTTAAGCCGAATCCCTGGGATGTTGTTGCTGAGAAATTCCCCGAAGGTACTATCCTTGAAGGCCAGATCAAGAACATCACCGAATTCGGTGTGTTCATCGGCATCGAAGACGGCATTGACGGCCTGATTCACGTTTCCGATATCTCCTGGACCCGCAAGGTTCGCCATCCTTCAGAAGTATACGCAGTGGGTGACTCCGTTCAGGCGAAAGTCCTCACCGTTGATAAAGAAAACGAGAAGTTCACCCTCGGTGTTAAACAGCTTTCCGAAGACCCCTGGTCTCAGGTACCCAACAAGTACCCCGTTGGCTGCACCCTTGACGGTCTCGTTACCAACATCACCGACTTCGGCCTCTTCGTAGAAGTTGAAGAAGGTATTGAAGGTCTCGTTCACGTTTCTGAAATCTCCCACAAGAAGATTAAGAATCCCTCCGAGATGTTCAAAGAAGGCGTTACCATTCAGGCTAAAGTCATCCACGTATCTGCTGATGAGCGTCGCCTCGGCCTCTCCATCAAGCAGCTCAAGGAAGACACTGAAAAACGTCAGCCCAAAGAATTCCGTTCCGGTCCTGCCGACAGCGGTAACAACACTCTGGGCGAACTGCTGAAACAGAAACTTGCTGACGCAGCTGATGCAGCTGCAGCAGAGACTGAGGATGAAGAATCCTAAGAACGGTTTCTCTGTCAGACATCCGTTTCTTTTCGGTTTCAGTCTGCTATTAATGGCTGTGGCTCTCCTATGGGGAGCCGCAGCCTTTTTTCATGGCAAAGTGGACTTCATGACCGGCGGAAAGATCGGGGTGGTTAATGTACAGGGAACCATCATAAATTCATTGCCCACGGTGAAATTCCTGCGCGAACTGCGCAAGGATGATTCTGTGAAAGGCGTGCTGCTGCGGATCAATTCCCCCGGCGGCACCATAGCTCCTTCGCAGGAACTTTATCACGCGGTGAAGCGGTTTGCCGAGGTTAAGCCCATTGTGGCTTCATTCGGCACTGTTGCCGCTTCCGGCGGGTATTACGTTGCGGCCCCGGCCACCCAGATCATGGCCAGCTCAGGCTCCATTACCGGTTCTATCGGGGTCAAGGCGGAGTATGCAAATTTCCATCAGCTTATGGAGAAGGTCGGAGTCAAGCCGATCATCATCACCAGCGGCAGGATGAAGGCCGCCGGGTCCCCTTTCTCTGAACTGACCCCGGAGCAGCGCGAATACCTGACCAACCTGATTATGGACATGCACAACCAGTTTGTCTCCGACGTGGCGTCCGCGCGCAAGCTGGATCGCGAACAGGTGGAGAAGGTTGCCGACGGCCGGGCTATTACCGGGCGCGAGGCCAAAGAACTTGGTCTGGTGGACCGCATCGGCGGGTTTGAGGATTCCGTGACCGTGCTCAAGGCTCTCTGCGGTCTTGAAGGCGAGGTAAAGGTCGTTGAAGGTCCGGAAGAGAAAAAGCCTTTGATCAAAGAGATTCTCGGCTATCTGGGGATTACCCCGGAAGGTGCTGCCATCGGGGACGGGTTGATTTTTTCTTACTAGATTACAGTTAAAGTGAGGCTTATGTGGCGACCAGATACGACCAGATAGTACGTGAATTTTATGAAGAACAGACAGGGTTTACTGTCCTGCTCAGTGATGAGCCTTCATTTTACAAGCTGTTGCGCGGCACATTGCATAAGATTCTGGCCATCCGCCGGGACTGTCTGGCCTATTATCAGGAGCAGGCCCCCTGTCTTAATGAGATAAAGGACAAGGTCGGTGCCGGGCAGCCGGTAATGGTTTTTGTTGAAAGGTTGCTCAAGGGCAGGCCCTCTGCTGAATTTATTCTTAACATCCGCAGACTGTTTCCCGAAATCAAGGTTGTGGCCCTTACTGACGAGATCAGTCAGGAAGAGCTAATTTTCCTGCATGAACTCGGGGTCAACAACATCATTACCAAGCCGGTTTCAGTGGATAGTCTGGTCCAGAAACTTGCCTTCACCATTAAGCCGCAGGGCAGGTTGGCCCAGTTGGTGGAAGCGGGCAAAAAGCTGCTTCGCAAAGGTGATTTGGACAAGGTTTTGCTGGTCAGCGACAAGATTCTGGAGATCAAGCCCGGAAGCCCCGCAGGTCTCATGCTTCAGGGGGATGCCCAGTCAGGTATGGGCCAGCGCGATGAGGCCCTGAAATCATATCTGCAGGCCCATGAGCAGTCCAAGGTGTTCATGGAACCCATTAAGAAACTGGCCGATTTCTATAAGGGGAACGATGCCGAGCAGTATCTGCATTACCTGAAAAAACTTGATTCCATCAGTCCCCTTAATACCGAACGCAAATGCGAAATCGGCAAGGTCCATATTGAACGGGAAGAGCTTGAAGAAGCGGAAACATATTTCGATCAGGCTGTGCGTTGCGCGGTGAAGGAAGCGCACAATTATCTTTCGCAGGTAATGAGCGGCATAGCTGAATCTCTTTTTGAGGTGGCCCCGGAAAAAGCCGAAAAATATTATACAAAGCTTTTGCAGGTTAAAGCTTCCAGCCTCAGCGCGGATGATCTTGAGACCTACAATCGTCTGGGAATAGCTTTGCGTAAGCAGGGCAAGTGGCAGCGGGCCGTGGAAAACTATCAGGCCGCACTCAAGGTGGCCCCCAATGAACCGGGACTGTTTTATAATATCGGTCTGGCCTACAGTGATGGTAAGGAGTACGCCAGATGTGCCAAGTATTTTAAACGGGCTGTCCGCGCCGAGGGCATGATTCATAAATCCGCCCCTTCCGTGGGCCGCAATATCGCCGGTATTTTCATCAAGATGGGCATGACTGAAGAAGCACGGGTGGTTGTTGAGGAAGCCCTTACCGAATTCCCGGATGATGCCAAGTTAAAAGCACTGCTCAAGAAAAGCGATCCGCAGCAGGTCTAGCTTAAATTTTTGTTTCAGGATTTTTTATGTATTTTTTAGTTACTCTTGTTCTTTGTCTGGTGGTCTTTATGGTTCTTTATGGACGTTATCTGAATATTAGCGGAAGTATCAACCAACGCCGTATGCAGGTTGAAAATCTGCGCGATAATGTTGAGTTTAGAGTAAGTAAGCTTAATAAGGGTTCGGCGCAGATAAACCGGGAAATTAACGAGGCTTCTGCCCGTCTTGATCATTTGAGGGGCAGTTTAAATGATAAAGGGAGCAGCCAATGATTCCCATGCTCGTTTTTTCCGGGATTATTCTGGTTGCGGCTCTGGTCATAAACAGAATGCTCAGCGGTTGGCATAACCAGTCCCTTAAGGCCTTGAAAAAAGAAGAAATGTCCCTGCGTGTGCGGCTTGATAAGGTCGGCAATGAGCAGAAAAAGGCTTTGGTAAAGTTGCGCAGGCTGAAAAATCAGGTCGTCACCTATGAACGTATGGTTGATGATCGGCAGATGAAAAACGGCGAGTAGGTATTTTTAGAAAATGAAAAGTTGAGCGGCCTGTCTTCGTATGGAAGACAGGCCGTTTTTTTATGAGACTATCAGGTTTGTACCGAGTGTTAATGATACATCGGAATCGAAGTTTGCAATTTCTTGGGCTGAATGGGTTGTCCCGGTACCATCCGCATCATAATAAAGTTTGTCTGTGTCTTCCGCGTAGATGAAGTAGGCTCCGGTGTCGGTAAAGTCGCTGTAAGTGGCAACGCTTGTGAACTGGGCCGATGCGGCAAAATCCCCACTGACGGTGGAGAATGTCAGTTTATCCTCGCCTGACTGGAAGTTGGAGATATTGTCACCGTGAACTCCGCCATCGCTGAGGGAGTAGTATTCAAGATTTGAAGCTTGTCCGGTAATGAGGTTGATATTATCTTCTCCGCCACCGCCTATGATAGTATCGCTGCCGGCACTGGCTCCGGTGATGTTGTCTGTATAATCTGAGCCGATGAGCCTTTCAAAGTTTTTAAACATATCATTTCCGCCTCCACCGCTGCTCATGCAGCCAGTGCCGGTGGAGTTGTCGGCGAGGTCGATTGTCACCCCTGTTCCGCCGGATAGACTGGCAAAACTGAGGGTGTCCAAGCCGTCACCACCGTCAAGCACATCATTACCGAGTCCGCCGTCAATGATATCGTTGCCTTTGTTGCCTTCAAATGTATCTGCTCCATCGCTGCCGCTGAAAGAATCATGTTGCTCGGTTCCCAGAATTTTTTCAAAGGCGGCGAAAGAGTCATTGATGTAAGTTCCGGTATCGCTGTCTTTTGCTGTTCCTGTTCCTGACGCAGTCATGGTGATATTTATGCCGTAGTCTGAGCCGACTGTTACAAATCCGTAGCTCAGGGAGTCTGTCCCTTCTCCGCCGTCAAGAACGTTAGCTCCTGTTCCGCCCATGATGGAATCGTCCCCTGTGCCGCCGTAAATTTTGTCGTCGCCATCGCCTCCGTCCAAGGCGTCTTTGTCTTGGTTTCCGTACAAAGTATCATCACCGGAACCGCCTTTAATATCATCATTGCCGATTCCGCCCTCGATGTAGTCATCGTTGTCACCACCATCGATTGTGTCATTTCCGCCTTCACCGTAGACTGTATCATTCCCGCAGTTGGCGTCGATGGAGTCATCTCCTGCGCCGCCTTTGAGTATATTGACTCCGGTATTGCCTGTGATGGAATCTGCTGCTGACGAGCCGATCAGGTTTTCAATGTTTTCCAATATGACCTTGTTTACGTTTGCATTGGAATCGGCACTGTCTTTGATATAAACATGGTTGCTGCTCAGTTCCGCATATACCCAGTACTGGTTGGTGAGGGATTCAAATTGCACCCAGTCCTGTTCGATGCCGCTTCCGCCGCTGACGGTTTCATACGTGCCGTCACTGACGAATTCAGCGTTCAGGCCGGGATCAAAAAAGTTAATATTTTCATCCCCTGTGAGGGTATCCTGATGCCCGGTTCCTATCACGCCTTCAATATTGACCAGCGTATCCTGCCCGTCATCAACCGTGACGATTACTTCCTGTGCGTCGTTTTTTACACTCAGATCTACGGTGACCCCGTGATCCTGTCCGTCAAAAGACGCGAAGTCCACTTCTCCAGCTGCGCCAGAACCGCCGTCGAGGTAGTTGCTGCCGCCACCGCCTTTGAGCATATCTTCGCCCGCACCGCCGTACAGGGTGTCGTTATCGCATTGGCCGTAGAGTTCATCATCACCGGATCCGCCATAGAGGGTGTCGGTTCCTTTATTTCCCTCAAGGGTGTCATCACCGGATTCTCCGTACAGAGTATCATTGCCCAGATCGCCGTAGATGGTATCGCTTGAACTGGCCCCGGTAATGGTGTCGTTGTCTTCAGTCCCTTTGATCAACCCGC
Source organism: Desulfovibrio sp. JC010 (assembly GCF_010470675.1). Classification (NCBI taxonomy): domain Bacteria; kingdom Pseudomonadati; phylum Thermodesulfobacteriota; class Desulfovibrionia; order Desulfovibrionales; family Desulfovibrionaceae; genus Desulfovibrio; species Desulfovibrio sp. JC010. Next base: position 63,763 of record NZ_VOIQ01000017.1, read on the forward strand.
TGCCGTGGATATCATGGGGGTCGGAGCCGGAGCTTGTGTCGTTGTTGCTTGAACTCTCTTCCTCTGTGACTTCTCCTGTTCCCGTCAAGAGGTCTGTGATCTCTTCCTTCTCCTTAGGTGTTGGATCCGGCTGCGGTTCTGGAACAACAGTAATAGGCGGTTCGGGGATCTGTACCTGCGGTGGGTTTGTTGGCTGGGGGAGTTGACCCGGATTTATTCCTCCGCCGTCTATTTCCCCACCGGGCAGAACACCGCCGGAGCCTTGCAACTCACCGCCTCCGGGAATAACATCACCGGGCAATTCCCCCTGAGGTTCCCCCGGTTGCTCACCTTGCTGTTCGCCCTGCTGTTCTTCTTCTCCCTGCTGTTCGCCTTGCTGTTCTTCCTGACCCTGCTCCTGCTGCTCATCCTGCTGCTGTTCATCCTGCTGTTCGTCGTTCTGCTCGTTCTGCTGCTCTTCTTCCTCTTCGCGCTGCTGCTGGATTTCCTGCTCCTGCCTGATGTTGGCCTTGGCTATGTCGCGGAATTGGTTCAGTTCCTGTGTAGAAAGAGGGCGCGCCGGACCGAGCATACCGGTTCTGGTGACATCCGACATCTGCCCGGAAAAGAGCTGCTGGAGCTGTCCGGTGGCCTTACTTTGCAGGAGCATGGCCTTACCGGCATGGAGTTGTTCAACTCCGTGCTTTTCGCCGTTACCTGTCACTTCACTAAGAATAATGGTACCGCGGATACCGATGGTTGCCAGCGGGGAGCCGAGCTTGAAGCGTTCCGGGTTCTGCTCTGCTATTTTACCGGTGACCGTACGGAAAGTACCTTCGGCAATGTCGCCCAGAAAGCTGGAGTCCCCGCCATCGGGGTCGTAGACATAGTCATCAAGGGCGATTCGTGAATTTCCGCCCTGTGAAATCAGGGTGTCGTCAACAAACCGCACTTCGATATTGCCGCCGTCTCCGGTGACAAGCTCTTCTCCCTGATAGATGGGACTTCCCGGTTCAAGGGCGCGCATTCCTGATGCGGACTGGGCATAAGCATCACCGGAAACCCCGGTAACTACTCCGATTTCTTGGGCACTGTTTTGTTCGACAGGCATTTCAGCTCCAATAAAGGCAGTATTTATATTCAGCTATATGGCGTATATTGATCTTTATAATAATGAAGAGATAGGAACCTATTAAAACATCCATGGCTGCACAGCAAGGATTATCAATAAAAAGAGGGTGGGAAATAATGCCCCGCTCAGCCCGGATACATGCATTATCGGCAGGGTTAGCGAAAGGGTTAAGGCTGCTTGAAATCAGTGCTGATACCTGAATGTATTTTTGTCGCTTGTATTATGACCGTCATATGGTGTACACTTAACTTTGCAGAACTAAATAAAAATTCCCCGGACCTTTGGAGCAGTGCATGGGTATTTTTGATAAAAGCAAATTGGCGGGACGAAACCGTCTTGTCTGGTTGAGGGTCGCCGTTCCCACGGTGGCTTCACTTGTGCTTTTTATCATAGTCATTTTCGTGGTGCATATGCCTGCTGTTCGGGATGCCCTGCTTGCCCAGCGTAAAGATTCATTAAAACATATGACTCAAGTGGCCATCGGAGTGCTGGAGCACTTGCGCGATCAGGAGGTGAAGGGGATCATCTCATCGGAAGAGGCCAGAAGAAAGGGGGCAGAATTCATCGGCATGATGCGTTTCGGCCCGGACAACAAAGATTACTTCTGGATAAATGATTTTGATTCCATGATGGTCATGCATCCCTACCTGCCGGAACTTGATGGTCGGGATATGTCCAAGTTTACGGACTTCAAGGGCAAATTGCTTTTTGTTGAAATGGTCAATGCCACTGAAAAAGACGGTGCCGGATACGTGGATTACCACTGGCAGTGGCAGGATAAGCCGGATGAAGTTGTCCCGAAAATTTCCTATGTGCAGAGGTTTTATCCCTGGAAGTGGATAGTGGGGACCGGGCTTTACCTTGATGATCTTGAGTCCGAGGCTGCGGCACGCAACCGGGAATTGATCATGATGACCGTGGTGATCCTCGGCATCATCTCACTGCTTTCTTTTTATACCATCGTCCAGAGCAGGAAGGCCGGACAGCAGATTTCGGAAAGCGAGGCCCTGTTCAAGGGGATTTTCAATAACAGCCAGCAGTTTATGGGGGTGCTCAGCCCAGAAGGGGTATTGCTGCTTGCCAACAGAGCCTCTCTGGATTTCATCAGTGTCTCTGATGACAATGTTGTCGGACATTATTTATGGGAAACCCCGTGGTGGAAGGATTCGCTGGATGCTCAGCGGCAGCTTAAGGAGATTATCCAGATTGCTTCCTTCGGCGAAGTAGGCAAAGGAATTTTCAAGCACAGTAATGAGGCCGGAAATTCAATATATGTTGATTTTTCAGCCAAGCCTGTTGTGGACGAGAACGGGAAAGTTCTTTTTCTGATTGTTGAAGGCCATAATGTCACTGAGCTGAAGGAGGCTCAGGAAAAGATTGCCATGAGTGAAGCAATGTTCAGGGGTATTTTCAGTCAGTCGTTGCAGTTCATGGGAGTGCTGGATTTAGACGGAACACTGCGGGAAGTGAACAAGGCCGCCCTTGATGTCCGCAATGCTGCTGCGGAAGATGTGCTGGACCGTCCTTTCTGGGAAGGGCCTTGGTGGCAGAATCCGCCGTCACTGGCCGAGACCTTAAAAGAGGACATAGAAAAAGCAGCTAACGGGCATACTGTCCGGCGTGAAATTGTTTCCACCCCTCCCGGAGTCGGAACCAGATACATAGATTTTTCTCTCAAGCCCGCTTTCGGTTCGGACGGAAAAATTCTTTTCCTGCTGGCAGAAGGAAGGGATGTTTCCGAGTTGCGTTCGATTCAGGACCAGATCAGCGAGCTTAACCGCGACCTTGAGCAGAAGGTGGAGGAGCGTACTGCTGAGCTGAGCCGATCCGTTGAAAGTCTGGAAAATGCCCAGAATCAATTGGTCCAGTCTGAGAAAATGGCTGCCCTCGGAGACCTTGTGGCCGGAGTTGCCCATGAAATTAATACCCCGGTAGGCATCAGCGTAACCAGCATCAGCTTTATGGAAGAAAAGCTGAATGAGATTTCGCAAAAGATGGCTTCGGGAGAACTGCGCAAATCCGATTTTGATAAATTCATATCTGTTGCCAGAGAAGCCACCAAATCCAGTATGCTCAACCTGCACCGGGCTGCCGAACTTATCGGTAACTTCAAGCAGGTGGCGGCGGATCAGGCTTCCGGACAGAGGCGGACCATCAATTTCCGCGAGTATCTTGATGAGATCCTGCTCAGCCTGCGCTCCAAGTACAAGAGAACCAAGCACAGGATCAATATCAGCTGTGCCGATGATCTGGTAATAAATACTTATCCCGGCGCATTTATGCAGATTTTCTCCAACCTGATTATCAATTCCCTTATTCACGGCTTTGAAGGAATGGATGCCGGGAATATTGATATCGGGGTTGAGATCGTGGAAGATGATATTGTGATCCGTTACACTGATGACGGCAAGGGTATGAGTGAGGCCAGTGTGTTCAAGGTTTTTGAACCGTTCTACACCACCAAAAGGGGCGAGGGCGGAACAGGTTTGGGCATGAGCATTGTCTATAACCTCGTGCACAAACGTCTGGGCGGGGTTATTACCTGCTCCAGCGTGGAAGGGCAGGGCACTGCTTTTACCATCACCATTCCCGGTGATGTTATCGTTGAAGACTGATTTTCTTGATTTCCAGCCCCTTGACTGGACGCTAATAAAACATATCTTTCTTATACCGCATCATTTTGGTGCGGTATTTTTCTATCAAGCTAAAAAAACAGGAGCTTCTAATATGACCAGTCAGATCAAGACTTTTTTCCTGCTCGCCGCGCTTACGGGCATCATCCTCTTTCTGGGGGGGCTGATGGGAGGCCGGACCGGGCTTGTTATCGCCTTTGCACTGGCCATGTTCATGAACGTGGGCAGCTACTGGTATTCGGATAAAATTGTACTCAAGATGTATAGTGCGCGTCAGCTTTCCCCCAACGATGCTCCGCAGGTGTATGCCATGGTGGAAGAACTGGCCGCCAATGCCGGAATCCCCACTCCGCGTCTTTACGTGGTTGATCAGGATGCTCCCAATGCATTCGCCACCGGGCGTAATCCTGAAAATGCAGTGGTCGCAGTAACCAGCGGAATTATGCGTATCCTGACCCCCGAAGAATTGCGCGGCGTAATCGCTCACGAGATCGGCCACATCGCCAACCGCGATATCCTGATCCAGTCCGTGGCCGCAGTGCTTGCCGGGGCGATCATGATGATTGCCAATATGATGCAGTGGGCTGCAATTTTCGGATTCGGCGGTGGTGATGATGAGGAAGGCGGAACCAATCCCTTTGCCGCGATTCTTATCGCCATTCTCGCGCCTGTTGCCGCGTCCCTGATCCAGATGGCCATCTCCCGTTCCCGTGAATATCTTGCAGACTCCACCGGGGCGCAGATTTCCAGTGATCCTAAGGCCCTTGCTTCCGCACTTTACAAGCTGGACGCCAGTGCGCGCAACATCCCCATGGATGCCAACCCGGCCACCGAGAACATGTTTATCGTCAATCCCTTCAGCGGCGGAAACATGGCTAACTGGTTCAGCACCCATCCTTCTACCGAGGACCGCATCGCCAGACTGATGTCCATGGCTGGAAGATAGTTAAATATGACTCGCGCATTAAAAAGCCTTATTCTTGTTTTTTGGGCGGTAGCCGTTTCCGCGCCTGCCTTTGCTGCCAAAGATACTTCTTTGCGCGTTACTCCTGTTGTGCGGGCGGTGCAGAAGACAGCCCCTGCGGTTGTGAATATCAATGTTACGCGCATTGTGGAGCGTGGTGTTTCTCCTTTCGGGCAGATGTTCGGAGGGCAGGGCTTTGATATGTTCTTTGACGGCTTCGAGACCCGCAAACGTAAGTTTCGTTCTGAGGCTACCGGGTCCGGGGTGATCATCAACGGCAAACGCGGGCTGGTGCTGACCAATGCCCATGTGCTGGCAGGCGGCAGCGATATCAAGGTCAAGATGAATAACGGCGAGGAATACTCTGCCGAGATAGTCGGCTCGGATGCGGATTTTGACCTTGCAGTGCTCAAGATCAAGGGCGCGAAAAAGCTTCCGCAGGTGGCCATGGGCGATTCTTCGGATATTTTCATCGGCGAGACGGTAATCGCCATCGGCAACCCCTTCGGCTACACCCATACGGTGACAACCGGGGTAGTTTCCGCGCTCAAGCGGACCGTAAAGTCCAAAGAAGGCGCGTATACTGATTTCATTCAGACAGATGCGGCCATTAATCCCGGTAACAGCGGCGGACCGCTTTTGAATATTATGGGTGACCTGATCGGCATCAACACCGCCATTCAGGCTCGTGCCGAGGGCATTGGCTTTGCAATTCCCATCAACCGGGCCAAGCGGGTGGTCAAGGAACTGCTCGAATCCGGCAAGGTTTCCCCGGTCTGGCTGGGGCTGAGCGGTCAGGACCTTGATCAGGGTTCGGCCAGCTATTTCGGTTTACCCCGTGTTTACGGCATGTTGGTCACTGATGTGCATAAGGATACCCCGGCGGCCTACGCGGGCTTGCGTCCCGGTGATGTTGTCCTGAAGATCAACGGCATTGAAGTTGATGACAAAGCCGGATATCTGGCCCTGCTCCGGGTACAGACTCGTAGCGAGGATGTTGATATTGAAGTTCTGCATGACGGTAAAATCCGCCATGTTGTGGTTCGCCCGCAATCCCTTGAATCGCGGCAGGTCCACGCTCAGGCATGGTCCCGCTGGGGCATGGTTGTGGATAAGGATTCCCGCGGGCGCGGCATGCTGGTCAGTAAGGTGCGCAAGAACAGCGCAGCCGCAAGACTCGGCCTTGTGCCCGGCGATAAGATTCACCAGATCGGCAACCAGCGGGTGAATTCGCAAAAGGATTTCCTTGATTCCTTCCTGCGTTACCGCATGAACAGCAAGGTCATGCTGAAAGTTCAGCGCGGGCGTAATTTTTATTATGTGAAGTTAAATAGTTAGGTTTATAAATATATCAAACAGAGAAGGGCAGTCCGTTAGCGGGCTGTCCTCTTTTTTTGCATATAATCGAAAAGTGGACTATTTTATCTAAGATATAAAAAAGGAGTGTGGATTCGGTATGAAAAAGAATGTGTTGATTATCTTTTGGGTATTGTTTTTTTCGTTTATTTCTGTTTCTGCCGCTCTGTGTCAGGATGATCTCTCTATTCAGTGTATGTCTAACTGTCTGGACAAGATTAAAGATTTTGAAAATGAGAGCACAGCCCTTCAGGCAGTTGAAAGGTGTGATAATGAGTGTTTTCCACCAACCGATCAAGGTGTTGGTGCTGTTGCCGGGATTGATGCCTCTAACCATGATTTCAGGTGGAGGGATTGCTATAGCCAGCTGGTTCTCTGTAGAAAACGAGCCAGTTCCCGTGGGGGACAAGAGTGGTGTTCACGAAAGTTTGTCAAATGTAAGAGACGCTATGGCTTGCTATAAATCCAGCCCCTGCTTCTTGTAATCATTAAGCTTGTTACGCAGGGTGCGCACGGAGATTCCCAGCAGTTCGGCGGCCTTGGTGCGGTTGCCGGAGGTTTGGTCGAGGCTCTTGATGATCAGTTTTTTCTCCATTTCGGAGATGGGCATGACCGCGAAATCAGCGGCGACTCCATCCGCGGCGGGTTGTTCGCCGTCGGGTGCTGATCCTTCACCCACGTGGGGTTCGTCGGGCATCCATGCGTCGGGATCATTGAGGAAATGTTTGGATTCTATGGGGCCTGCTCCGGCAAGGAGTACGGCGCGTTCCATGAGGTTTTGCAACTCACGCACGTTGCCCGGCCATTCGTAACCCAGCAGCCAGTTGGTTGCTTCTTCGGAAAAAGCCAGCGGAGTCAGTCCGTATTCGGTGCAGTATTTGTTCACGAAAAATTTTGCCAGCAGCAGGATGTCTTCCCCGCGTTGGGAGAGGGCCGGAAGCTTGAGCGGAATGACGTTCAGACGGTAGAAAAGGTCCTGTCTGAATTTTCCTTCCTTGACCGTATCTTCAATGGCCCGGTTGGTGGTTGCCAGCACGCGCACGTCAACTTTCACGGTTTCCACGCCGCCCACACGGTCGATTTCACCTTCCTGTAAAACCCTGAGCAGCTTGGCCTGTAAGCCCAGTTCCATTTCCGTGATTTCGTCAAGAAGGATGGTGCCGCCGGAAGCGAGTTCGAATTTACCGAGCTTGCGGTTGATGGCTCCGGTGAATGCACCTTTTTCATGACCGAACAGTTCCGATTCCAGCAGGTGTTCGGGCAGGGCCGCGCAGTTGATGGCAACAAAAGCTTTGTCGTTGCGGTCGGAGTGGTGGTGCAGGAAGCGGGCGAACATTTCTTTACCTGTTCCTGATTCACCTGAAATAAGTACCGTGGCCTTGGATTTGGCCACCTGTTTGGCAAGGCCGAGAACTCTCGCCATGGCCGGATGCTGCCCGATGATCTGGTAGCGGCCCTGTGTGCCTTTGGCTTCGGGGGCGGCCGGTTGTTCCGGTGTGCCGAGCTGGTCCGGTGCGGGCATGGCGGACGGTTTTTCATCGGGAAGCATGAGTTTTATTTTTTCCCATGAAAGGGGCTCCAGCCAGTAATCACGGGCACCCAGTTCCATGAATCTCTGGGCTTCGTCTGCGGAACCGTTGCGGGAAAAGACCACCACCGGCGGGAAATCTTCAATATTTACGGCCTCGGCCAGAAGTGCCTGAGCAGAATAGCCCTGCATGACCGGCCTTGTGAAAATAAGGCACGGCTTCGACTTTTTGATAAAATTGACCGCTCCGGCAAGGTTGTCGGCCAGCCCGGCTTGAAATCCCGCTTCTTTGAGCGGGGAAAACACGGAAGTCACGGACTGGGGTTCGGCTATGAATAGTAATGTACTCTCAGGCATGTAGATTCCATATATCTAAGTGAAGAGCTTTTCAACTCCATATATATTATTAAGGCCGATAAATTAAGGAAAATACTTAAAAGAGAGCAAAAAAACCTAAATTTCAATGCCAGTCCACGGGATAAAGTGCAATTTCTTTTGAATAATACCTGCTTAAGCTCCCTGCTGCGTATTGGTCAGCTTTCTTTCATATTGATTAGAAAGGAAATTTTCTGATCAAAACGTAAGAATATTAAAAATAATTTCGATTTACGAAATAAACAAAATTGTGTGGAGTTGGTTTTTGCAGAAAAAAGGGCATGGTTTTTAACAAAAATGATTTTTCCTCGGATATATTATTCGCGAAACGCTAAAAAAAGAAGTGTTCATCCAAAATGAGGGAGGGCTTGCCGAATTTTGTTCCATTTGGTACCCGTTTTTTTCGAGCTTTGAACATTAATTTTACGGGATTTGTACAAAAGTGATAAAGTTTAACAATGTCAATAAATACTACGGTGACTACCACGCCCTGAGGGATATCGACCTTCATATTAAAAAAGGCGAGGTTGTTGTTGTCTGCGGACCTTCCGGATCAGGTAAAAGTACCATGATCCGCTGTATTAACCGTCTTGAGCCCATTCAGGAAGGTGAAATTCTTGTAGAAGATATGGATGTGAACGGAACACGCGTGAACCTGCCCCTGCTGCGGGCGGAAATCGGTTTTGTTTTCCAGTCCTTTAATCTCTATCCGCATATGACGGTTTTGGAAAATATAATCCTTGCGCCGACCATGGTCCGCAATATGAAACGCAAGGATGCCGAAGATCTGGCCATGGAACTCCTTTCCAAGGTTAACATCCCCGACAAGGCCGGGGATTATCCTTCCCAGCTTTCCGGCGGGCAGCAGCAGCGCGTGGCAATCGCACGCGGCCTGGCCATGCGTCCGAATATCATGCTTTTTGACGAGCCGACATCCGCCCTTGACCCGGAAATGATCAACGAGGTTCTGGACGTTATGAAGGCATTGGCCCGTGAAGGTATGACCATGGTCTGCGTAACCCACGAAATGGGCTTTGCCCGCGAGGTTGCAGACCGGGTAATCTTTATGGATGAAGGGTCGCTCATTGAGGAAAATACCCCGGATGAGTTCTTCAATAATCCCCAGCACGAACGTTCAAAGCTCTTCTTGAGCAAGATTCTGTCTCATTAAAGGGATTCGGCACATTAGGGAATCATCTGTCAGATGTTATCTGACGGGTAAAAAATAGTGAGGTTAGGAAGGGCCTGTTTTTTCAGGTCCGGTAGCAGGAAGCTCGCGGTTTCCGCTGTAGGGGATCGCTCTCTTGTATACTCTTTGTCTATTTCCACGCAGGAGGAAAGAATGAAAAGATTTATGACTCTGGCTCTCGCAGCCGCTCTGGTTATGGCTTTTGCTGCAACTGCTTTTGCAGGTGCCACTTATGACAAAATCATGAAAGACAAGGTTGTCCGTGTCGGTATCATGACTGACTCCATCCCCGGTGCTTTCTACAATGCCAAGAAAGAATGGGTTGGTTTTGACGTTGATATCGCCAACGAAATCGCAAAACGCATGGGCGTTAAAATCGATCAGGTTCCTGTAAACAACAAGACCCGTATCGGTTTCCTCCAGCAGGGCCGTATTGACCTTTCCGTGTCCAATATGACTCACAAACGCTCCCGTGATAACTCCATCGACTTTTCCATCACCTACTTCTTTGACGGCCAGAAGATGCTTGCTCCCAAAGGCAAGTTCTCCACCCTCAAGGATTTCGTGGGCAAGAAAGTTGCAGTTATGCAGGGTACCACTTCCGAGCTCAACGTTAAAAACCTGCTCAAGCAGCTTGGCGACGCAGCTCCCAAAGTTATCTCCTACCAGAAAGAATCCGAGTGCTTTCAGGCTCTGCAGATGGGTCGCGTAGACGCATGGTCCACCGACTCCACCATCCTGCTCGGCTACTCCGCACAGGTTCCCGGTAAATACGAACTGGTTGGTGACTTTTTCTCCAACGAGCCTTACGGCATCGGTCTGGTTGAAGATGATTCCAAACTCCGCGACACCGTTAACTTTATCCTTCAGGATATGTGGAAAGACGGCACCTACGAAAAGATCTACAACAAGTGGTACGGTCCTGACACCAAGTACTACTTCCCCCTTACCGAACAGATTGAAATGTGGCCCTAGGCTCCATTTTATATGCTAGACAGGCGGGGTCCCGTGGCCCCGCCAATTTTTTAAATTGACGACAAAGAGAAAGTTTCTGAAATGATTAATCGTTATCTGGAAAAAACTTGGGTTCAGTATCTCTGTCTTGCCGCTATAACCGGCTTGCTGGTTTACTATTTCGGCTGGGTCTTTGACTTCGGCTACAAATTCGACTGGTCAGTTTTATATAAAGAAGATCCCTCTTATGGCGAAGTGCTGGGTGGGATGCTCGTCACCGGCCTGAACCTGACTGTCACCATTTCGCTGATGAGTTCGGCTATTGCCCTCGGTCTGGGGATCCTTTTCGGGCTGGGCAGGCTTTCACAATTCAAGCCGGTCTACTATTTCAGCACCTGTTACGTAGAATTTTTCAGAAACACCCCGCTGCTGGTGCAGCTTTTCTTCTGGTACTTCGCCCTGCCCATGGGCTTGCCCGAAGGAATCCGTAGCTTTCTCTTTGATCAGAATTTCGAGATGATCTCCGCCACTGTAGGCCTCGGCATCTACACCAGTTCCTTCATGGCCGAGGTCATCCGCGCCGGTATCCAGTCCATCCCCAAAGGATTGCTGGAGGCTTCTTATTCTTCCGGGCTGACCCCGTTTCAGACCCTGAGTAAGATTGTGCTTCCGCTGGCTTTCCGGGCCATTATCCCGCCGCTGGGCAGTGAGTTTCTCAACAACATGAAAAACTCCTCGCTGGCCATGGTTGTAGGTGTGCCGGAGCTCTGCTGGGCTTCACAGCAGATCGAGGGCATGACCTTTAAGGGATTTGAGGCCACCACAGCGGCCACGGTCATTTATCTTTCCCTGTCCCTGACCATTGCAGGAATCCTGACTCTGGTGAACTGGAAACTGCAGATTGTCCCGCTCAAGGACCGCACTCTGGGACACAAATTTGCGCACATGCTGTTCTGGCCTTTTGAGGCTCCTTTTGCCTATCTGGCAAAAATACACCGCCGCATGAAACGTAAACGTCAGGATGATTTCAGCCTTTCCAAAGCGCAGGCCGCACGCAAGGCCTTCCTCTCCAAGCTCGCCAAGGTACTGGGACTGGCCTGGAAAGGTGTATTTCTGGCCTGTCTGGGCTCTTTGCTGCTTTCCGCTGCCTACGGCGTGTCCAAATTTAATTTTCAGATTATCTGGGAAAACCTCGGAACCATGCTCTGGTGGCGTTTCCCGCAAGGTGGTCCCAATGAGATTCTCTGGGGGCTGGGCGGTTTGTCCTTCTCCATTCTCATGTCGGTTATCGCCATTTCGGTCAGTTTTTTTATCGGGCTGATTGTGGGCATCGGGCGTACATCCAAGAATAAGCTTTTTCTTATTCCGTCCACCCTGTACATTGAGCTTATCCGCGGTAACCCGCTGATCATGGTTATCTTCTGGATATATTTCTTCATCCCCATCCTGACCGGACAGTTCCTGAATGTTTTCTGGTCGGCCACCATTGCCCTGACCGTGTTCACCGGGGCTTATCTGGCTGAGATCGTGCGTTCAGGTATTCAGAACCTGCCTCCGGGGCAGTTTGAGGCTGCGGTTTCCACCGGGCTGACTTATTGGCAGGCCATGCGCAAGGTTATCCTGCCGCAGGCCCTCAAGCAGATGCTCCCGGCTATTGTCGGGCAGTTTATTGCTATTTTCAAAGATACTTCGCTGGCCTTTGTTATCGGTGTTCTGGAGCTTACTTTTGTGGCACAGGGGCTTAACAACAGGCTGATGATCTATCCCTTTGAAATTTATACCGCCGTCGCATTTTTGTACTTTATTTGTTGCTACCTGATGAGTCTCGTGGCAAGACGACTCGAACGGAAGCTTTCCACCGAGACCTTCCGTCTGCAGATGTAATTGATCTCCCTCCTCCTGTTGGTGCAGGGGGAGGGCAGTTGAATAGAAGCGTTTCGGAGTTGTCTAATGCTCGGTAAGAGTGTCCCTGTTTTTTGCTACCATGCCGTCTGTGAAGAGGACGGTCATTCCCCCGCCACCTTCGGTTCCCATCTTGATATGATGCTGGAGATGGGTTTTAAGACCATCACCGCCGAGCATCTCTATGAAATCTGTATGGGCCGCAAGCCCATAGACGATAAATACGTGGTGCTCACTTTTGATGACTGCCACATCAGCAACTGGATCAATGTTGTTCCCATGCTCGAAGAGCGGGGTATGACCGGGGTCTTTTTTGCGGTCAGTGATTTTATCGGCGAGGGCAAAATCAGGAACAGGGCGGATGTGCGGGAAATGCTGCCCATGCGTGAGTCCTTCAAAAGAGCACTTTCCGGGAACGACAACTCCCAGTTCATGAATGAAGCGGAGCTGAAATCCCTTGTCCATGACAAGGGCATGGAAGTTTATGCCCACACCTGCCGCCATCAGGGCTGCTTCAAGGATTTACGTTTCAAGGGCGATTTTTCCGAAAAATCCCACTGGTCCACATGGGGAGTCTACCGCAAATTCAATCCTGAATTGCCCACTTACGATTACGGCAGCGCTTTTGCCTACAACGGTTTCTGGCCCCAGTTCCGCAAGGGCAAGGTGACTTTCAAACGGCGCAGCGACGATGAAAGACGCAAATTCATCCGCGAAGATTTCAAGCGTTGCCTGGATAAGATCAAGAAGATCAACGGTTCCCGCCGTCAGTTCTTCTGCTGGCCGTGGGGGGATTTTGATTCCCTCGGTATGCAGGAGGCTGCCGCCGCCGGATTTTGCGGAACCTTTACCCTTGAGCGTTCCGCAAATATGCTCGGTACCGATCCCATGCGTATAAACCGCATCGGAGTGGGAACTTCCAAGGACGCCGGGTGGATCAAAAAACGGCTGCTCATGTATTCCCATGAAGCGTCCGCCATGGTCTGTTTTAAATTTTTCAGCAAGCGTAACGATATCGGCAAGGTCCTCTACATCACCGATACGGACAAGCTCTCCGGGGGCAGCAGGCAGCTGATAAATAGTGCCAAAGCCATGCTGCAGGCTGGACTCGGAGTAGTGGCCGTGCTCAAGCCGGATGCTCAGCTTATTCCGGTGCTGGAAGAAATGGGTGCGGAAGTCTTCCTGCTGGATGATTTCAAGAACATGCTCACCGCTGCGGGATTCCTTGCCAACGTCATTGAAGAGCAGCAGGTGGATGTGGTCCACACCTACCACAACAAGGCCGTAAAAATCGGCTGTATTGCCAAGGGACTTTCCCTGCTTGGCGGACGCAGCTTCAAACTTTTCTTCAACCGGGGCGTTATCTACAAGCCCAATCCGCTGGCACCGCTTTTTTCCCTCATCGGCAACGGTTATATCTGTAACTCCGCCAAGAGCCGTGAAGTGCTGCTCAAGCATTTTGTTCCGCCCAAGCGGGCGCAGGTTGTTTATAATTCTTTCATAGGTGGCGGACGTAAACCCAAACGGGCTGCCGAAACCTCCATTATTTATGTGGGTAACGGCGGACATGCCAAGGGTGCGGATGTCTACATCAAGGCTGTGGACCGTCTGCTGGCGCAGGATAAATGTGAGGGAGTCCGTTTCATCGCCGTGGGACTGAAGGATATTTCCATGTTCCGTGATGCTGCTTCCCCGGCAACGCTGGAACGTATCGAAAGCCCAGGCTTTATCCCCCACGAGGATGTGGTCAAGCTGTTGGGCAGTTCACATATCTACGTCATGAGTTCGCGGCAGGAATCCATGCCCAACACCCTGCTGGAAGCCTTTGATGCCGGGCTGGCCGCAGTCTGCACCAACGCGGGCGGCACGGGCGAGTTGATCCGTGACGGGGTAAACGGTTATCTCTGCGACGTGGAAGACAGCGACGGCCTCGCCAAGGGCATGAAAAAGCTCATCGATGATGCCGAACTGCGTAGCGAAATGGGCCGTTTGAACCGCAGGATCGTGCGTGCTTTCATGTCCACGCCAGCAAAGATCAAGTCCCTGCTCAGTGTTTATTCCTCATTGCCCGGAGATAAACCGCAGGTTGAATTGCCGGATATTGATAGTTTAATTAAGAAATAGCTTTGATTTAAAATGATTTTATTCGAAGGGAAGTGTGTTTGAAACTCTTCCCTTTTTGTTTGGGGTGTTGTGGATAAGATCCCTTTTGGTTAACGTGGCATAGAAAATCCATCCGTTAATCAGAAGGGAAGATAAATGGGCAAGTTTTACAGCGAAACATACTGGGCCGACATGCACGAGCCTGTGCGGCGCAAGCTTTTGATGGGTTCTGCCGGGGCGGGGCATCTTTTCAATGTAGGGGCAATTGCTCTTGAGTCCGACCCGCAATTGGGTGTTGAGCTGCTGCTGGCGGCCTATGTTTCCAATCCGCTGGACGGGAATATTGCCGTACAGCTTGCGCAGGTGGAAGGTCTACTGCCTCTGTTTCCCACTGCCGTTGCTTCCTGCCTGAAAGCGGTGTCCGCAGGTTTTAATAAACCGGACAATCTCTCCTATTTCATGCGCCTCGCCGCTAGAAGGGATGACGCCAAGATCAGGAACTACATCCTTTCCTGTCTGGAAAAGGAACCGGGGAACCTCTTCTGGGTACAGCAGGGGCTGGTTCATGCCGGGGCTTTTGCGGATTTCAGCTTCGGGTTGGATATTCTTTCCGGGGAATTCACCGCAGAAATTTTTCCGGCAATTAATTCCGCCAAAGCTTTTTTCCATTACATGAACGGCGATGCGGCTGAAGCCCTACCGCTGCTCATGTCCTCATCCGATGTCTTCGGGCTGAACAACATGGCCCATCTTGCCGCTTCCATCACCCTGAAGTTGGGTGAGCGCGAAACCGCAGTTTCAATCCTTAGCGGAGCTGTTGACGGGCAGCCGTGGCGGGTCTCCGAAGCCCTGCGTCTGCATGATCTGGCCTGCGGGCTGGATGATAAAAACGTTCCCCTGCCCGGCAGTCTGGCTGTGTTACTTTATTCCTTCAACAAAGCCGCAGAGCTGGATGCGACCCTTGCTTCTCTGAATGACTCCGAGCTGCACGGGGTTAAAATTTTCATGCTTGATAACGGCTCTTCGGACGGTACTGCTGAGGTCATAACCAAGTGGCAACCTGAGTTCGGGGAACAGATGATGCGTATTGACCTGCCCGTAAACGTGGGAGCAGCTGCCGCCCGCAACTGGCTCATGAAGGAGCCGCTGGTGCAGGAGTGCGATTTTGCGGTCTATCTGGACGATGATGTGGAAGTCAGTCCGGACTGGATTTCTAGGCTGGGCGCGGCAGTGGAAGCCTATCCCGAAGCCGGGGTCTGGGGCTGCAAGGTGCTCGACCACGCCGCCCCGGCGGTCATGCAGTCCGTGGATCTGCACCTGATCCAGCCTGCAGGGGACGAGGGCGAGGGGCCGGAGGTTGATCTTGCCAAAATCGCGCCCAATCCGTTCCGCTGCTCGGACCTGCATCTTTCCCTTCTGGACGGCGGATATTTTGATTTTATGCGTCCCTGCGGTTCGGTTACCGGGTGCTGCCACCTGTTCCGCACACAGAAGCTTCTTGACAACGGGGGCTTTTCCCTGTTCCTTTCTCCCTCGCAGTATGATGATCTGGAACACGACCTGCGCAGCTGCCTGAAGGGTGAATTTCCTGTTTATCAGGGTCATCTTTCCATCCTGCACCGCAAGCGGTCCGGTTTTGCCAGTCACACCAGTGCGGCGCAGGAAGGCAATGCATTGGGCAACCGCTACAAGATGCAGGCCATGCATCCGCGCAGCGAAATACTGCAGATAATGGCTGATGAAGAAAGGCTTCTTCAGTCCGACCTTGAGAAAAAGATGCAGTATCTGGTGCAGAAGGGGATTCTGGCCGGATAGATAAATACAGGGAGAGTGCCATGTCCGACCACGATCAAACCCAGGATTTTCTGAACAACCTGCCCGAATTGGAACCCGGCAAGACTTTCGGTTTTGCCTGCCATCCCGGAGTGCGCTGCTTCAATGCCTGTTGCGGTGACCTCAATCTCATGCTTACCCCCTACGATGTGCTCCGTCTGCGCAAGGGACTGGGCCACGACAGTAAGAAATTTATTCACAACCACGCGGACATCACCCGCACACCCGGAACCGGATTCCCCATGTGCAAGCTGCGCATGCTCGACAATGCCAAGCGCAGTTGTCCCTTTGTGCGTGATGAAGGTTGCTCCATCTACGAAAACCGTCCCGGTGCCTGCCGCACCTACCCTCTCGGGCGTGCCTCGCGCATGGACGAGAACGGCGAGACCATTGAGCAGTTTTTTGTCGTGCAGGAGCCGCACTGTCGCGGATTTGAGGAAGACAAGGAATGGACCAGCGATGAATGGCTGAAAGATCAGGGTCTTGAGCCGTACAACGAAGTCAACGACCGCTACATGCGTATCATGAACCGCGCCCGTCAGGCCGGGGTGGTACTCGATGAACGCAAGCTGAACATGGCTTTTCTCGCCCTCTATCAGGTAGACAATTTTATCAATTTCATCAAAGACATGAACGTATTTTCCCGGCTCGATATTTCCGAGGAACGCCAGCAGGCCATCCTCAGTGACGAGGAAGAATGTCTCAGCTTCGCCCTCGACTGGGTAGAGCTGATCGTGTTGGGATCTTCCGAGAATTTGCAGCCTAAGGGGTAAGTTTCTTTTTAATTTTGGTGTGTTGCCCCCCGTTCATCTTTGTTGATGAACGGGTTTTTTGTTTAGTTTTGTTTAACAATGTTCTTGACTTTGTTTGTAGGGCAGTTATATTACAACTGTAATATTAATAAATTTATTTTGAGGATGGACGATTTAATGCCTATTCAGAGTGCAAAAACAATTCTTAAAGAGTATTGGGATGGGAGACTGCCTGTTGATCCTGCCCGTATTGCTACTGGCTTAGGTGTTCGGGTTGAGAAGTCTTTTGGTGAAATAACCAATAATGCAGGTCAGCCGTTGAGTGGTGAGTTTACTTTGGAAAATGGTGAGCCTGTAATTAAATACAATGTGACTGAAGCCGCAGTACGGCAGAGATTTACTGTCGCTCATGAACTTGGCCATTATGTTTTGCAGCACGGCCCGCGTCATCGCGATGAAGCTCAGAATTTTTCGATCAATAATTATGATCTGTACGAGGTTGCAGCGAATAATTTTGCTGCGGAATTACTGATGCCTTCTGAAGCTGTTAGTTATTTGCTTTCTCAGGGTAAGAATACCCTTCAGAGTTTGGCCGATAGTTTTAATGTATCAACTGTTGCGATGAATATCAGACTAAAAAAGCTTGGAATATATTAGAGTCTTATGCAGGAAGATAGTCTTGAAGAGCATTTCGATATGGCGTCAGGTCAGGTTAGCGATAGTGTTGAAAAGAAAGCTAATCTTGAGCTTGATATTGAAGAATCTCGGTTGAGATTTAGAAAATATATATTTTGGTTTGTCTTGCTGCTTGTCTTTTTTCTTTATGGAATTTTTGTTCATTTACTTTTTCACTTGCCAGTGCTTTTGCCGTTGATGAAGGCAGTTCCGTATTCAGTCCTTCTTGTTTTATTTTCTGGGTCAATTCCTACTGTTATTTTGTCCATTTTGATACTAGCTACTTTTCGGGCAAGAAACGGGAAATTTAAAGAATCGAATGACCAAGATTTGCTTGATGTTGTTTCGAAAGTGGCCAGCGTAGCCCGATTGTTTAAATAAATGTTTTGAGTCGTTGCATTACGGGAGGAAATCCCGTGGAGATGACTATTGCAACCCCTCAGACCTCCTTCGTTGTCGATTTAAAAGTTAGCGGTGAGGAGGTGCCTATGAGAAAAAAAGTAAACTGCCATGGACTTGGTCAAGTTGTCGTTAGTTTTGTACTGGTTGTTTGGACAGTCTTTACTACGTCTTTTTTTGTCGAAGGAGCTTCTGTCAGGGTATGCAATCTCCCGTAGTGCAGCGACTTTCTACAGCCCCCACATCTCCACCGCCATCCCCGAAAATGACAGATAATTAATCACGTAATGCGCGATGATTGTCGGGTAGATTGAGCCTGTTGAGTACATGCAGATCATCAGGCCCGATCCGGTGATTGCGGTTGCCATGATCGCCACCGGTCCCTGCGACCAGTGGATCAGTCCGAAGATTATTGCGGAGATGAGGAAGATTTTCGGGATGGAGTAGTTGCGGTCTTTCAGGGCTGAGAAGGCGAGGCCGCGAAAGATGATTTCTTCGGATATGGCCACGAGGGCCAGACCAACAGTCATGTCTAAAGCATAAAGAGGGGAATCCGTTCCGATGGGAATTGATCCCAGCCGCAGGGTTGGGAGTAGCTTGGACCAGAGGGCGAAGCCCGGTTCATCAAGGATCAGGCCGAGGGCTGTTATGCCGACGGTCCAGAGGATGAATTTTTTAAATGGGAGAGACACAAGGCCGAGGTCCGTGTGTTTTATGATTTCTTTTTTGAGCAGATAGAACAGGAAGCCCAGCGGGAGAATTTTCGCCCCGTAGTCCATTGCCAGCCAAGCCAGTTCATGTTTAATGAAGATGTTGTTGAAGTCGTTGAGGTAGAAAGGCAGGGCGGCGAGAAAGAAGATTGTAATTTTTTTCATGTTAACTGCTCTTGACCATGCAAAGTGGCGAAGCCCTACTAAAAGTTTCTTTGGCCGCCGGAGGCGAAATCTTTTAAATAAAAAGCGCGTAGCGCATCAAATAATTTGGAGCTAGTACATTGTCCGAATTAAATATCGAATTGAATAATCCTAAAATAGTCGATGCTGACGAATTTGCAAAGATCAAGTCTGAGTTTGCCGGAAAAAAGATTGTTTTTACTAACGGCTGTTTTGATATTCTGCATGCAGGGCATGTGGATCTGCTTTCCCGTGCGCGGGAGCAGGGTGATCTGCTGGTGCTGGGGCTGAACAGCGATAAGTCCGTGCGTTCCATCAAGGGCGAGAAACGGCCCGTGACCAGACAGCAGCAGCGTGCTTTTGTGCTCGCCGGGCTGGCCTGTATTGATTACGTGATTTTCTTTGATGAAGACACTCCGTTCAATCTGATCAGCAAAGTTCAGCCGGATGTGCTGGTCAAGGGCGGCGACTGGTCCGTAGATAATATCGTGGGCCGTGATATCGTGGAAGAGCGTGGCGGTGAGGTGCTTTCCCTGCCTTTGCTGCCCGGCTACTCCACCACCGGGGTGATCAAATATATCCGTGATAATGATATTGAATAAATATTGAATTTTGTTTAAGTCTTGACAAGGTGATGTTTGTTGGGCTATTTAGCTCGACTCGCTTGGCGAAACGGGCCAATAGCTCAGTTGGCAGAGCCCCCGGCTCATAACCGGATGGTCCCAGGTTCGAATCCTGGTTGGCCCACCACTAATATCATATGGAAACATACCAAAATACAATCCAGAATTTCTGTGCTTTCTAGCCTTGTGAAAGCTGTTGTGCTCCCGGGGGACAGCCCTTGCGGGAGCATATTATTTTATTGTATTTTGATGTGTTGAATTTGATTACGAGCGGAAATAATTGAACATCTTTCAAGTGTGGCCGTTATGAAGACAGCAGATGTTATCAGCAGGATCGAGTCACTTGTTCCTTCGGGGTATGCCGCTCCGTGGGATAATTGCGGTGTTCAGATCGCAGGCCGGGAAAGGGATGTAGCAAAGATTGCAGTAGCCCTTGATCCGTTGCCGCAGGTCATAGCCGAATCCCTTGAATGGGGGGCGGAGTTTGTTCTGACCCACCATCCGCTGGCTATTGATCCGAAGCTGCCTGCCAAGCTGGACTGGTTTCATGATGTAATGAAGCAGGTCTTCTGCGCGGAGGCGACCCTTTTTGCTTCGCACACCTCTTTGGATGTGCAGTTCAAGGGGGCCGTTTCGTGGCTTGGGCGCGAGCTTGAGTTGGAAAATCTGCGGGTGCTGGATTCGGTTGCGGAAAACGAAGCCGGTGATATACTTGGGTACGGTTGTATCGGTGAGTATTCCGCTCCGGTTGTTTTCACGGATTTTGTGGAGCGTGTTGCGCAGCTTTCCGGGTGCGGGGTTGTGGCCCTGTGTGGACCGGAGCCTGAGAAGGTGGGCTGTGTGGCCATGTGTCCCGGTTCGGGATCTTCGCTCATGGATAAGGCTTTCGGCCTTGGAGCGGATGTATTTATCACCGGGGATGTAAAGTATCATCCCGCGCAGGAAACTGTGGGCGCGGTGCTGGATGTGGGGCATTTTTCTCTGGAAGAGGAGATGATGCGCCGTTTTTCCGTTGTTCTTGCTGAAGAGCTCGGAAAGGAAGTGGAAGTGAAATTTTTCAGCGGACGCAATCCCTTTGCCTATCATGTGCAGGGTGAGGGCGTGCGCAGGCCCTAATAGGGCTGTCATGACAAAAGAGAATCAACAGAACCGTAGAGGCCTTACGGAACTGTAAAGTTTAAGTTTCCGAACATCGATGTGGCGGATCGTTTTAAAGACCGTCCGCAAAAGGGGACCCCATAATGTATGAAAAACAGATAGAACAGCTTGTTGTTTTGCAGAAGGTTGATGATGAAATTCTCCTTCTTGAAGCGGAAATCGACCAGGCACCCAAAGACGTGGCTGCCCTTGAATCCCGCAAGGAATCCCTTGAAAAGCGCAAACAGCAGCTGACCGAAAAGCTTGACCTGCTTGCTGAGCAGAAGAAAAAGCTTGAGACCGAGATCGAAGAAGATGCCGTCAAGGTCAAAAAGAGCAAGAGCAAGCTGATGCTGGTTGGTACTACCAAGGAATACCACGCCATGATGCGTGAGATGGACAGCCTTGAAAAGCTGAACAGACTCCGCGAAGAAGAAAAGGTAACCGTTCTTGAAGAAACCGAGCGTCAGACCGAACTCATGGCTGACATCGAAGGTAAAATCAAGGAACTGGACGAAGAGCTGGACGACAAGCGTGCCGGACTCAAGGAAAGGCTTGATGCCGCCAACAGCCAACTGGACAAGCTCACCAAGCGCCGCAACAAAGCCGGCGATGTTGTGCCCAAGCCTATTCTCGGCCGTTACGAATTCATCCGTTCCCGTCTGGAGCACCCGGTTATCGTTCCTGTTGAAGATGCTGTCTGCGCAGGATGTCACATCATGATTCCGCCGCAGGAATACAACGTACTGCAGGAAGGCAAGCAGATTTTGAGCTGCCCCAACTGCCAGCGTCTCATCTACTGGATTGAGCACATTCCCGAAGCTGCAAAGCCTAAAGCTCTCCAGAAAGAAGATTAATTTTATAGCCTCCGGCGGCTGGGGAAGGGGATCTTTTGGGAAAAGTTCCCCTTCCCCAGACCCCATCCCCTCAAAACTTTTCAGTATGCTTCGCAGCTTCGTTTGCTAAAGCGGCGAAGCCATAATAAAAGGTTTTGGGATTCTTAAACCCTTTTGCAAAAGGGTTTAAGCCGCCGGAGGCAGGTTTTTCGGAGTTGGACGGATCATCGCCGCGGCATTCGTGCCGGGGAGGAAAGTCCGGGCTCCGCAGGGCAGGGCGCTGGGTAACTCCCAGCGGAAGTGATTCCGGGAAAGTGCCACAGAAAACAGACCGCCCCGGTGATTTATCATCGGAGTAAGGGTGAAACGGTGGTGTAAGAGACCACCGGCGGGTATGGTGACATATCCGGCCAGGTAAACCCCGTCCGGAGCAAGACCAAATAGGGAAGTGTTTGAGGCCGGCCCGGCCGAGCTTTCGGGTAGGTTGCTTGAGGTGTATGGTAACATGCATCCTAGAGGAATGATGATCATCCGTTCGCGGATACAGGACCCGGCTTATAGTCCGACTCCTCTTTTACTTGTAGAGATTAAAAAGGGGCAGCCTTTGGGCTGCCCCTTTTTTTTGTTATATGACGGTTTGCTATGCAAAGCGGCGAAGCCGAACTAAAAAAGTTTGGGATTCTTAAACCCTTTTCAAAGGGTTTAAGCCGCCGGAGGCAAAATCTTTATATAAAAAGCGCGAAGCGCATCAAATCAAAGGTTTTCCATTATGACCAAATCCGGTGAAACATGGGCCATCCTGCTGGCAGCTGGCAGCGGAACACGGATGGCAAATGCTGTGGGCGGAGTCAAAAAACAATTTTTAGAGTGGAAGGGCTTTCCGCTTTTCTGGCATTCGGCCATTACTTTTTCCAATACCCCTGCTGTTTCCGGCATTGTGTTTGTGTTCCCGCCTGATCAGGTGGAGGAGATGAAAGAGGTTGTTGCCGGGCTGGACGGCGCGGATTCCCTTGGCATGCGTTTCAAGGTTGTGCCCGGGGGCAAACGCCGTCAGGATTCCGTGTTTAACGGCTTGAACGAACTCCCTTCAGGGTGTACGCATGTGCTGGTCCATGATTCCGCACGGCCCTTTGCTTCGGTGAAGATGGTCAGCGGCATTATTGATAGATTGCAATCCGGTGATGAGGCGGTCATTCCGGCAATTGATGTGACCGATACCATCAAGGAAGTGGAAGGCGGGATAGTTGAAAAGACTCTGACCCGCTCCCGGTTGAAAGCGGTGCAGACCCCGCAGGGATTTGCACTGCCGACCCTTTACGCTGCCCATAAGCAGGCCGAAGAAGAGGGCTGGGATGTGACTGATGATGCTTCCATGGTGGAAATGGCCGGAAAAGACGTTCATATTTGCGAGGGAGAAGAGGGTAACATTAAGATGACCAATCCCGAAGATTTGAAAAAGATCGAAGAGGACAAGCGGACCATTCCCTGCGTGGGCTGGGGCTACGATGTCCATAAGTACGGTGAAGGGCGTCCCATGGTGCTGGGCGGTGTGCCCATTCCGGGCGGCCCGGAAGTCATTGCCCATTCCGATGGCGATGTGCTGCTGCATGCGTTGGCCGATGCTATTCTGGGGCTTTTCGGCGGCGGTGATATAGGGCACCATTTCCCGGATACTTCAGCTGCCTGCGAAAATATGTCCAGCGGGATTATTGTGAAAGAGGTCATGGTCAAGGCCGAGGAGGCCGGGGTGGAGATCGTCCATGTGGATATGACCATCATTGCCCAGATTCCCAAACTTTCCCCGCACCGGGAGCTGATCCGCAAGAATGTGGCTTCAGTCATGGGGCTGGATAAGGCTCAGGTCAATGTGAAGGCCACCACCGAAGAAAAGCTCGGCTTTACCGGTGAGAAAAAAGGCATCAAGGCCGTGGCTGCGGTGACCGGGTTGAAGAAGATTTAGGTGTGTACTTTAAATAATTTGTAGTTATTTAAATAGAGATTAATTTACTGCTGTTTTTGAGGAAAGGTTTGAATATGAGCGGGAAATCCTTTTTGAAATTATTTCTGGTGCTGGCGCTGCTTGCTGCGGCTGCTGCCGGGGGATATTTCAAGCTGGAGGAGTTTTCCGCTGCCAAGGTCCGCGAAGCCGTGGCCCGTCACGATGACCTGTTGCAGG
This sequence comes from Desulfovibrio sp. JC010, assembly GCF_010470675.1. NCBI lineage: Bacteria > Pseudomonadati > Thermodesulfobacteriota > Desulfovibrionia > Desulfovibrionales > Desulfovibrionaceae > Desulfovibrio > Desulfovibrio sp. JC010. The sequence goes on from NZ_VOIQ01000017.1 coordinate 87,202, forward strand.
TGGATTTTGAGCGGGCATTGATCAACCCCCTTGATGAATCTCTGCATGTCTGGGGACTTGATTGCAGGTTTGCCACCGGAGCCTGCTGCACGGTGCGCAAGGTGGAAGTGGAATCTTTTGACCGCAAGCACAGCGTTCCCCGTTTTTTCCGGGGCAGGGTGCAGGGTGTTTCCATTCCGGTTGAGTTTGTAAATTTCGGCACTCTTGCCCGTGATTTTCGCGATCTGGGCTATGAAAAGCTGGATTTTGACCTATTCGCCGACTACAGCTATGAAGACGAAACCAAGCGGCTGACAGTTAAGTCGATTAATTTTGACGGAGCGGACCTTTGCCGGGTCAGTGCCGGGTTCAGTCTCGGTGATGTAAGTCTGCGCGGTCCCGGAATCAGCGGATTTATCGGCACCAGCATGCTGGACGGTTCGCTGGTCTGGCAGGATTTATCACTTACGGAAAAACTGGTCGCCCTTTCGGCACATGTAGAAGGAGTGCCTCCTGATAGTTACCGGAAGAGCCTGCTGGAATCGCTGCAGCTGGACATGCAGCAGGCCAGAAGCCTCGGCAACGGCTATGCCGAGAATTTTTACGGCGAACTTATGAAATTTATTGAGAAGCCCGAACGGCTTGTCGTCAGGGTGGAACCGACGGAGCCCGTCCCTTTGCTGTATATGTTCATGGGACGCAGCTTTGAAGAATTGCTGGACCTGTACGGAATTACGGTCGAAGCAAATTTTTATTCAAGAAAATAAGGAGTGGCTATGCGCCTTTACAATACACTCAAACGGAAGAAAGAAGAGTTCGTACCTTTAAACGGCAACAAGGTTAATCTTTACGCCTGCGGCATCACCGCTTACGACCTCTGCCACATCGGGCATGCCCGTTCTTCCGTTGTTTTTGATATTCTGGTCCGTTACCTGCGTTTCAAAGGTTATGATGTGACTTTTGTGCGCAATTTTACCGACATTGATGACAAGATCATCAACCGGGCCAATGAAACCGGGGTTTCTTCCAAAGATCTGGCCGAGAAATTCATCGGCGAGTTTTACGTGGACATGGATAAGCTGAACATCCTGCGCGCGGATATCGAACCCAAGTGTACCGAGCACATTTCTGAGATGATCGAGCTGACCGAGACCCTGATCAAGAAAGATCACGCTTACGCCACTCCGTCCGGTGATGTTTATTTCAAGGTCCGTTCCTTCGATGATTACGGTAAGCTTTCCGGTAGGAATATCGAAGATTTACAGTCCGGCGCACGCATCCAGCCCGGTGAAGAAAAGAAAGATCCCCTTGATTTCGCACTCTGGAAAGCGGCCAAGCCCGGCGAACCTTCATGGGAAAGCCCGTGGGGAGAAGGCCGCCCCGGCTGGCACCTCGAATGTTCGGCCATGAGCGAAAAATATTTCGAACTTCCTTTTGATATTCACGGCGGCGGACAGGACTTGAGTTTTCCCCACCATGAAAATGAAATTGCCCAGAGTGAGGCGGCCACCGGAAAGGAAATGGCCCGTTTCTGGGTTCATAACGGTTTTGTGCAGATCAATTCCGAGAAGATGTCCAAGTCCCTAGGCAACTTTTTCACCATCCGGGATATTCTGGATAAATTCATGCCCGAAACCCTGCGTTATTTCCTGCTGACCATGCATTACCGCAGCCCCCTCGATTTCTCTTTTGAAGCTTTGGAAGAAGCTGAAAAAGGTATCCGCCGTGTATACTCCGCACTGGAGCAGACCGGGGAAGCCTTGAATAAAGCCAAATGGTCCAAGGCCGCCCTTCCTGAAGAGGTTGTTGCCGAGATCGAAGAAGCTGAAAAGGGCTGGGCCGAGGCCATGGAAGATGACATGAACACCGCCGGGGCAATGGGGCATATGTTTACCCTGATCCGTCTGGCCGGGCGTATCGGCGAAGAAAAAGCATGGCGTAAGTCCGAAGGCGGACGTGATGCATGGACCCGTATCCTTGAAGATATGAAAAAATGGGGCGAAGTATTCGGCATATTTACCCGCGATCCCAAGGAATTCCTTGAAGAACTCAAGCTGTGCATGCTGGAGCGCAAGGGAATCGAGGTCGCAAAAGTTGAAGAACTGGTGGCCGCCCGTCAGGATGCCCGTAAGAATAAAGATTTCGGGCGTTCCGATGAAATCCGGGATGAGCTGATCGAGTTGGGTATCGAAGTGAAAGACACTCCGCAGGGCGCGGTCTGGTCCGTTATTTAAAATTACCGTTTTATAAATTAAGCACTTTTAAAGAAACCGGATTTCGATCCGGTTTCTTTTTTTTTATTAACAGGGTATAATTAAAGAAAATCTTTTTTGTTTCGAAGGTGTGCATGCGAATCGGGTTAAAAGGTAAAAGCTATCTCATTGTTTTTCTGCTCTGTCTGCTGATTTTTGTGGGCAGTGGGCTGCTGGTTTTCAAGCTGAATAGAAGTGCTATTTCCAGTCTTGAAAAAGTGTTGATGGAGGAAAACCTGAGCAGAGCCGATTTTGCCATGAAGGAAAGTTCGGAGGCATTGCAAAGACTTACCCGTGACTGGGCCTGGTGGGATGATTCTTATGATTTTTCCAGAAAATTTAATGAGGATTATGTTAATTCAAACCTTACTTCCGAGATACTGATCAATCTTGATCTTGATGTTGTATTGTTTTTTGACGATCAGGGCGGCTTTCTGTTTTCTCACTCTGCAGATGGTGCCGAAAACGTAGAGTCATGCTTTTTAAAAAAAGAGTGTGCCGGATATGAGCTTGTCCACAAGTGCGGACTTGACGGGCTGACCGGACTGTTGCGGGTCAACCACAGATTGATGCAGGTCTCCGCCCAGAAAATTATGAACAGCCAGATGGCCGGGAAACCCAGCGGAACGTTGGTTATGGGACGTTTTTTCGGAGACCGTCAGCTCGAAAAACTGGGTAAATCGTTACAGATGGATCTTTCTTTTCAGGAAATGAAAGATGGTCCGTCAAAAGATGTTTTTTTTGAGTTTCCCAAAGAAAAAGATGTCGAAATTAAAGGCTTTATGCTTCTTAAAGATGTCTTCGGCAAGCCTCTTGTGCTTTTGTCTCTGGCCATGGAGCGGGATGCTTATAGAATCGGGAAGTCTACGTTTACTGTGTTTATCTGGTTTATGTGCGGTTCTTTGTTGCTGCTCGGGGTTGCCGCCATTTTTGTGCTTAATCGGCATTTTGTTTCACGGGTGAAAATGTTGCAGGCCCAGTTGCGCGGTGAATATTTTACCGGACCGGAGAAGAGAAAAATCAGTTTGAGCGGAAGTGATGAGCTCAGCGAATTGTCGAGATCATTGAATGATATATTGGCCCTGCTTCAGGAAGAAAAAACAAAGGCTGAGACCGCCAGCCGGGTGAAGACCGAGTTTCTTGCCAATATGAGCCATGAGATCCGTACTCCCATGCATTCCATTCTGGGGATGGTGGAGCTGCTTAATGAAACTAAGCTGAATGATGAGCAGCGTGAATTTCTGGGGATTGCCGGAACAGCCGGGGAAAATCTTCTGGAAATTATTAATGATGTTCTTGAAATATCAAAGATTGAGGCCGGGCATCTGGAAATAGAAAGCCATGATTTCCTGCTCCATGAGATGGTGGAGCGTGTGGTCGGGGTCTTTGCTGTGGACGCTGCACGCAAAGGGCTGCAGGTGGTCTGCCATATTGATGATAACGTTCCCGACAAAGTCAGGGGAGATGCCACCAGAATCCGGCAGGTTCTTAATAACCTGATCAGCAACGGGGTTAAATTCACCAGCGAAGGGACAATTAGCATAGCTCTCACCTTTGAAGATGGGAAGATTCAATTCATGGTCAAAGATGAAGGTATCGGAATTGCCGCAGATAAGCTCAATGATATTTTTGACAGCTTTACGCAGGCGGATTCTTCCACTTCCCGGAAATACGGAGGTACCGGACTGGGCTTACCCATCTCCCGCAAGCTGGTTGAAATGATGGGCGGTGAAATCAGCGTATCCAGCACTCTGGGCGAGGGAACTGTTTTTCGTTTCCATGTAAATCTGAAGTCGGTTTAAATCTTACCTATCAGTATGAATGATTGTTCTTGTGGTCTGCTATTGACAAGGTTAATCTAGGATTTAACTGTTTATGAAAGTGTAGATAAACAACCTGTGAGGTTTACATGTCTGATTTACTTAGTCTGATTGCGGTTTTCGCAGTCGTGTTTCTGATCGTGAAAGTGGTTATTCCCAAATTGGGAATTTCCCCGTGACAGCTTGCCAAAAGAGGGTCCCGTGAGGACTCCGAAAATAAAGACGGCGGTTGCGGGGGCAATTAAGAGATGCCTATTTACGAATACAAGTGTGATGTCTGCGGGCATGAATTCGAGGAACTGGTTTTATCTTCCAGTGCTGAGAATCCCCCATGCCCGGAGTGCAAAAGTCCTGATACAGCAAAAATGCTTTCATCCTTCAGTTCAGGAGCTTCTTTTGATGATCCCGTTCCCGCTACTCCTCCTGGAGGAGGATGCGGAAGCTCCGGCTTCAGCTGAGGCTAGAAGTTTCTTCCGGTCGGAAGAATTAAAGCATAAACGGCCCCGATTCAATTTGAATCGGGGCCGTTTTTTAGATTAATGGGCATAAAAGTCGGCGAAGCCTTATTAAAAAAGTTTAGGATTCTTAAACCCTTTTCAAAGGGTTTAAGCCGCCGGAGGCAAAATCTTTTAATCCAAAAGCGCGAAGCGCATCAAGTTTATCTTACTCATAAGCCTGACGCATATTCTTAATCAGCACTTTGATGCGGCAGTCGTAGGTGTGCTCAGCCAGAATCCTTTTGCGCGCGGCCTTGATGATCTGCTGCCGCGCCGGTTCATCATTCAAATATTTCTCCACCAGCTGCGGAATTTCTTCCGGGGAATTGTAGACCGCGATTTCCTTGCCCGGCTCAAAAAGTTTTTCCATCTGGTAGCGGTGGTCGGTAAGGATGAAGCCGTTGCAGGCCGGGACGTCAAATACACGCTGGTTGACCGCACCCTTCATCTGCTGGCTGGTGCAGTTGAAGTTGATTTTTGAGCAGGGGTAAAAGCGCGGCAGGTCCTCGTAATAGGAAAGCTCGCTGTGGTAGTCCCATGTTTGGTCTTCAGGCAGCAATTGGTTCCAGCCTTTGTCGCCCACAATCAGAGGGTTGAACCCGAGGGTCTGCTCCACGCATGAAAGGCGGTATTCCAGAGTGGCCTGCCAGATGACGAGCGTCTCAAAAGCCAGCTTGCGGTGCGCAGTGAGCAGTTTATCGTATTCCGGGAGCAGTTCCGGGTAACGGTTTTTGAGGAATTCTGTGACTGAGTGTTCATTGCCCTGCCCGAAAGCGTGGGCCACTTCTTTATATCTTTCAGCCAGAGCTCCTGATATTCCGGATGCTTTCATCCTTTTTTCCGTTTTGAAGACCATGGAGTTGCCGACAAAAGAAATATCACGCGCCCATTTGCTTTCTGTGCAGCCCTTGGAGGGCAGGAAGCGGGTCTGGTCTGTGCCCAGCGGCAGGTGGAAAATATTGCTGAAGCCCATTTCGCGCAGGCTGTCCATGCGGTCGGCATCCCAGGTGAAGATGGCGGTGTTCTTATCTGCCTGCTGTTGGTAAAGGGGCAGAATAAGCATGGGATTGTCCACAAACCATGAGGCCAGCGGCAATTGAAATTTATGGAGCAGGGTGTTCAGCACCCCTTCCTGATCCACGCCCAGATGGTTGACCGTGAGTACGAAATCGGGCCTGAAGGTATTGATGGCCGTGGAAATGCGGGCCACGAATTGATCCAGTTCCATTTCTTTGGCGTCCATATTGATGAACATGTGCGGCACACCCTGACGTTGACAGGCGGACACGATTTCACCCATGAGGAAATACTGGCTGGTCAGAAGCAGGATTCGTGGTTTTTCCTGCTGGAATTTGGGCCAGACCGGAAATTCGGCTTTTTTGCCGGATTGCTCGGTAAGCAGCTTTTCAGTCAGCCCGTAAAAGGGTGAGAGGCGCAGGTAGAACGGGTTTTTTAGCAGTTGAACTTTTTTGCTGGAATTGGTTTCCAGTTCCCGAATGTGGAGGGCGGCATTTTCCGGGGAGCTGCTGTTGATCCAGACCAGATTGGGGTGCTTGCGCAGTTCTTCTTTCAAACCGCTGGCTTCAAGGATTTTTTTTTCGCAATCAAGGATGAGCAGGGTGCGGTCTTTTTGTGCCAGCAGTTCTTTTGCAGCCACTCCGATTCCACAGCCGATCAGCAGGGGGATTTTGTCCCCTTTAAGTTGGGCTGCCAGTTCTGTTTCCCGGCGAAGTCCGTATTTGCCCCACATATGCCGTTTTTTACCGTCCGTAATTATGCGGATGTCGGTCAGTACTGAGTCTTCACGGATTGCTTCGGCTGTGTAGGTTGCGCTCATTTAAAATCACCTACCACGAATCACGGGCGGGTTTGTGGTAGAAAAATTCGAGTCTGCGGTTCTTGCGTTTATTCTCAAGGCTGTCGTTTTTTACCAGCGGCTGGGTGTCGGCGTAGCCTACGGCTTTGAGTCTTTTGGGGGCAATACCGCCTTTTTCCACAATGTAGCGCAGGGCACTTGCCGCCCTTGCAGAGGAAAGTTCCCAGTTGGTGGGAAATTTTTTGGAACGCACTTCGCTGTTATCCGTGTGTCCGCGGACAACCATATTGTAGTTGTGATCTTTTAGAACGCTGACGACCTTGTCCAGAACCTTATGAGCGTCCGGCTTTAGTTTTGCCGATCCGGGCTTAAAGAGGGTGGCCGAATCCGTATTGACCAGTACTCCATCCTGATCCGCTTTTACCCCGGATGATTTGCGGGTTGCATCCTCTTCGTCCAGCAGGGCCTTGATGCGCAGGACCAGACCCAGTAACCGTTTGTCATTGCTGTCCATCTTGACCTCTTTACGTTTGAGGTCGGATGGGGTCAGGGACATGTGGTCCGCTTCTTTGCGTTCTATTTTTACACCGAAGGCATCTCGCAGGGAACCGAGCAGTTCCTTGAATTTTGCGAGATCGTTGTTTGCAAATGAGAGCAGCAGAACAAAGAAGCAAAGCAGTAAGGTTACCATGTCCGCGAAGGTCGCCATCCACGGCGGAAGTCCTTCTTCCGGCGGTGGATCGTTGTTCTTCGGTTTAATGATAACTACTTTTGCCATGGTGCGACCTGTTCTTTATGCCGCGGCATCACGCAGGCCGGGAGAGAGAAATGCCTGTAGCTTTTCCTTTACGATGGAGGGATGTTCACCTTTCTGGATGGCTACGACACCTTCAACCATAATTTCCATGTAGGAAGCTTCTTCAATTGACCGTTCTGAAAGTTTGGTAGCCAGCGGGAGGAAAACAACGTTGGCCAGAATGGAGCCGTAAAGGGTGGTCAGCAACGCAACTGCCATTGCCGGACCAATGGCATCCGGGTCACTGAGGTTTGAAAGCATCTGTACCAGACCGATCAGCGTACCGATCATTCCGAAAGCCGGGGCCATGGCCCCCATGCCTTTCATTACCGCCTGACCCTGAAAATGTCGTTTGCGCATGGCGTCTATTTCAAACTCCATGATGGCCCGGACCAAATCTCCGTCTGTGCCGTCGGCAACAAGAATAACCCCTTTTTTGAGGTATTCGTCGTCAATGGCGACTTTTTCCAGTGCCACCAGACTTTCTTTTCTTGCGGTTTCGGCAAGAGCTACAATCTGGTCGATCATGGCTTTGGGATCTTCGGATTTAGCGAAGAATCCTTTCAAGGCGATTTTGAAGGACTTGAGGACGACTCCCATGGGAAACATGATGAAGCAGGAGGCAAAGGTTCCTCCCACAACGACAACAAGGGATGGCGGATCAACAAATCCGCCAAGGTTACCACCCATGACAATAGTCGCAACGATAAGACCGAAGCCGCCGACAATTCCTATTAAAGTTGCAATATCCATACGCGCTCTATTTATTTAATGCGGGAGATCCCACCTTTATTTCATTATTATCATAGTAGAAAAAGACATTTTCCAAAGGTTCATCCACCTGCATGTATGCCTGGCCGATGCTTATTTCCACTCCGGGTTTTACAATGCCCTGAACCATTATTCTACAACTTTCCAGCCTTTCCGTCTGCTGTATTTTCCCCCAGAGCTGCCTTTTTTTGTTCTTCAAAAACCGAATTTTCATTTCGCTCTTTTCGATTTTCTGTGTGAACTCGGCCGTGGTTGTGGAACCGTTGGCCATGATTTTCTGAAGACTGCTGATTTCTTCTTCCAGCATTGAAATCTGGTTGGAAATTTTATCGATCTGAAGGAGCAGGAGCGGGTTGTATCCGACAATCACCTGCGATGCAGCACTTAAGCCTCCGCCAAGCTGTTCGCCGATAAATACCACCTGATCGCTGTAGCACTTACCGCCTGCAAAGCGTCCCTTTACTGCGAACTTCCCTTCACAATATACTGTAGTATGCATGCAGTTTTTATCAATGATAATATTCCCGCTGCTGACAAGTGTAACGTTTTCGCAAAAACTGGTCCGCAGAGTCCCCTTGGCCTCCACAAAGCCCTTGCTGTTGCCTTTGATCCCCCCGTCACATTTGAGGAAACCAGCAGCGTGAACATTGGCTTGTTCAATAACGCCTTTTACATTGATATTGTTAGCCTTTACATCCAGACCGGATTTGATGGCACCGTGTACGACCATGTCGCCCACGAAAAAAATGTTTCCGGTGGAAATATTAACATCGCCGCGAACATTGAGCAGTTCCTTGACGGTGATAAGATCGTCTTCATTGTAAAAAACGTAACCGTTGCGGGTGGCGATCAGCTGGTCTGTATTATCCGGGTTTACTTTTGTGTTGGGGCCTCTGGGTAGTTCCTTTTCGGTGAATTGGCGCTGTCCGAGAGCGCAGGAACCGTCTTCTTCCGGATCTTCCCATTGGGCGAGAACCTGCCCGACTATGACGCTCTGCACATAGCCCATGTTGTAGTAGTCCACGCTTCCGTCGTGTTTTTCCACCGGCTTCAGGTCAGTGTAGTCGAAGTCAGGATCAAAATAGTGCTTCAGGCAGGGCATGCGTATGCTCCGGTACAATGCAGGTGGATTTAAGGGATTTCCCTTTCATCTTCAATGATGGTGAAAAAGGATATGAGTCTCACGAGTTCCAACGTTTTGCAGATTTGTTCGCTGGGGCGCAGCAGATACATGTTTTTGTTGTTGCTTTTAAGACGTGAGTTCAGTGATACGAGAAAACCGATCCCTGAACTGTCCAGAAAGCGGGCTTCGGACAGGTCGGCTATAACAGTTTCAACTTCAGAGGACTCACTTTTCTGTTCAACCTGTTCCTTGAACTCATAAATGGTCTCAATGGTGATCTCTTTGCCGCACTTAAGGGTCAGAGTCCCATCTGCTATACTTATTGCTTCCGCCATTGCTCTTCCTTTAACTTACGGGTCAGCTTTATGATATTCTTTCCGTTCTCTTTGATCAGTTCAAATGAATCCATGAGCTCGGACATGATGAACATGCCGCGTCCTCCTACTGCTTCCGGTGAGGGCATGGAGAAGTCTATTGATTTAGAACACAACCCTTTGCCCCAATCCGCAATTTCAAAAATGATATGCTTTTCGGGGTGAACGGTAATTGTCAGTTCCAGTCTGTTGCAGTCTTCATGTTTTTCATAAGCATGCCGGGCCACATTGGAGCATCCTTCGGTCAGTACCAGATCCATATCGTGGAGAATGTTTTCATCCGCAATAAATTCTTTGAGGATGAGTATTGCCTTGCGGGCTATTTCCCTGCTTTCTTCAGGGGTCGGAATTGCTTCCAGCACAAAGCGATGCATGAATGCTCCATGTTTCCTGTCGGACGTATCTGGTTGTTTCGCCGGACGTTACAACTTTCAGGCTGCCTTTATTGATGAATTTTAATATACCTAATCCTCGCTTTTTCGCAAAGGAAGTCAAGGTAAAAGCTTAAATTTTAGATAAAATCCTCTGAATCCAGTATGATGGTCACCGGTCCCCAGTTAACAAAATCAACATTCATCATGGCCCCGAACTGCCCGGTAGCTACTTTTGCAGGGGCCTTTTCCGTAACATCCGCCACCAGACGGTTAAAAAGATCGCCGGCCAGCTGCGGCGCGGCAGCACCCGTGAATGAAGGTCTGCGGCCCTTTTTGCAAGATGCGTAAAGAGTGAATTGGGAAACCAGCAGCACGTCCCCGCCCATATCTTCCAGTGAACGGTTCATGCGTCCTTCTTCATCTTCGAAAATGCGCAGCCCGATCATCTTATCGATAAGAGTGTTCCAGACTTTAGAGCCGGGCAGTTCTTCGGTATCGTTTTTGCCGAATCCGGCCAGCACCATAAGTCCGGGACCTATTTCGCCCACAATGGCTCCGTCCACTTCAACCTTGCCGCCGCTTGTCCTCTGAATGACCAGTTTCATTGCTATTCCTCGAAGTAAGTTGCTACGGAACTTTCTTTTTCGGAAACAGAAGCAAAGACCATGCGTACATGTTCGCTCTCGACCCGCTTCTTCATCTCTTCATAAATATAACGGGCAATGTTCTCGGAAGAAGGATTGCGGTGTTCAAAATATTCCAGACTGTTCAGGTGTTTGTGGTCCAGAGTGTCCAGAACTGCGTTCAGCTCTTTTTTCAGCTCCTTGAAGTCCATGAGGATCTCAACCTTGGAATCAAGTCTGTCGCCCTCAATCTCAACCTCAACACCGAAGTTGTGGCCGTGCATGTTCTCGCATTTGCCGCCGTAATTACGAAGCTGGTGCGCTGAACTGAAGTCTTTTTTAACTTTAAGTTTCCATTTTCCCTTAGGCATATATATCTCCTATGAATTAAATCAATTTGATGCGCTATCGCGCCTTTTTATTAAAAGATATTGCCTTCGGCGACCCTGCCGGGGGCCTTAAACCCTTTTCCAAAAGGGTTTGTTCCACTGTCGTTATCCCTAAGACTCGCGGAAGACCGCTTGCCTAAGGGCTAATGCAAGAATCCCAAAACGTTTTAATAAGCTATATGCGAAGCATACTAAAAAGTTTTGAGGGGATGGGGTCTGGGGAAGGGGAACTTTTCCCAAAAGTTCCCCTTCCCCAGCCGCCGGAGGCATCATAAATTTTATTGCAATTTTGCTTTGCCGTTCCCGTTTTTGCGCCATTGGTTGAATTCTTTCCAGAAGTCTCCGTTGGGGCGGATGTTGTAGCCGTGTCCGAGGCGCAGGGTACAGACTGAGTCCGGCAGGAACATCTGCATGGTTACCGGTGCGGAACCGGGATATCCGGCGAGAATCGCTTTGAGCTCGGCGATTCCCTCATCGGTACACAGGGTGTGGTGTACGGAAAGCGGCACTGCTTCCACGCATCCGGCCTGTGCATTTTCCAGCGGTGAAATTTCATCAGCCATGACCTTGGATTCCGCCGGGGCTTCCTCCTGTCCTTCCTCGGGCGGCGGGTTATCCACCTTGCCCTTGATGAGCAGGGGGATATCCTGCCCGAGGTATTGGTGAACTTCCTCGTAAGTCTTGGGGAAAATGATCAGTTCCCCGGATCCGGTCATGTCCTCAATGGTGGCAAAGGCCATTTTCTTGCCGGATTTCTTGGTGATGATCTCTTTGTATCCGGTGATGATGACCCCGAGCCTGACCTGTGCTTCGTGGACCATTTTCGGGCAGTCTTCAATGGTCTGCAACCCGAGGCGGTTCATTTCATTGCGGTAGGAAAGCAGGGGATGGCAGGTCAGGTAGAAGCCGAGGGCTTCTTTTTCAAGACGCTGCATTTCCTTGTCGTCCATTTCAGCCATGCTGAATTCTTCAAAGCTGATGGTTGCTGCTTCCTCTTCGGCTTCGCCGCCGCCTCCGAGCATGTCGAGCATGTTGATCATGCCGGATTCTTTTTCCTTGGTTTTTTTCTGACCGTAGGAAACTGCTTTATCAAGAGAAGCGATGAGACCGGAACGGGGCAGCCCCATGGAATCAAAGGCCCCGGCACGGATCAGGTATTCGATTACGCGCTTGGTAACGCGGCGCAGGTTCACGCGGGTGATGAAATCAATGAAATCCTTGAAAGGACCGTTTTTCTGGCGTTCTTCTACAATTTCATCGATCGCTTCCTCGCCGACGTTCTTAATTCCGGCCATACCGTAAATGATATCGCCTTCATACACGGAAAAGCGGGCCACGCCGAGGTTGATGTCCGGCTGGCGTACGGTAACGTCCATGTCGCGGCAGGCGTTGATGTACATGATGATTTTTTCGGTGTTGTTCATTTCAGTACTCATGAGTGCCGCCATGAATTCCACCGGGAAATGGGCCTTGAGATAGGCCGTGTAGTATGAAATCAGCGCGTAGGCTGCGGAGTGAGATTTGTTAAAACCGTAGGCCGCGAACTGTTCCATGAGGTCGAAGATGTCGTTGGCAACCTGTTCCGGGATCTCGTTTTCCTTTGCACCTTCAACAAAGCGGACCCTGTGTTTGGCCATTTCTTCGGGAATTTTTTTACCCATGGCCCGGCGGAGCAGGTCACCCTCACCCAGTGAGTAGTTGGCGATGGTCATGGCCGCGCCCATAACCTGCTCCTGATAGACGATAACCCCGTAGGTCGGCTTCAGACTCGGCTCAAGGGTGGGCCAGAGGTAGGTTACGTCGATTTCGCCGTGCTTACGTTTAATGAACTCATCAACCATACCGGAACCCAGCGGACCCGGACGGTAAAGGGCGAGCATAGCGATGATGTCTTCAAAGCAGCTGGGGCGGAGCATGCGCAGATACTTACGCATACCGGAAGATTCAACCTGAAAGACGCCGTCCGTATCCCCTTTGCAGAAAATATCGAAAGTGTCCTGATCATCAAGAGTCAGGGTATCGAGGTCCGGGGCTTCCTTGTCCTGAAGGCGGATGATGTCGAGGCAGTCCTCGATAACGGTCATGGTGCGTAGTCCCAGAAAGTCGAATTTGATCAGGCCGACTTTTTCGACCTTTTTCATGTCGTACTGGGTCACGATTTCGCCCTTTTTACCTTTGTAGAGGGGCAGGTAGTCGGTCATGGGCGTATCGGAGATAACAACCCCGGCTGCGTGGGTTGACGCATGGCGGGACATGCCCTCCAGACGGGTGGCGATGTCCATGAGCTTGGCGATTTTCGGGTCGGTGGCGACCATGTTGCCCAGTTCGGGAATGGCTTCCACCGCGTTGGGGACGGTGATCTTGGCCTTCTTGACCCCCAGTCCCTGTGCAATTACCGCCGGATCATCCGGAACCAGCTTGGCGATGGGATCGGTCTCGGAAAAATGCATGCCCATGGCTCGACCAACGTCTTTGATTACCGCCTTGGTCTTCATGGTTCCGTAGGTGGTGATCTGGGCCACGTGGTCCCAGCCGTATTTATCGGAGCAGTATTTAACTACTTCCAGACGGCGACGTTCGCAGAAGTCGACATCGATATCAGGCATGGAGATACGTTCAACGTTGAGAAAACGTTCAAAGAGCAGGTCATATGGGAGTGGGTCGATGTTTGTGATGCGCAGTGCCCACGCAACAATGGACCCGGCTGCAGAGCCACGGCCCGGTCCGACCGGAATACGGTTGTCCTTGGCCCAGTTGATGAAGTCCTGAACGATGAGGAAGTAGGCCGGGAAGCCCATTTCATTAATGACGCCCAGTTCGTAATCAAGGCGTTCCCAGTATACCTTTTCATCGATTTCGTACGGTGCAGCCTCAATGCGCTTCTTCAGACCTTCCTTGCAGAGTCTTACAAACTCTGTCTCAATGGTCATACCTTCGGGAAGCTCGTATTCCGGGAAGTAGTAGTTGCCCAGCTCGATTTCCAGGTTGCACATCTCGGCAATCTTCTGGGTGTTGGCGATGGCTTCCGGCACATGGGCGAAATATTCTTCAAACTCTTCCTGCGGCTTGAAGTAAAGCTGGTCCGTACCCATACGGAAACGTTTTTCCGCATCCACAGTTGTCTGGGTCTGGATGCAGAGCAGCAGGTCGTGCGCTTCGTAGTCTTCCTTGGTCAGGTAATGGCAGTCGTTGGTGGCTACCAGCGGCAGACCTGTTTTTTCGGCGCACTGGTACATCAGGGTGTTGAGCTGTTCCTGATCATCAAGGCCGTTGGCCTGCACTTCAAGGTAGAAGTTGCCCGGAAAAATGGATTCGTACTCTTTGGCCATCTCGATCCCGGCATCAAGCCCTTCGTTCATCAGGGCACGGGGCACTTCACCGGCAAGACAGGCTGAAAGGGCGATGACCCCTTCACTGTATTTATTGAGCAGGTATTTGCTGACTCGCGGCTTGTAGTGGAAGCCTTCAAGGAAACCCAGCGAGCAGAGTTTGATGATGTTCTTGTAACCCTGCTGGTTTTTTGCCAGCAGCACGAGGTGGTAGCGGCCTTTCCTGTCTTTACGGGTGTGGGCCAGTTCGTCATCAATGTCACCGGGCGCAACATAGACTTCGCAGCCGATGATGGGCTTGATGCCCATATCCATGGCGGTCATATAAAAGGTAACCGCACCGAACATGGAGCCGTGGTCGGTGATGGCGACTGCGGGCATGCCGTAGTCCTTGGCCTGCTGGCAGAGGTCCTTGATGCGGATGGCACCGTCCAAGAGGCTGTACTCAGTATGGACGTGCAGATGAACGAATTCTGACATAATTATCCTTAACAGGTTGCCCTGCCATTGAATGCCTCCGGCGGCCTCGCGGGGGCGTGAATTAGATGCGCTTCGCGCTTTTTGATAATCGCATTTCGCCTCCGGCGGCCAAAGGACCAAGGCCCTTTGGAATCCCTATCAGTTGGGGTGGGGTGGTTATTGAAAGCCGTGGCAGGTAAAGAATAGGTAGTATTTACTTTTGGTGGCAATCGTCAATAGCTGCGAATAAGTTTGCTGACAATCTTAACAACGAGACTTGGCAAAATAGTCCGAGTTCTCGCAACGTTGACGAAAGAGCCTACCCATGCAAGAAATTTAAGGGTAAATTAATAAAGGTGAACCGCACATGGAATTCTCTGCAATATATATAAATGATAGGCTGCCTCTAATCCTGCTTTTCGTGACCGGGTATATCCTCTACCGGGTGACGGCTTCCGTGGGGCTGCCGGAATACATCGCCGCAAGGGCGGTGCGCTTCAGCCGGAACCGGGCGGACCTGCTGCTTCTGTCACTCATCGTTGTCTCGGCACTGCTTTCCATGTTCATTCCCAATGCAGTTACTGTGCTGGCCATGATCCCGGTTATCCGCAAGCTTGATGATGAACTGCAAAACATGACCACCCCGCTGACCCTATCCATTATATATGGGGCAAACATCGGGGGCATGGGGTCTCTCATCGGCAGTCCGGCCAATCTGCTGCTTATCGGGGCGCTGGACCTGTTCAATATTCCGGGGCGTGAACGTATAACCTTTTTTAACTGGTTCGAGTGGGCCGTGCCGCTGGTGTTGCTACTGCTTTTGCTGGCGTGGTTCGTGGTGCGTTTTGCCCTGCCTAAGTGTAATGCTGAGTTGATACATGCGTACGAAGAGGAGTCGTTAAAGGTTAAGCAGCATAGGGGACTTTATGTATTCGGGCTGTTTATGCTCTTCTGGAGCGGATCATCGTTTCTTGCAGAAGCCGTACCTGAATTCAGGGTGTATGAGTCATTGGCAGCAGCTGCCTTTACGATAGCATTCTGCGGGTATGTCTTCGGAAGCAGGTTGTTGCGATTGCGGGATTTGGTTGAAGGAATACCTAGGCGCGGTGTGCTCTTTCTGGGGTTGCTGGGAGTGCTGGTCGTACTGGTGCGGTTAATGAGATTGGATGAGCAGGCCGCAAGTCTGTTTACATCTATATTGGATTGCTTGGGCCAGAGCGGCGAGGGATTCGGAATATATCTGGCAACAGCCTTTATGGTAATCCTGCTGACTGAATTTCTGAGCAATACTGTGGTCTCAATGGCTTTCTTTGCCGTTATGGTCCATGTGGGGGCGGCTTACGCTCTAAATCCATTGCCGCTGATGATTCTGGTTTCAGCTGCATCCACTTGTGCCTTCATGACCCCGGTGGCAACACCCTGCAATAGTCTGGCTGTAGGGGAAATGCGTGGGATGTCGCTGCGGACGATGCTGGCACTGGGGATGGTTTTGAATGTTTTCGGGGCCTTGCTGCTGTCATTCTGGATATGGAAGGTTGTTCCGCTGGTTTATGGCTAAATTAAGGAATGCTTAAAAAGCAGCGGAAATAAACGCTTTGTGCGAAATAACGTGATAGATTTAAACAATAATTCAAAAACCACTTGACCCTTTCAGGAGTTTTCCATAAAACGTCTTTCCTCGGCTGACGACGGCCCTGAACGGGCGCAGCACAGCGGAGATTTTTTTTGCCTAAACCGGGCACAAAACGGTTGACTTCACGAGTCGGTTTGTATAGTTTCCGACTCCGCACTGAGCGAAAGTAAAGTGCCGGGATCATTGAAAAATTATTTTGAGAGAACATGAAAATTAATGATTGACAGCGGCGGCTGA